>JANQKT010000074.1 GCA_028280965.1 Phycisphaeraceae bacterium
TGGCGCGCAGCGGGAACGAGCTGTTGTGCTGGTGGGTCGGGCCCAGCGGCGCGTCCCCGCCGTTGTCGCCCAGGAACAGGATCAGCGTGTCCTCGGCGATCCCTTGTTTTTCAAGGTGGTCCAGCAACTCGCCGAGCGCGCGGTCCATCGACGCGATCAGCGTCGCGTAGGCCTGCGCGGGCTTGGACTTGCCCGAATCTTTGTAATCGTCCGCGAAGCGCGGGTTGGACTGGAACGGGGTGTGCACCGCGTAGGGCGCGAACTGGAGGTAGAACGGCGTGTCGTCTTTCACCGCTTGCTCGATCACGCCCTTCGCCTCGATCGTCAGCGCCTCGGTCAGGAACGTGTCCGTGCCGTGGTACTTCTCCAGGTGCGGCACGGCTCGGCGTTTGTTGCCCTTGAGGTGGCCATAGCCGTCCTGCCCGTAGTAGCTGCCGGGCTGGCCCCAGGAGCAGCCGGCGATGTTGATGTCGTAACCGAGGTTGTCCGGCCACTCCGACGGCTCGTCGTTCGGGCCGAAGTGCGCCTTGCCGATATAGATCGTGCGGTAGCCCGCCGTCTTGAGCACGCCCGGCAGCGTCGCCCTGGCGTTCTGGAAGCCGGTCCAGTTCCACGCCGGCGGGCCGTTGGGGCCGCGGTTGTTGTCCTCGGACTTGATCCACTGCGTCACATGGTGCCGCGTGCCGTTCTGCCCGGTGAGGATCGAGGTGCGCGTCGGTGAGCAGACGCTCATCGCGCAGAAGTTGTTGAACCGGATCCCGCGCTCGGCCAGGCGCTCCATCCCGGGTGTGCGGTAGTAGTCATTGAGCGGGTAGCGTTTCGCCTTACCATTGCCGTCGGTCATGAACGGCACGGACGTGTCCATCGGGCCCATGTCATCGACGAGGAAGACGATGATGTTTGGCCGATCCGCGGCGGAGGCGTCCAGGGATGTACACCCGAATAGAGCCGCCGCCAAGAAACAGGTAACCAGCGCAAATAGTCGGGGGGTTAGGTTCAGTTGCCGCATGAATCGCATCGGTCAGCCTTTCAACGATAGGGAGAGAAGCCAAAAGCATAACCGCTGCGGGCGTGCGGCTTCATCGGGCTGGCGGGTCAGACACAAAATGTGGTTATGGGCCGAGCACCGCAAACCCCGCGGCGCGGCGCAGCTCAAGATACCGCGGCGTGAGCTGGTCGATCTCGGCCTGCACCGCGTCGCCGGGCTTGCGCGCCTCGGCCAAGCCGGCCTGCGCCTGCTCGATCGCGGCCTCCATCGCGGGCAGCGCCTGCTTGAGTGCCTCGATCTGCGCAGGCAGCTTGGCGAAGCGTTCTTCGGCCTGCTTGACGTCGAACACGGCGTCCTCGGCGTCGAACTGCGCATCCTCCGCCGCGAGCGCCAGCTTCTTGATCTTCTTGTTCAGATCGGCCGCTTCCGTGTCCAGCGTTTTCGCCTGCTCTTGCGCTTCGGCCAGCGCTTGTTGCATCGCGGCCTGGTCCTCCGGCGTGTCCGCCGCCTCGACGCGCTCTGCCAGAGCCTGCGTGACCTGCTGCTGCGCGGTGATGTGCTTGGCCAGCGCGGCCTGCTGGGCCTTGGCCGCGGCCTGCTTCGCGCGCACCGTCTCGACCACGGCCTGCTTCTGCTTGATCGCCGACTGGAGACGCGCCATCTCGTTCGGCCGGTCCGCTAGGGCGGCTTCTGCTTCCTGGATCTGTTTCTGTTGGCGGTCCCGCGCCGCGGTCGCCTCATCCAGCGCTTGCCGGGCCGGGTGCTCAGTCAGACGGATCTCGGCCATCTTCCCGCGCAGCGCATCCATCTCGAAGCGCAGCTCGGCCGACTGCCACTTGGCGCGCTCCCGCGCTGCCCGCTCGGCGTCCAGGCGCGCCGCCTCCGCGCCCTGATCGGCCTGGGTGGCCTCCGCCGAAGCCTTCTCCGCGTTGGCCTGCGCCTGTTGAAGCCGGTCCTCCGCGGGCTTGATCGCGCGCTTGGCGGCGTCGCGCGTCTTCCGCGCTTCCTCGTGCGCCTTGTTCTTCTCCTGCAGCTCCTGATTCACGGCCTGGGCCATCTGGTTGGCTCGGTCTGCCTCGCCGCGTTTCTGCTCGTGCGCATGCTTGGCTTCGCTTAGTTTCTGTTCTGCGGTCGCGAGCACCTGGCCCTGCTTATCCATCTCCGCCGACTTCTGCTGCGCCTCCTGTTTCTTGTTCTCGACCTGCACTGCCAGGTCGGCGGCGCGCTTGGCGGCATCCTCGTCCTCGGGGTTCTGCGCGGCCTGCTGCGTCGCCGCCTCGGCCTGCTTGACCAGGCCGGTGAGGTCGGCGGCGACCTTCTCGTTGTCTTTCGCGACGCGCTGATGGGCCTTCCGGACGCGATTCGCCTCGCCATCGGCGCCGCGCATGGCCTTCGTGGCCTTGTTGAGCTGATCACGCGCAGCGAGCACCTGCTTATCTGCTTCATCACGCCGCTTCACCACCTGCTTGCGCTCGGTATCCGATTGCTTGAGGCGCTGCTCGCTGTCGGCCGCCGCCTGACGCGCCGCCTTGAGTGCCGTGTCGGCCTGTGCGTGTGCTTCTTTGGCCTGCTCGGCTGCCGAGCGCTGCTGCTGCGCGTGGGCCTTCGCCTGCTCGTAGGCCTGCGCGGTCGCGCTCACCCGCTCGCCGCTTTGCACCAACGCGACCTTCACCGTCGGTGGGTTGCTTGTCCAGTCCACAACCCGTTTCGCATCGCCCTCCAGCGACCAACGCACGAGCTTGCCGCTCAGGTCGCCGGCGATAACCGTCTTGCCCGCCGTATCAAACGCCGCGGCCATGCCGATCTGAGTGAACGGCTTGATCGCGTGCAGCTGCCCACCGTCGGTGTTCCAGACCTTGACGAACTGGTCGCGCCCGGTCGTGACCAGCCGGCCGTCCTCGGCGAAAGCAACGGAGCGCGCGCCGCCGCCGTGCGCGTTCCAGGCCTTCACCTGGTTGCCCTCTTCCATTTCCCACAGTTTGGCCTGCCCGTCTTCGCCGACGGACGCGAGCAGCTTGCCGTCGTACCGCCAGGCCAGGCCGGTGACGGATCGCTGGTGGCCCTGCAGTGTGAACACGGGCAGGCCAGTGTCGGCCTCCCAGACGTGCAGCCCGCCGTTGCGGTCGCCGGTCGCGAGGTAGTCGCCCGCCGGGCTGAACGCGATGGCGGTGACCCACTCGGTGTGTTTGTCGATCTTGTAGACGAGCTCGCCGGTCGCGACGCTGTAGCCCTTGACGAGTTTGTTCGGGCCGCCTAGCGCGACGATGCTCTGCTTCGGATCCAGGTCCGCGGCGAGCACGGCGTCCACCTCCTCGCCGACGCGTGCGACCTCTTCGCCTGTCTTGACGTCGTAGAGCGCGACGGTCCCGCTCATCCCGCCCACGCCCCCGCCGACCATGAGCAGCCGGCCGGTCCAGCTGAAGCGCAGCGCCTGCGGCTGGCCGTGCGCGAACGGCAATACGCCCAGCAGCTCGCCCGTCTGCGTGTGGTGCACGAGCACCTGCTTCTGCCCGGCGACCGCGACGACCGGCGACCAGGGGTGCCCGGCGATCGCGGGGACCGCGCCCGCGCGCGGCGTGTGGTGGATCGGGCCCAGAGGCATGTCCACGGGCATGATCGGCGGGCCGTCGGGCCGGCCCATCGCCGCCTCGCCCACCGACAGATCGACGCGCGGCTTGCTCGGCTTCGCCGCCGCACTGTTCGCGGTCTCGCGCAGGCCCTGCTCGATCCATTGGCGGACGAGCGCGAGCTTGTCATCACCGACCTTCCCGCCATTGGGCGGCATCTTCGGAGCCATCGTGTGCGCCATGACGCCCAGCAGCTTCGAGCCGTCCGGGTCCAGCGAGACAACGATCTCCCCGCCCGACCCGCCGGCCATAAGCGCGTTGTAGCTGCTCAGGTCCAGCCCGCCGCGCGCCCGGTCGGGGTTGTGGCAGTTCAGGCAGCTCTGCTGCATGATCGGGCGGATGTGGTCGGTGTAGTTGATCTTGTCCTGAGCGGAAACGCTCCAGGAAAGAACTGCACATAGCGTTGTGAACAGAGTGGTCTGCGATGCTCTGAGCATACGGTTGTCTCAATATGTTCTATGCGAAGCCCGAGCCGTTATGGCATAGACGCCTGCAAGTATCAATGATTAAACAAGAACTCTTTCGCATTCAGCAGCGCCCAGAACACATCCTCCAGCGCCTGCCGTTTGTTATCACTCGTATCGACAAGCTTCATCACGCGCTGCAGCTCCTCGGCCGTCGGCGGGCGCGAGAAAGCGACGCGGTACAGGTGATCAACGACCTCGCTCGGCGTCTTGCCCTGATCCAGCAGCGTCGGGATCAGCCGGCCGCCGCGGATCTTGTTGTTCGTCGTGTTGCCGTTGATCAGGTGCAGGGCCTGGCTGAGGTTCGGCTCCATGACGACCTCGCAGGAGCAGACCGTCTCGCGCGAGGCTCGGCCGAAGGTCGTAAGGAAGTACGTGCTTGTGTTGCCATCAATGATCTGCACCGCCCGTGCGCCCGGCGGCAGGCCGCGGAAGTCGTCCTGCGTCCGCGTCACCTGCGTGATGCAGTCCAATAGGACCTCTGCACGGATTCGGCGGGGCTGGGCCCGGCTGAAGTTGGTCAGGTCGTCGCGGTTCGTCTCGTTCGCGCGCGTCGAGCGCTGGTACGTGTGGGATGCACAGATGTCACGGATCAGCTGCTTGATGTCGTAGTCCGTCTCCACCAGCCGGTCGGCGAGGCTGTCCAGCAGCGGCCCGTTGACCGGCGGGTTGGAGATGCGCACGTCGTCGATCGGGTGCGTGATGCCCCGGCCGAAGAAGTGTTCCCAGACAAAGTTGCCGAGGTTGCGGTTAAACGCGCGGTTCTCCGGCGACGTCAGCCACCGGGCCATCACCGCGCGGCGGTCCTCGCCACCCTGGACCTCAGCGACATCCCCGCCCAGGTACGTCGGCGGCATGACGCGGTTGTCGAGCGGGTGCCGCACCTCGCCGCCGCCCTTGAAGACGATGCGCTCGCGCGGGTCGGCGCCGCGCTTGCGCCCGATCTGCGCGAAGAACGCGGCGAAGCCGTAGTAGTCGTCCATCGTCCACCGGTCGAACGGGTGGTTGTGGCACTGGGCGCACTGCATCCGCGCACCGATGAAGACCTGCACGACGTTCTCGGCGACCTTGAGCGTGTCGCGCTCGAGCTCGTAGTAGTTCGTCGCCGGGTTCTCGAACGTCCCGCCGGTGGACGCGAGCAGGTCGTGGACGACGTCGTTCATCGGACGGCTGTCGGCGATCTGCTCGCGCAGCCACTCGTAGTACAGCACCGCGGACTTCTGGCTGATCGTCTGGTTGCTGCTGCGGATCTGCAGACGCTCGGCCCACTTCATGACCCAGATCTCGACGAACTCCTTGCGCTCGAGCAGCCGGTCGACCAGCTTCGCTCGTTTGTCCGGGGCCTGGTCCGCAACGAACGCGTCCAGTTCCTCGACCGGCGGGAGCTGTCCGACGATGTCGAGGTAGACCCGGCGCATGTATTTTGCGTCGTCCACGAGCTCGGACGGCGCGATCCGCATCTTGCGGAGCTTGGTGTTGATGTGGTCGTCGATGTAGTTGGCCGAGGCGAGGTGCTCTGGGTAGGCCGGCGTGTCGGGCGTCGGCCCGGGCACGACGACAACAGGCGTGCCGACCGTGTGAGCATCGAAGCGTGCCATCACAAACGCCTCGCCGCGCTTGCCCGCGGTGATGACGCCGTCGTCGCCGATCGCGGCGGACACCTCGTTGCTGGTCATCAGCACGGCCAGGTCGGTGACGTCGCGGTCGCTGCCGTCGGAGTAGTGCGCCCGCACGGTGATGGGCTGGGTTGCGCCCCCGCCCTCAAGCACGATATCCTGCGGGAAGATCTCAACCTTCGTGACCGTTGCGATGTCTTGCGGGTCGTCGGGAGCGCCCGCGTCCAGCCAGCCCTTGAGCGTGTCGTAGAAGGCGTGGTCGGTGTCAAAGAGTTTTCCGCCGGTGTGCGGCACGGAACCGACGGCCTTGGTCAGGAGCAGCGCGCGTGGTGTG
The DNA here is from genome assembly GCA_028280965.1 of Phycisphaeraceae bacterium. Classification (GTDB taxonomy): domain Bacteria; phylum Planctomycetota; class Phycisphaerae; order Phycisphaerales; family Phycisphaeraceae; genus JAHQVV01. The sequence continues at coordinate 6,030 of JANQKT010000074.1, forward strand.
TCCGCGAGGTTGATCCGCCGGCCGGGCTGCTCGGTCGTGATCCGCTTGTAGTCACCGGCCGGGTCGAAGCCGAACAACGACAGGTTGAACCCGTCCTGCCCGCGGGCCGAGCCGTGGCAAGAGCCGTTGTTGCAGCCGGTCTTGGCGAACACCGGCAGCACATCCAGCCGGAAGCTGATCGGCCGGGGCTGGTCCGCGCCGGTCACCGTCACCGGCACGCGCACCGATTGGCCGGCGTGCTCGATGATGAGCTGGGTCTGGCCGTCCTTCTTCGGCAAGACGACCTGTTCGCGCACCTCGGCGATCGATGGGTCTTCCACCGTATACACCGCCTGGCCGGTCAGGTCGATCGTGACGCCGTCGGCCCGGCGGGTGCGCACGACGACCGACTGCGCATCGGCGCGGGTCGTCAGCGTGACCTGGCTCGGGTAGACCTCCACCTCGCCGGGCTTGACCGGAACAGCCTGCGCGTCGGCCGGGGCCGCCGTGTCGGTGTTGCCCGCATCGGTTGCGTCGGCGTACACGTTGGGCAAGAGCACCGCGAAAGCCATCAGCAGCAACAGGGCACCGGGCATCAGGCGTGCAACAATCCGTGCGGTTCGGCGGGGTGTCATCATCGTTCTACTTCCCGTCCTTGCGTGCCTGCGCATCGGGCTTGCGCGGCCGGTCGATGCGGAGCTGTGCGCCCCGGCCGATGCGGTGGACCACCGGCTCGCCGTTGACCGTGACCGTCAGCTCGGCCATGAGCGACTTGTGCTGGCCCGGCGGGGTGTTGCCCGCGGTCTGAACACGGAACACCGCCTCTTCCTGGCCGGGCTTGACCTTGACCGGCTCGACCGTGCAGGCGGCGGGCAGGCCCAGCAGCTTGATCTCGCCCTCGCCTGCCCACTCACGCGGGTGCTCGAGCTTGACAACGACATCGACCGCTTCGCCCTGCGTGCACTTGGCCTTGAGGATCCGGCCGGTGACGAACGGCATCTCGACGCGGACGTCGATGATGTCGCTGGAGATCCAGACCGGCCCGCCGGGCAGGTCCGCGTAACCGACGATGACCATCGGCCAGGTGCGCAGCGGCGTCGAGTTGTTCGCGTCGATGTAGTACCGCGCTTCGGTGCTGCCGTTTTTGAGCTCAACCATCCCCGCCGCGCCGATACCCGTTGGCCGCCAGAGCTGGTATAGCCGGACGCGCCCGTCGTAGCCGTCGCGCGACACGTTGACCTTCAGCTTCATCACGCCGTCGCGGACGATCGGGGCCTTGGGCGTGGTGACATCGATCTTAAAAGGCACCGCCTGGGTCACGGCGACGGGCATCGTGTCCAGCGTCGTGTGGGCGTACTCGGTGCGGTTGGGGTTGCCCTGCACGATCGCGGTCCGCTGACTGAATCGGCCGGTGATGCGCTCGGCCGAGTCGCCCTTGGGCCGGCTCTGCACGCCGATATCCGCCATCGATGCGCCCAGTGGCGCGTCACCGGCGGCCTCGAAAACCACCGGCATCAGCCCGCCGACCTCGCCGGTGCCCAGGCCCTTGACCGAGACGCCCGCGGGCATGCCTTCGACCAGCGGCGTCAGGTCCCCGCCGACGCGCGAGCGGCTGACACGCACCAGCGCCGCGTACCGGTTGCCCTGCGGGACCGCGATGGCCTGGCGCTGCTGCGGGCGGTTCTGGTCGTACCGGTTAATAAACGTGGAGAGCGACGGCTGGGCGACGGTCACCTCGACGCGGTAGACGAACGCTGTGCCGCCCCGGTTGCGGTGGTCGCGGACGCGCACGTAGTAGTCCCCATCGTTTGGCGCGGTGAAGTTCAGCAGGCTGTCCGACGAGCCGCCCTGATCGTCGTTGCCTTGGATGTGCTGGTTGTTCGCGGCGTTGAACAGGTTGACGACCGAGTCCAGCGGGCTGCCCATCGTGTTGGCGTAGCAGCGGATCGCGACGGCCTGGCCCTTCTTCAGGTGGACCTTGAAGTAGTCCATGTCGCCCGGCTGGTCGATGACGCCGTTGAGCGCGACCGGCACCGCGTGGGCCGATGCTTCCTTGAGCTGATTCATCCCGTTGTTCTGCGCGCTATCTTGCTCAAGCACATTCGGCAGGTGGTTGACACGGAACGCGTGGCCGGACGGCCCGGCCTGGCCTTCGTGCACGGGCAACACGGCGTAGCCGTTGTCGGGCTGGTCGGGCAATTTGACCTGTTGATCGAAGTCGCCGGCCGGGTCGCCGATGAAGCGCAGCGTCGCCTGTTCGCCGGGCCTGCCGCCGAGCGGGTAGACCACAGCGGGGCGGGGGAAGCTGCCGATATGCAGCGTGTACCAGTTGTTGCTGCCCCCGCCGTAGCCCGAGTCGCGGATGATAATGGTGTATCGCCCGTCCGCGGGCGCGAGGAAGGAGACGTACGGGTCCTGCCGCAGGAGCGCTGTGTCGTCGCTGGCCGCGACCTCGAAGCGTTCGCTGTTGAGGACCGCGAGGTACGAGTCGGTGAAGCCCCGGCCCAGGCTCATCGCGTCGCACTGCACCGTGAGCCGCTGGCCTTTTTTCAGGTCCACCGCGTAGTAGTCGATGTCCTCGGGGTCGGTTTTGCCGATGACCGTCGTGCCCAGTTCAACCGCCTGCGGGTCTTCAAAGCTGGTTCCCGGGCGGAACCGGTTCGTGTCCCTGATCCGCTCGTCCGGCTTCTCCCGGATCACCGGCCCATCGACCACGCGGAACGTGACCATCTCGGTGACGCCGGACTTGGCCAGCAGACGCACCTGGTGCTCGCCGATCGGCGCGTCGGGATCGATGGTGAACGTCGTCTTGACGCGGTTGTTCTCGAAGACGACGTCGCCCGCCGTGATGCCTGTGGTGTGGAAGAGCACCTGCGTCGCATCGTTGAGCCGCGCGCCGTAGAACGACACATCGATCGTCTGCCCGCGCTGGGCTGCGACCGGGAGGATGTTGTTGAGTTGCGGCGAGCCGGCGGCGGTGGGCAGGGCTGATAAGAAACAAACCACCAGCAAGAAGGCGTACCATTTCGAGTCGCTGTGATGTTGCATAAGCAGACTCACATGAATGATCGGTCAGGCGCTGTTCAATAGCCGCGACGCTACGCGTCGCCGGCAAAGCATGACACATGTGTTCATCATTCGCCGGGGACGCGTAGCGTCGCGGCTAAACAAGT
>JANQKT010000112.1 GCA_028280965.1 Phycisphaeraceae bacterium
CCTCGGCCTGGAGCAGCTCGGCTACGGCCCGCTGGGCAGCGGCGGCGACGCGCTGCGTTGGCGGGACGACGCGCCGGGCCCCGGGCCGCACACGCTTGAGCTGTCACTGGTTGATTCGACCGGCGCGTCCGCGGCCGACCCGATGACGATTGATTTCACGGCTGCGCGCCTGCCCGACCCGCCGAGCGGGGTGTCGCTTTCGCCCGAACTCCTCCTGACCTGGAACTGAACCGATGCCCGAGACCTACCCCGACGACACGACGCTGCTTGGCTTGTCGCAGGACGACGCGACCGGCGTGGAGTACATCCCGACCGGCCAGTCGCCCTACATCATGGCGTACCGGCGGATGCTGTACCGCCTGCTCCGCGTGGTCGAGCGCGCCAACGACCTGCGCGTCTATGCGATGGGCGGCTTAACGGTCGGCGTGCGTGGCGGGCGCTGCTTCGTCGGCGACCAGCCAAGGGAGATCGCTGCAAGCGGGCCCATCGCACTCAGCGCAGACGCCACGACACACCTCTACGTCAGCGTGTCTGGCGTGGTGACGACGTCAACCACCGGCCTGCCCGCCGACCGCGCGAACTTCATCCCACTCGCGGAGGTTGTGACGGACGCCGGCAGCATCACGCGGATCACCGATCTGCGTGGTGAATCGCTCCTTCAGGCACAGTCCGCGGCACTCGCTGGGATCACAGCGACATCGCAGGAGATCAACGATGCGCTCGACGGCATCGGCGCGGGTGTGACCGCGGCCAACCTGACGGCTCTGACTAGCGGGGCGATGAGCACCGCCGACACGCAGCACCGGCACCTGACTACCAACCAGGATGTCGATGGCATGGCCACGGTCACGCTGCTCAACGACAGCGCCGACGCCAACGCGTCGATACAGCTCAACTTCTCACTGCCGGCCGCGATGCCGGATTCGACCCGCCTGGGTGTGGACCGCGCGACGGGTTTTCTCACGCAGGCCTACCTCGGCCAGTCTTATCACTTATTCGGCGCGGCCCCCCTGGGCTGGTCGCACAGCGGGGCGCTGTCGGCGACCGCCAACGCGCAGCTCGTCGGCGCGGTGCCGGTCGCCGGCGAGATCGTCGCCATCGTGTTGTCATGCGGGTTGAACACGCAGTCGAGCGACTCGGCCGACGGTCTGTCGCTGGACGCTTTTGTCAACGGATCGGCATTGACCACCGCGCCCGCGACACTCACCGCGTCCGACGGCGTCGGTTTCCAGAGCACCGACCAGGGCGCGGGCACGCCGCCGACGCTCGACACGACCGGCGCGCAGAACGTCAACCGTGGTGATTTGGTCACAATCGATCTTATCTATACCGCCAACGGCACGGTCACACAGCAGCCGACGCACGTCGGTGTGCTCGTGGTGGTCAAGGCCGAGCGTCCGATTTGAGTCACTCACCGCCGAACGCAAACCGGAGACACCCGCTATGCCCTCCCAAGACCTGACCTCAGAGCAGATCATTGATCGTGTCGGCTCGTCGCATGCTATCACCGGCCTGGCCTATCCCGAGGCTGGGCTGCAGCCCTACTACGAATGGCTGGTCCGCTCGCTGCACCGCCTGGCCGAGGCCTCGGCCGGTGACCTGCGTGTCTGGCATGATGCCGACGATGCGACATCGATTTGGGTCGCGCCCGGTCGATGCTCGATCGCGGGCCAACCGCTCAGTTATGCCGGCGGTTCGCACGACTTGGGCGTGCACAACAACGATACCGCGCTGGTCTGGCTCGAGGACAACGCCGGCGTCGCGGCGGTCGGTGTTGCGGCGCAGAGTGCGGGCTGGCCGGCAGGCGACCACCTCAAGCTCGCCGAGGCCGTGCTCGACGCCGGCGAGGTCACGCTCATCACCGACCGCCGATTCGAAACCCTCCTCAAGGCCTAAGCCGATGCCGATCCTCAAACACATTGATTTCCAGGTGCCGGCATTCCGTGAGCTCGATGCGCCGCCGACCGTTGTACCGACGTATCGCGACGCCGTGATGGCGCTCAGCCCGATCGCCTACTGGCGGCTGGGTGAGTCCGCGGGCACGGCCGCAAACGACGAAACCGGCCAGCACGATCTGACGCTGTCCAGCGGCTACAGCCTGGGCGAAACAGGCGCGCTGGTCCAGGACGCCAACACTGCAGCATTATTTACAGACGGGTCCGCGGCCTACACCGGGCCGATCCTGCCAACCACCGCGGGGGCCGCATTGTCTATCGCGTGCTGGGTCCGCTTCCCGAACCCGATCACCTCCGTCGCGGCCTTCCTCGGCCAGTACCAGTCCGGCGTGTCGGGCCGCATGCTGTGCAGCGTGCTTTCGGACGCCACGGTCCGTTTCGCGGTGGTCGGCGATATCGCGTTTGATACCAACGCCGCGCTCGATAATGCGTGGCGGATGCTCGTGCTCACACGCGACACCGGCGGCGGCCTGAGCTGGTATATCGATGGCCGGCTCGATACGCAGACAACCGCATCCGGTGCTGGCCTGGGCAACGCGCCGTTCAGGCTCGGGCGCAACACCTCCGCCTCGCCAAACGTGGAACTCGACGAAGCATGCCTGTTCGACTACGCCCTGACCGCGGAACAGGTCCGCTGGTTGCACGGCCTGGCGGGCGCGCGACTGAACCTGCCCGCCTGACCCCGAGGACCGCCCGTGACTTCGACCCTGACACAAAATGCGAACGCGGGGTTCGCCGACCTCCACCCCGCGCCTGTTGGTCTGCGTGCGACGCTGCAGGCCCACGGCGAGGTGTTGATCCACGACCTCGGCGTAGCGCGAGACCAGCTGTATCAGCGTTGGATGATCAACGCGTCTTCAGCAGCCGGCGGCGGGGTGACGATCGCCGGCGGCATCGACGGACAGGGCGAAGGCGTCTGGCAGGCGAGGCTCGATACAGACAGCCAAACGGTCAGCGTGACGGCGGATGGTGTGTCGCTCGCCGCCGACCTGTCCGCGGCGATCACGTGGCACTGTATCGAAGTGGTAGCGGACGCCTCAGCCGGTCAGCTCACGCTGTATATCAACGGTATCGAGCGCGCATCAGAGCCTGTTGTTCTCCAGGCTATCCGATACGCCTGGTTGGGCAGCGCGTTTCAGGACGCGTCCGTGGTCGGCGACCTCGACATGGATCAGTGGGTCATCGCCGACACACCGATCGGTGTCCCGATGGTTGAGCCCATGCTTGATCATGCGGGTGACCCCCGCCGATGGCTGGTGGTCTACAACCGCGGAGACGATGACAGCGCCGCATGGGCAGACGCATATCGCGCACGGCGCGGCGTGCCCTACGCCAACCTCTGCGGGCTCGATCTGCAGGCCGCGGAACTCATCACCGATGCGCAGTACCACACGATGCGGCAGCAGATCGCCGACTATCTCAGCGACAACAACCTTGATATACAGGTCGTCGGCGTGCTGCTGGGCTTCGGTGCCCCCGGCTACGCCGACCTCACCGCGCAGGGCCCGACCCCGATCGCAAGCTACCTGCACACGGATGCAGCCGATGGTTTCGCCGCGGTCAACCCGGTTTTCCATGCGACTATTGGCGACCGTCTCGCGGCGTCTGATTACACCGGCGTGCGCCTGACCGGCCGGATCGATGCGCCCGATCTCGCCACCGCGATCAGCCTGATCGACTGTGCGGATGATTTGATTCAGATGCCGCTTCAATACGACGGGGGCGCCGATCTGGTGGTCGATGTTCAATCGGACAACCCCGGCGCCGGCCCGGTCCTAAGCGCGCTGGTTAGCGACTGGACTGAAAGCCAGGCGTTCGATCGGTTGCGACTGCCGAGCACGATCTACGATGCGGCTGCCCCCACGTCCGCGAGCGGCGAGGCGGTAGTGTGGGGCTGGCGCGATGCCGCGCCGCCGCCGGGTTATTTTGCAGATCCCCCGGGCCGGCGGGCGCTGTGTCTGCAGTTCGGCCCCGAGCCACAGCCGGCGACAACGTTGCGCGACCCGTCGGCGGCGGACTGGCTCAACACGGCATTGCAAGCGGGCTACGGCGCCGTGGCGGCCGCGAGCCGCAACTATTCGCTGAGTACCATGCCGCGGCCCGAGCCTGTGTTCGAGGCGCTACGCCGCGGCTGGACCCTGGCCGAGGCATGGCTCATCGGTCAGCCGTTTATCCGTGGCGGCCTGCAGATTGTCGGCGACCCGCTGCTGACGATCGGGTTCCCCAATGCGGGTTTCGATGTCTTCGGCCCCGTGGATCGTGTGGACCAGGTCGATCCAGATCAACCCCTAGCGATCCTTCACGCGGGCGAGCGGGCCTTGCAGCTATCCGCTGCCGACGCGCCGCCCGCCGGATCGGCCGCACGCTATGTCGTCCGTCGCATCGATGAACACGGGCGTGCAGGTCAAGCCACCGCGAGCACATATCGCGCCATCAATCAGGATCAGCCGGTGCGCCCCGCTCTCCCGGCCTGGCCGGGCTTTGACAACTGGCGAATTCGCATGACCGACGGCCGGCTCCAACCGACCGCCGTCTGGCCCGCGGCGCTGATCGGGCTGGGCATCGATCGTGTCGAGTTGCAATCACAAGCCGGCACTGATCCGCTGGTGCTTGTCGATCAGGTTGTGCCCGTCGTCGGTCAGCGGCGTGCTATTTTCACGACCGACCGGCCCGTTGTCTCAACGCGCTACCGCTTCCGCGTAGTGCAGGGCGTGTCTCAATTCCATTCACCCTGGTCGGACTGGGTTGATCCCGAGGCAGCGCCCGACCGGTTGCTCACCCTGCTGGAGACCCAACTATGAGCCAGGCCACCGCCGCCGCTGCGCCGGCCAAGCTTTGTCCCGCTGTCGAGGCGACAACGCCTGTCGCCTTGATCGACGGGGTGCTCGTGCCCGAGTTGCAGGTTGTTCAGTTTACGGCAACGCTTGCGCATGATTCACGCGCGGCGCGGCTCGTATGGGCTGGACCGGATACGTCTGGCCCGCTCATCCCGCGGGGGCAACAGGCGACGGTGCTGGTGCCGCACATGCTCCACGATGGTGAGGTGCGCTGGCAGGTGCTGCTATCGGGGGCACTCAATGCGGCAGAAACCGAACGCACCGCGGGGCGTGATCGGCGGCAATACGCCGTAGTGGATCAGCTTGTTTCGATTCTTGACGCCCCGACCGACAGCCTGGGTGAATGGCCCGACCATCCGCCCACCGCGCGTGATCTGCTTGAGCGTGTTGCACTACGGATCGGCGGCCAAGTGGTCTGTGCGTGTGATGCCGCGCCGCTTGATAAGCCCTTCTCTACCGCGTCGTTGCGTGGCGCGACAACGCGAGAAGCGCTGGACCGCGTGCTGTTTCCGGTCGGCCTGCGGCTGCAGCAATCGATTGATTTGGAACGCGACCAAGCCCGTCGAACGTTGACGGTGTTGCCCGAGCGCTCCGGCCGACGGATCGCGTTGCCGTGGCCTGATGACGATGGGATCGGCGGCGCAGTCGTTTCGATCGACGCCGACGCCGAGCAACAACCGCCACGCCGGTGGATCGCACGCGGTGATCGGCCGGTGGTTGAGGACACGTTTGAGCTGGTGCAGGGCTGGGACCCGTCGCTCGCCGGCGAAGCCGACAGCACGTACGGCCGACTCATAAGCCCGGACTTCAGTCGTTACGGATCGGTCTATCGCGCGTGGATGCTCAATGAAGACGGCGCATTCACCGGCCCGCCGTTTAGCCAGGGATCGGCGTTCGATGTAGGCGCGCTCTTCGGCTCAACATTGGACGCTGCGGTTGCGCTGCGCTTCGGTGATTGCCTGACGCGTGACACCGCTGGCAGGCCAATCCCGCCGATGATCGAATCGAGCACGGACAGCGGCGCGACCTGGTCGGCTTACCCCGGCCAGGCCGAGGTCATGACCGACCGCGCCGGTGTGTTGCTGACCGACGACACGCTGCCGGTTTCGGTCCTCGCCGCGGCGCAGGCCGGCACGCTTCGCGTGCGCGTCACCGCTGCGCTGACCGGGCCCGATCCGATCGAAGCGCAGCGGTGGGACGGCAACCCCTTCGCCGGCCCCGGCCCGTCGCGTGTGCTGCGATGGGGCGACCGATTCGCCTGGCGCCGTGTCGCGCCCGGCAGCCTGCACGCCGATGCGATCGATGCCCAGCAGCTGACCGCTGACACCGCCGACGACCGCGTCGCGCTGCGTGTCGCGCTGCAGGAACACATCGACCGCTCGCCCGGGCCGACGATCCGGGCCACGATCGAGCTGGCCGGGGCGTGGACCGCCCTCCGCGTTGGCGACCGCGCTGCGGGCGTGCTCGGACAACGCATAGCGGTCGATGGGACGCCGACGGTATTCGACCCCCGACCGGCCCGCGTCCGTGACCTGAACATCGACTTCGGCATGTCGGGCAATACGCCAAAGACCCGTCTTGGCTTTGATTAAGAAGGGACACACCGATGGAAACCCAGGCGATTGAGAACCTCACGCAGTTCGGCGTTGCCGGGCTGATGGGCATGCTGTGGCTGTGGGAGCGGTTGTACTCGCGCCGCCGGGAGCAGCAGCTCACCGAAGCCCACGACCACCACATGGCTCAGCACGAGGAGTTGAGGGTGCTCACCGATCTGATCCGGCAGAACACCGCGGCGCTGGAGCGTTTCGCACAGACCCAGGCCCGCATCGCCGAAGCCCTCGACCGCCTGGCCGAGTCGCGCCGCGTGGCGTAAACACGCTTGTCGCCGACACCGGACGGGCATATGCTCCGATCATGCGTGCTGGTGTTGGACCGATCTGCCTGTTGGCTGCTGCGATGTGGGTTGCCGGCTGCGCGCCCAAGGGCACACCGGTTGACCCGGACACGCGCGCTGCCCGGCCGGGCGATGATAACAACGCATCCGCCCTGCCCAGGTGGTACCCGCACGCGGTGGACCTGCGCGTCCACCCCGCGTCGCGCTACGTGCTCGAAGACAAGTTCCGCGAGGGCGAGAAAGACCTCTTGCTCGAAGCGAGGATTGAACTGCTCGATGAGTTCAACGAGCCGGTAAAAGACACCGGCCGGTTCGTGATCGAGCTGCGGCTCCTGAACGACAACGGCCGGATCGTCCTCGATGCGGAAGGCCGGCAGCGCGGGTTCCGCTGGGCGTTCGACCTGACTTCCGCCGAGGCGCAGCGGGATCACTGGGACCCGATCGCCCGGGCGTACGTCTTCTCGCTGAAGATCGACCCCGAAGAAAAAGACCTGACCGAATTCCGCACGGTGCTGCGTGTTACGTTCGACCCCGCCTGGCCGGATATGCCGACGCTGCCGACCGGCGAGAAGGCGCGTCAGCCGGTGGAGATCCGGACGGATTGGTAGTTTGGACAGCATCGGACGGGAGCCCGGAGCATGGAGTCATAAAGCGTCTGATCGCTTTATCCAAGCCCGTTTATCCATGCTCCGGGCTCCCGCCAGGGAGCTATGCAAGGGCAAGCACCTCGCGCACCTGCGCGATTAACGCTTCCGCCTCCTCTACCTCACCCGCCTCCGCGATGATGCGGATGATGGGTTCGGTGTTGCTCGGGCGGACGTGGACCCACTTGTCTTCCCAATCGACGCGGACGCCGTCCTGCAGGTCGATCTTCTGGTCGGCGAAGGCGGCGGTCATCTTTTCGGGCATCGTTTTGAGTACGGCCGGGTCAACGTCGGCCTTCTTTTTGACGATCGCGTAGGCGGGGATGCCGGCGACGATCGCGCTGAGATTCTGCTTGCGCGCGGCGATGAGCTCGAGCACGTAGGCCATGCCAATGATCGAATCGCGGACCTGGCTGACCCGGTTGTCGATGATCCCGCCGTTGCCCTCGCCGCCGAGCGTCGCGCCGTTGGCGCGCATGCCGGCGGTGACGTTGGCCTCGCCGACGGGCGTGCGGATGACCTTGCCGCCGACGCCTGCGGCGATGTCGTCCACCATGCGGCTGGTCGAGAGGTTGGCGGCGACGGCCTCGCCCTGGCCGAGCTTGTGCAGGGCGCAGAGCGCGAGCGTGTATTCCTCGCCGATGTATGTGCCGTTCTCATCGACGATCGCCAGCCGGTCTGCATCCGGGTCCTGCGCGAAGCCGACATCCGCACCGAGCCCGGCGGTCTGTTCGCTTAGCTCGATGAGGTTGTCTCTGGTCGGCTCCGGCGTGTGCGGGAAGTCGCCGGTTGGCTCGGCGTAGAGGTGGTGGAGCTTGATGTTCAGCGCGTGCAGCAGGTGGCGTGCCTCGTCGCCGCCGGCGCCGTGGACCGAGTCGACCACAGCGGAGAGGCTGGCGGATTTGATGAGATCGGCATCAACCAGCTCGAGGACGCGATCAACGTGGTGCTTGTCGCCGGCGGGAAAATCCTTGTAGGCGATGAGGTCTCCGACCCCGGCGTACTTGAAGTCGTCGTCATGGAAACGGCGGATGATCTCGGCGGATTCGTCTGGCGGGGGCGCGACGCCGTCGTGGCGCAGCGGCTTGATGCCGTTCCACGGGAAGGGGTTGTGGCTGGCGGTGATGACCATCCCGCCGTCGGCCTCGAGGTGATCGGCGGCGATCGCCACGCCCGGCGTCGACAGGATGCCTACGCGGATCACCTTGCAGCCGACCGACGCGAGCCCCGAGGCGACGGCGGCTTCGATCATCGGCCCGGAACGGCGCGAGTCGCGTCCGAGTGCAACAACCGGTGCTGCTGCGGCATCGTTGCCCGGTCGGCGGCTGGCCCAGAGCCAGGAGCCGAACGCCGCACCGAAGCGCGCGGCGACAGGCGGGGTCAGCGACTTGCCGACCAAGCCGCGCATGCCGGAGATCGAGAGCATCAGGGGAGCATCAGAATTGGTCATGGCGTTATTCAGGATTGGGTTGAAGGGCGAGGATCACCCGTACCACTGATTCAGCGTCGCGAGCGTGACGCCGGACAGGTCTTCGATGACTCGGCCGGCTTGGTGTAAGACCTCCGCCGGTGAGGTTGTGGTCAGCGCGAGTGTCTGCAAGCCCGCGCCGAGCGCGGAGGACAGGCCCGCCTTGGTGTCTTCGATCGCGAGTGTAGTACCGGGCGTCAGCGGTTTGTCGGCGTGCAGGGCGGCGAGTTTCTCGAACGCCTTGGCATAAGTCGTCGGGTCGGGCTTGGAGTGCTTGACATCGTCCGCGGCGACGATGATCTCGAACTTGTCGCGCAGCTCCAGCAGCCCGAGCATCTGGTCGATGTCTGCGTGCGTTGCGCCGCTGGCGATCGCGATCGGCAGGCCGGAAGCGTGTGCCTCGTTAATGAGCTCGACGGTGCCGGGGATCGCCGCGGTGCCCATCTGCGCTAAAGCCTCGAATGCCTTCTGTTTTTGATCGATCAATTTGGCGAGCGTCCGGTCCACATCTTCCACATCAGGCGTGTGCCCGGCCTCAATCGCCTGGGCGAGCATGTACCGGAACGCATCGCGGTCGTCGAACCCGATGTATTGGGCCATGTACTGCTCCCAGGTGAACTCGAAGTTGAACGACCTGCCCACCATGACGAAGGCCTGGTAGTGCAGCGGCTCGGAGTCGACGACGACCCCATCGAAGTCGAAGATGATGGCGTTGGGCATGGTGCAGGCTTGGGCGGGTTTGAAGCGAGAGGGTTTGAATCCCACGGCACCGCTGCCGCAACGCCGTGGGCATGGTGTTTGTCGTTTTATCGTCCGATCAGAGGGTCGCCGCCAGTTCGGTGGCCAGCCGTACCCCGAAGCCGGTCGGGCCTTTTTCCATTAGGACATCGCCTTCAGTGTTGGAGGTGCCGGCGATATCGACGTGGACCCAGGGCGTCGTCGGGATCTGCTTGGGCGCATCAGTGCCTACGAAGTAGCTGAGGAACGCGGCGCCCTGCGTGGCGTGGGCCTCGCGGACGGGGGCGGAGTTGTGCAGGTCCGCGTGCTTGGCCTGCATCATCTTGCGGTAGTCGTCGTCCAGCGGCAGCTGCCAGACCGGCTCGCCGACGGTTTGGCCCGCGGCTTTGACCTTGCCCAGCAGCGTTTCGTCGGTCGCCCAGACGCCGGCGATCTTCTTGCCCAGCGCGACGACGACCCCGCCGGTGAGCGTGGCGAAGTCGATCACCGCGGCGGGCTTGTACGTCTTCGTGCCATACGCCAAACAGTCGGCGAGCACGAGCCGGCCCTCGGCGTCGGTGTTGGTCACCTCGCAGGTCACGCCGTTGCAGAACGTGAGGATGTCGTCGACACGGTAGGCCTCGCGGTCGATCATGTTTTCGGCCAGCCCGATGACGCCGACGACGCGCTGCTTGAGCTTGAGGTTGGCGATAGCATGCATGGCGCCGATGACGTTCATCGCGCCGCACTTGTCATACTTCATGCCCTTGCCGCCGTCGGGCTTGAGCGAGTACCCGCCGGTGTCGAATGTCACGCCCTTACCGACCAGCAGCAGCGGCTTCCGTTTGGCTTTGCCCGCCGGTGCGTGCTCGAGGATGACCATGCAGGGCGGCGTCGATCCGCCGGCGCCGACGGCGAGCAGCCCGCCCATCTTTAGCTCTTTCGCGCGCTTCGCGTCGATCACGGTGCACTTCAGGCCGGTCGCCTTCGCCAGCTTCCTGCAGTAGCCGGCGATGTGCTTCGGGTTGGCCACGTTCGGCGGGGTGCACGCCAGCGTCCGCGCGGTCGTCACGCCCTCGGCGACCTTGAGGCCCTCAACAAAGCCCGCACGCGTCGGTTTGTCGGCGAGTGTCACCTTTAGGCCGATCGGCTTGTCGCCCTTCTTCTTCTCGGGCTTGCGGGCCTTGCCGAGGTAGGCGTCGAAGTGGAAGTTGGCGAGCGTGATCCCGTCGGCGAGCGATCGGCCGACGGCGTGCGCGTCGAGCTCGTCCGGCAGGTTGACGGTCTGGAACCGGGCCGAGCCGATCCTCGCCGACTCCAGCGCGCGGGCGGCCCGGGCCGCGGCCCGGCGGAGGGTGTCGGCGGTGACCTGCGCCCGCTCGCCCAGGCCGACCACCAGCGTCCGCGCCGGCCTGCCCGTGGCGTGGTAGAGCGTGCGGGCCTGCTCGGGCTTGAGCGTGAAGTCCGCCTGCTTGAGCAGCCGGGCCAGCGCGTCGGGCTCCGGGCAGGCGGGCGCGTCGGCGGGCTTGGTGCCGGCGGGCATCAGCAGGACCAGGGCGTCGGCGGGCTTGGCCGAAGCGGGGGTACTTCCGGGTGAACTTCCCGGGGCGGCTTTGATCGAGCGGTACATACGGTTTTTCCTGCTTGGGTGTGAGGTTCCGGGGCAATCCGGGGGCCGCGGATCGGGCGTGGATGATAGTCCATCGGCCAAGCGCTGCGTCATAGGGCCAGCCGATGCGTTGACTTACGCGCGGTCGGCGGTTACTTTTGTGAGTGGATTCGCGGGCCGGCTGGTGGGTTTGGGCCGCTTCCGAGCCCTCCCTCCCGACCCGCGTGGAGCCCCCGGAATGAATGCTTCGAGTCGATCGCTACGGGCTGCCGTCTGCCTGCTGACCGCGCTGCTCCTGCCGGGGCTGTCCGCCGGGGCGCAGTTCCTGCCCGGGGACATCATCCAGTCCGAGCAGATCAACGCCGAGCAGCGCCAGCAGATCGCCGCGGTGGTCGATGCCGCAATGATGGACCTGATCAACGGCGACGCGAAGGCCATGTCCGAGGCGCGCAAGAAGATGCTCAACCACCTGGGCAACCCCAGCGGGACCGTCGCCTTCCAGGACGCGTACTCCGAGCTGGTCAGCGCAAAGATGGACCGCGCGGTCAACCACGACAGCACCCTGGTCCGTATGAACGCGATGATCGTGCTGTCCCGGATGACCGACGACGGCGAGGGTGACGACGAGGGCTCGATGAAGCAGATCGCCCTCGGCGTCGAGGACAGCAATGTCGCGGTCCAGCGGTGGGCGTTCGAAGCGATGCGCTCGCGGGTCGCGACCTGGAACCGGCGCGAACAGGCCGGCAACGGCCCCGCGAATCTCGACGCCAAGCTCGGCAAAGTCATCGAACGGGTCAACGACAAGCTGAACCAGGACACCCCGCCGAACCCGATTGTTGTTGATAAGGCGCTCATGGCATTGTTGGAGGTCAACACGCCCGAGGCGCGCTCGACCCTGGTCGGACACCTCAACAGCCGCGTCGCGCTGCACGCCGAGGACGCGGACCTGTCCTACGCCGGCGAGCAGGGCGTGATCGAGCGTCTCGCCTCGAGCCTTGCGCTCGAACGCCCGTTTGATCAGGACTCCGCGACCGGGCTGAACCGCGCCGCGTTCCGCTACGCCCGGCTCATCGTCGATCAGGCCAAGGCCGGTGCGATCGGTAACAACAACAAAGAGAACGCCATGAGCATGCTCAACCAGTGCCTGGCCTCGATGGGTCAGGTCGCCGCGGGCGCCCGCGTGAACGACCCGGCCGGGCAGGATGGTGCCAACGGCGCGATCCAGAACGAGCAGTGGGACGCGCTGGACCGGCTGCTGGCCGATTGGGCAGTCATCCTCCGCTCCGCTCCGTTCGGCATCGCCAACGATGGCCTCGCGGTGCAGGCGGAGTAGGTCGTCGGCAGGTTGCTTGTTTCGATGTAAGCCTTTGACGAGCACCGCATGTAGATGCGGCGCCCGATCGTGATGGACGCATCGGCCCCGGATTCACATCCGGGGCTTGCGGGTGCAACTCATATGATTCCGCCTGGGTGCGGCGCTAACCGGCGAGTGTCGGCCCCGCGCCCGCCGGCTGCGCCACCCCGCCGCCGGCGCCGATGATCGCGCCGTCGACCTTTCTGAGCAGGTCGACATAATCCATCTCCGCCCGCTGCATGTTCGCCAGGAGCGGGTTGGTGATGACTGCTTGTTGCAGGCTTTCCAGCTTGCGCTTGTCCTCGACCTCGATCGGCGATCCCTGCTGGGCCTTCTGTTGCAGCGTCTGCGCGAACTGCTGGTAATCGGTCATCGCCTGCCGTGAGGCGGGGTCGGCCTCGAACGCTTTGGTCGCTGATTCGAGCTTCTTAACGGATTCGTGTTCGGCCAGCAGCTCGCCGAGCTTCGTGGCCTGGTCGAGGATGTCTTGTTCGGTCGGCATGATTTGATTCCGGGTGGGTTGCCGCGGCAACCCGTGGGTTTCGGTGCGGGGTGGGTTTCTGCGTTAGCATAACCGCGAGTGTTGGCCGGCAGCGGGCCGCTCGCCCGATTGTGTTCTCCCCGCTTCTTCATCCCCGCCGACACGACCCATGCCCGACCGCTTCGCCCGCCGCATCCTGGACCACCTGGCCGACCGCCGCTACCAGCCGCGGACGGTCCGGCAGCTGATCGACGACCTGGACATCCCCGCCGACCAGCGGGACGATTTCACCACCGCGGTGCAGGCGCTGCTCGACGCGGACCAGCTGGTCTGCGGCAGCGCCGACACGATCGGCCTGCCGCCGGTCGGCGACGAGGTGATCGGCCGGTTCCGCTCCAACGAGCGCGGCTTCGGCTTTGTCGTGCCTGATGCGCTGACCGAGCACGGCGACCTGTTCATCCCGCCGGGCTTTTCCTCGGACGCGATGGACGGTGACCGCGTCCGCGCCAAGGTCCGCAGAGAGCGCGGCCGCGCGGGCGGCGGGCGCTCATCCTTCACCGGCGCGATCGTCGAGATCGTCCAGCGGGCGGACCGTCAGTTCGTCGGCACGCTCACGCGCAAGGGCACGGCTTATCTGGTCAATGTGGACGGCAGGGCCGTCGGCGCACCCATCGTCGTCCGCGACGCCGACGCCAGCGGCGCGAAGCTCGGTGACAAGGTCGTCGTGGACGTCATCGACTACCCCGACGTTCGGCGGAACGAACTCGCCGAGGGTGTCATCGTCGAGGTGCTCGGCGAGTCGGGCCTGCCGGATGTCGAGACGCAGTCGGTCATGCGCGCCTATGCGCTCGCCGAGAAGTTTGATAAGAAGGTTCTCGCCGAGGCCCGGGCCGCGGCCCAGAAGATGGAGGGCGCCGAGGACGCGATCCCCAAGGACCGAGAGGACCTGCGTGAAGAGCTGATCTGCACGATCGATCCGCCGGACGCAAAGGATTACGATGACGCGATCTCGATCAAGCGCCTGGAGAACGCCGGTGACGGTCGTTCCGGGGCGGCTTGGGAGCTCGGCGTCCACATCGCCGACGTCGCCCACTTCGTCGAGCCCGGCGGGCCGCTGGACCAGGAGGCCTACGCCCGTGGCAACTCGACCTACCTGCCGCGCAAGGTCATCCCGATGCTGCCTGAGGTCCTGTCCAACGGCGTGTGTTCGTTGCAGGCCGGTGTCGACCGTTTCGCGAAGTCCGTCTTCGTGACCTACGACGCCGAGGGCAGCGTGCTGACCCAGCGCTTCGCCAAGACGGTGATCCGCTCATCCAAGCGGCTGACTTATTTAGAAGCGCAGGCATTGATCGACGACGACCTGCGCGAGGCCCGCAAGCACTGCAAGGGCGAGGCGAAGTACCCGCGGCCCCTGATCAAGGCGCTCAAGGACATGAACGAGCTGTCGCGGACGATCCGAGCCCGGCGGTTCAAGCAGGGCATGATCGTGCTGGGCCTGCCGGAGGTCGAGCTGGTGTTTGATGACGCCGGCCACGTGATCGACGCCGAGCCGGAGGACGACGCCTACACGCACACGCTGATCGAGATGTTCATGGTCGAGGCGAACGAGGCGGCGGCGCGTCTGTTCGATGACCTGAAGATACCGATGATCCGCCGGGTGCACGCCGACCCCGATGCCCACGGGCTCAAAGACCTGCGGACCTTCGCCCGCGTCGCGGGGTTCAACATCCCGGCCAAGCCGTCGCGCAAGGAGCTGCAGTGGTTGCTGGACAAGGTGCGTGACACGCCGGCGCAACACGCGGTGCACATGGCGGTGCTCAAGACGCTGAGCCGGGCCGAATACGCCCCGACGCCGATCGGCCACTTCGCCCTCGCCAGCGAGCACTACACGCACTTCACCAGCCCGATCCGGCGTTACCCGGATTTCGTCGTGCACCGCGCGCTCAACGCCGTGCTCGATGCGCAGCGTGCCAAGTTCGGCGACACGAGCAAGCCGCTGCGCGGCAAACCGCTCAAGCAGATCGCCGATGTCGTGCGGCGTGACGACCGCGTGCCCGATGAAGAGGCGCTTGTCGAGATCGGCCGGCACTGCTCGAACACCGAACGCAACAGCACCGACGCCGAGCGCGAGCTGCGCAAGTTCCTTGTCTTGCAGCTGCTCGCGAGCCGCTTGGGCGAGGATTTCGGCGCCACCGTCACCGGCGTTACCGGTCAGGGCGCGTTCCTCGAGGTCGATCACTACCTCGTCGATGGTTTCGTGCGCCTGCCCGACCTGCCCGGCGACAAGGCCGACCGCTGGAAGCTGAACCCCAATACCGGCGCGCTGGTCGCGATGCGGTCGGGCAGGACGATCACGATCGGTGACCGGTTCACCGTGCGGATCGCGAGCATCGACCTGCCCCGGCGGCAGATGGAGCTGGTGATCCTTGATGACCGTAAGCCGCGTCGGCAGCAGGCGGATGGCAAGGCGGAGCCCGCGCGCAAGAAGAAACGCCGGGGCGCCCCGCAAGACCAGGCGCTGCTCCGCGCGAAGAACAGCAAGTCGGGCAAGGTCGGCCGACGCAAGAAGCCGTCGAAGATGAAGAAGCGCCCGCCCCGCCGCGGCCGGCGGTAGGCGCTTACGCGACGCGCACGCGATTCAGTGTCTCGATCAGGTAGTTGACCTGCTCGGTGATCTGGTCCATGTCCGCCATCTCGGCGTTGAGCGCCTGCATGACATCCGCGGCGTTTTCGCTGATCGCGTTAAAACCGTAGCCGGTGCCGACGCTTTTGAGCGAATAGACAAGCCGTTCGAGCGTGTCGTAATCGTGTTTCGCGTTGGCTTTGGAGATCTTACCGATGTGATCGGGCAACCCCCGGGCGAAGTCCGCGAGCAGCGGCTGCATCTCCTCGTCGCCCTTGAGTGTGGAATAGATCGGCTCGAAGTCGGTATCGGCTGTGGTGTCGAGCAGTTTCTTGACAGTCTTCAAGAGTTGTTCTTTGGTAAACGGCTTGCGGATGAACCCATCGGCCCCCGCGGTTAGTGCGTCATCGGGTGTCTGCTGGTCATCGTCTGCCGACATCGCCAGGATCGGCACTCTGCACCCCGCTGAGCGGATGACACGGATGAGTTCGCCCCCCGATTTGATGCCCAGGTGGTAATCGATCAGCAGGAGGTCGATGCGCTGCTCCTCGATGGCGTCGAGCGTCGAGGCCTCGTCATACTCGGTCAGTGTTTGAGCGTTGAACCCACCCTTGCTCAGCCAGTGGCTGAACAGCCGCAGGTCGCTGGCGAAGTCGTCGATGACCAGGACCTCCTTGCCGCCGTCTTGCTGCTCGGCGGGCATATGCTCGGCCATCTCCTTGAGGAAGCGGGCTTCCTGCTCGGGGCTCAGCCGGACGAAATCGCGGATATCGACCTGCGACTCGAACCGGATGCCCATCTCATGGATCAGGCCCGTGACATGCTTGCAATAAATGACACTGCCCCGGCGCGGCTGGAGGTCGCCACGCAGGGTGTAGAGCTCGATTTCGCAGGGCGTGCCCGGATAAACGAATCGGCCATGGATGACGCCGACACCCCGCCGGCTGAGGTTGTGCGCCAGCACACTGAACCGCTTAGGCGACATGCTGTCGTGTTCCAGGCCCAAGACCGCCTCGGCCCCGTTTGTGATCACGCGAATGTTGCCTCGGCCGCCGGACTGCCCACCCATTGTCTGCGAGGCACCGGGGTCGACAGCTTTGAGGATCGCCGATCGGTCCTGCCCGCTGATGCGCAGCGTCTCGATGGGTGCGGCTCGGCCGGACATTGGTATCCCTGATCGAATGAACAACCGCGAGTGACCGCAGACACCATGGCAGACCGGTCTGATGGCGTGCGTCTCGCTCCGCCGACCCCATTCCCAGATGGTTTCATCGGGTCGCCGTGATCGGGGGTTAACCTCAATTGTAAAAATGTAATCGATGCACCCGGCCCGCACGGCCTGGCTTATTTGAGGCTTACCGCAGTTTCACCCGGTTCAGGACGACCAGCAGTTTGTTCGCGGCGTGCTTGATCGTCTCGATGTCCGCCGCCGCGTCGTTGAGCGCCAGCAGCACCCGCGCCGCCTGCTCGGAGATCGGCGTAAAGCCGTAGCCGCTGCCCGCGCCCTTGAGTGAACGAGCGACCTGCTCCAGGGTCTCGTAGTCCTGCCGCGCGTTGGCCTCGCACAGTGTCTCTATACTCGCGACCAGCCCACGGGTGAACTCGCTCAGCAGCGGCCGCATGTCCGCGTCATCGTTAAACGATGAGAAGATCGGCGAGGTCTCGTGGTCTTCGTTAAAGCCCATCAGCCCGCGCACGGCCTGCACCAGCTCGCGGTCGGTGAACGGCATGGGCAAGAATTCCTCGGCGCCGGAAGCGAGCGCTTCGGTGCGCGTGTCGTCGGAGTCCTCCGCCGAGACCGCGAGGATCGGCGCGACAAACTGCGCTTTGCGCGGGCGCGGATCAGTTCGACGCCGCTCTCTTTGCGCCGGCGCATGTCGATGATGCCGATGTCGAACTGGGTTTGGTCGATCCGGTCGCGCGCCCTGGCCGTCCGCGACGCCCGTCACCTGCATCCCTACCTGGCTCAGCCAGTGCGCGTAGAGCTTGCGGTCGCTCGCGAAATCGTCAACCCAGCACCCGTCTGGCCAGCTCGCTGACCGCGTCGGGGTCTTCAGCGGTTCGGACCGCCGTCATGGCGCGCCGAGCAGCGTCAGCGTGATCTCTTGCTCCAGCCAGGCGACACGTAGCCGGCGGTGCTCCGACTCGACCGGCTGCCCGGCGCCTCGTCGATCGCCAGCAGCAGCTTCGCCTTGTCCTTGTCGCTGAGCCGGAGGGTATCGATCCGTTCGATGTCTCGACTGTTCATGTCGTTGGCCCGGGGGTCGTGATACTGTCGCTGGCCGCATCGACAAGCCGGCCGCCGGGATTAACCATGACCAGGACACCACTCTTGTTTAGATGTGAAAAGCCGTGTTGATTTCTAGAACCCGTCCGAAGAAGGCCAACCCTTGATTAATCTATTGCAGCCGTGCGCATAGATGGCGCGCGATTTCGCCGGTACGGCGGTCCAACCCTATCGTAAAACGCATCAAATATCGGGTAGCACGTGCCCCCGACGCAGGGATCAAGCGGTTGTGCGCGCATGGGCGGCAATCCATGCTCGGGCGGGTGCGTGTGATTGAATTAAAGCCGGCTCATCCGCCAGACCGCGCGGAAAAGGCCGGCGACCTGCTCGCGGTCGATCGTCCGCGGGGCGTAGTCCTTGTTGAGCGGCTGCAGACGGATCCTGTCTTGATCGTCCTCGAAATAAACACGCTTGAAGGTGCTCTCGTGGTCCGGCTCGAGCCGGGCGAAGCAGTCGCTGCCGTCGGTCACATCCGCCAGCGGGGAGAAGACAACGATGTCGCCCTCGCGGTAGTCGGGCAGCATCGACCCGCCGCAGACCGTGGCGGCGAATGCATCGGGGTCGTTGCCGCCGTGCAGCCCCGTGTAGCCGGGGACGACCACCACGTCGTCGCCGACGCGCGCGGGATAGCCCAGGTCCGTGAAGCCCGTCGGGTAGCCGGCGGCGACCTTGTTGATCAGCGGGACACGCACGGTTGCTTCGCCCCCGGAAGTTGGCATGCTCCTGTCTTGGCAACTTTCCGGGGAATTTTCCGGGGGCATTGTGGCTCGCCGCGAGCGCTCGAGTTCCTCGCGGATCGGCCCGGGCGTCCGCTCCCACTGTGCCGCCCGACACAGGCTCGCGTCCGTCACGCCCAGCACCGCCTCCAGCCGGACCACGACTTTCATCGAAGGCGGGTTGTCCACCCGCCGGTTCTCGATCATCGACAGGTACCCCGGCGTCACCCCGACCCGCTCGGCCAACCCCGCTAGCGTCAGCCCACGCGACCGACGCAGCTCACGCAGCGTGTCTCCCAGCGGCGGATTCATCGGGCTTTCCTCGGGTGAAAAAGTTCAATAACGAATGAAAAACCCTTGACAAACAGCCTGAAATTGGGTTTAATACCTAACATATACCAAAAATAAGATCAAGTCAAGCCCTTCTTCGCGGGAGAAACGAAAATGACGCTATACGACACACAGGCCACCGCCGAGAGCTTCGGCCGGCGGACGCAGGCCCGCTACCAGCCCGAGCAGATCGTCCGCCTCGCCCAGGCCCTGCCCACCGAGGACCGGCTGCTGCTTGAGCGGCGGTTCAGCGACGGGGTCACGGTCGCCGAGCTCGCCCGCCGCAGCCGCCGCAGCGCCCAGACGGTTAGCCGCCGGATCGACCGGCTGACCCGGCGGATCACCAGCCCCGAGTTCCGCTTCACCGTGCTCTATCAGCAGCGCCTGCCCAAGCCGCTGCGCCGGACCGCGACGCTGTTGTTCGTGCAGGGCCGGTCGCTGCGTGAGACCGCGAAGCTGACCCGCAAGACCCTGCACCGCATCCGCTGCGACCGGGCCATGCTCCAGACCCTTGCACGCGTCGAGGGGTTTTATGAAAAGGCCGCGGACTGATTGCCACGCATGTCGATCACTCTACAACTCCAATCCAGCTTTACAACACGCACGGAGCCCACTGAGCGCGCGCTCGATATCGCCGCGATGTTTGGGCTGTCGATCGACGGCACGCACGAGCATGTGATCCTCCCGCCGACCGGGCTGACGCTCGTGCCCGCTCAGGTGGCCTTCGTCACCGGCGTCTCCGGCGGGGGCAAGTCCACGCTGCTGCGCGCGATCAGCGAGGCGCTCGATTCATCACAAACTCGAGATGACGATGCGCGGCCCGGCGTGATCTGGAACGATCGGTTGCCGGCGCTGCCCGATCGGCCGTTGGTCGAAGCGCTTGCCCGGCCCGAGTGTGAATCAGATACGGCAGTGCCCGACGCGGACCTGCCAACCGTCTGCCGCTGGCTCAGCCTAGCGGGGCTCAACGACGCAGCGGTGATGCTGCGCCGGCCCTGCGAATTGTCCGAAGGCCAGCGCTACCGGCTCCGGCTCGCGCAGGCCATCGCGTCCGCCGAACGCCGGCCCGAGGCATGGTCGGTCCTGCTCGCGGACGAGTTCGGCTCGACGCTGGACCGCGCGACCGCCAGCGCGCTCGCGCACAGCGTCCGCCGGTGGGTCTCGCGCTCGGACATCTGCCTTGTCGCCTCGACCGCGCACGACGATCTGCTCGAGTCGCTGGACCCGGATGTGCTTGTCGAGGTTGCACCTGGCGGCAAGTGCGCCGTCCATCAACGCCCTGCTTGATCCGCGAAACGCATTGTATGCCTGATCTAATCGAACGATTCCGCGTCTGCGTTGCGCGTGCAACGCCCGCCGGCCTGCCGATCGAGGCGGGCACACGCGACGACTACGAGGCGTTGGCGCCGCACCACTACCGGCCGGGCCACCCGCTGACGATGACGCGCGTGCTGGTGGTCCGGGATCACGCAGCGACACCGACCGATCGTTACCTGGGGCGTTTGCCGGCAGCGCGCCCGGTCGCGGTGCTGACCGAGTCTCCCCCCGCGCTGTCGTGCCTGCTGCGTGATCAGGCGCTCGGCGGGCGGTATGTCGGCCTGCGGCCCAAGGCGCGTTCGGTGCTGCTCAACGAGGAAGTACGCTGCATCAGCCGCGTGATCGTCGATCCGCGCTACCGCGGGTTGGGTCTGGCGGTTCGGATGGTCGGGCACGCGTTATCGACCGCAGAGTCGCGTTACACCGAGGCGCTGGCGGTGATGGGCCGGGTCAGCCCGTTCTTCGAGCGCGCGGGCATGACCGCGTACCAGCGCCCGCCGCTGCCGGTTGATGAGCGTGCGCTGGCGGCGATGCGATTCATCGGAATCGAGCCGCACGCGCTGGCGATACCCGACGCACTCGAGCGTAAGATCGATGCGCTGTCGGATACCCGCCACGCGCTGCTGGTGCGTGAACTGACCCGCTGGTACCGCTCGGCCGGCGGGCGTGGCGTGGTCCGCAAGCCCGGGCTGCAAGACATCCTCTCCGCCGCGCGGCGTCGCCTGCTCGCCCGGCCGATCTACTACCTGCGCGAGAACACACATGCCCGATGAGAAACAGGGTCCGCCGACCGAGTTGCCGATCGACCGGCTCGAAGCGCACCCATCCAACAGCAACGTGATGCCTAAGGGGCTGTTCGACAAGCTCGTCGAGCGCATCGGCGAGACCGGCCGGTACCCGCCGGTGATCGTTCGGCCGATGGGTGATCAGTACCAGGTTCTCGACGGTCACCACCGCGTCGCGGCCCTGCGCAGGCTCCGCCATACCTCGGTTCAGTGCGTGGTCTGGCAGGTCAACGACGATCAGGCCTTGTTGCTGCTCGCGACGCTCAATCGTTTGAGCGGCGATGACCACCCGCTGAAGCGTGCGGCGTTGGTGAGCAAACTGAGCAAGACGATGGATACAAAGCAGCTCGCCGACCGGCTGCCCGAGGATGCAGGCCGGGTGCGGAAGCTGCTGGCGCTGCATGCCGCCCCGCCCCCGCCACAAGCGCCCACGCCGATTGAGCAGATGCCGGTATGCCTGCATTTTTTCCTGCTCCCGGATGAGCGGCGCGCGGTCGAACAAGTACTGAAGGCGCACGGCGGGACGCGCGAGCAGGCGCTGCTGGATTTGCTGTGTGTTGAACGAGGAGGCGGCGATGACTGAACCCGGGGATGACCTGACTCAGGCGCTGCTGGACGACCTGGCCGGTGCCGAGCACGATGTGCTCTCGCTCGCCCAGCGGCACGGCCTGTCATTGGATGCGTTGGTGCGCTGGGCGCAGCGGTCGGCGACCCGGCGGACGGTCGCGGGGCTGTGCGCCCTGGCCGACGCGCAGACGCAGCTGCTGTTGTCGCGCTACCGCCTGATCGCGGCGACGCGCCTGATCGCGCACGTCACCGCCGATGCCGATGCACTGCCGCCGGAGCAGGTCCGCAGGGCGTGTGTGGATCTTCTGAAAACAGAGCTGAGCCGCGCGGATCAGTTCGGCGCACTGGATGAAGCGGATGATGACGCCGAACTGAACGGGCTGATGCGGGCGCTTATGTGTGAAACGGATGATTTGAAACCAATCGAGCAGGAAGATGCCGATCCGTCTGAAAAAGAAGCAGGCTGAGCACCGGCCGGGCGCGCGCCTGCGTCGTTTGCAATCGCTGCGCCCGACCAGTCCCGACGAGCTTCACCGGTTTGTGCAGGCGTGTTTCGGCCTGCGCGTCCCGCGCAGCGAGAATGGCGCAGCAGGCCACGGGCCGTTCGGCTACTTATGCGGTGCGTACTTCGATCAGCCCGGCGACGCCGTGGTCTGGGCCAACCGTGGCGGGGGCAAGACGATGCTCGGTGCCGCGGCGACGCTGCTGGACCTCTTATTCAAACCGGGCATCGAGGTGCGGATCCTCGGTGGTTCGCTCCAGCAGGCCGAACGCATGTACGCGCACCTGCGCACGCTGCTGGATCAGCCCGTGCTGCGCAAGGGCGGCGGTGTGCTCGCAACCGAGCCGACGCAGCGCAGGATCATCCTGCAGAACGGCAGCCGGGTCGAGCTGCTCGCGTGCACGCAAAGATCGGTGCGCGGCACGCGCGTGCAGGTGCTGCGCTGCGACGAGGTCGAGGAGATGGACCCCGAGGTCTGGGCCGCGGCGCAGATGGTCACGCGCTCGGCGGTCTGCGGGGGCCGGCCCGTGCCCGGCCGGGTCGAGGCGCTGTCCACCATGCACCGCCCCAGCGGGCTGATGGCCGAGCTGACCCGCAGCGACCACCACCGCGTGTACCGCTGGGACAGCCTCGATGTCGTCGGCCGATGCCCGCCCGAGCTGCCCTGCGGCGGCTGCGTGCTGTGGGACGACTGCCGGGGCAGGGCGAAGCAGGCGGATGGGTTTGTTCCCGTCGAAGACCTGATGCGGCAGCGCCGTCGTGTCAGCGACCGGGTCTGGGACGCGGAGATGATGTGCCGCCGACCGATGACGCTGCAGGGTGTTTACCCGTCGTTTGACCGCGGCACGCATGTGTCAACGGATGAACTATGGCGACCGATCGACGGCGGTACGTGGTGGGGTGGGATGGACTTCGGCCTGCGGTGCCCGACGGTGTTGCTCTGGGCATGGTCGGCCGGTCGCGGGCCGGACGCGGTCTTGCATATCGTTGGCGAGTACGTTGCGAGCGATCGCACGCTGGACGCGAACCTTGATGCGTGTGATGCGCTGGCCAACCAACTGAGCCTGCCCAGGCCGGATGCGTTTGATCGTCTCGCGGTGGACCCGGCCGGCCATCAACGCAGCGGCCAGACGGGTGTCAGCGATGTGCAGGTGCTTCGCCAGCACGGCTGCCGGGTCGTCGCCCCGCGTGCGCCCTTGCGCAGCGGGCTCGAGGCTGTCCGCCGGCGGCTTGATCGCGGGCTCGTGCGCATCCATCCGCGCTGCACCGGATTGATCCGCGCGCTCGAGTCATACCGATACGACCCGCAACGCCCGCAGCGCGAGGAGCCCTTGAAGGATGGGCCGGACCACGCCTGTGATGCGCTGCGGTACCTCGTGCTGGCGGTGGACTGTGCCGACACAGACGTCACGACCCGCAGCTACTGACGTGCGCGGCGTGGCCCCGATAAAAATCGCTTCGTCAGATGAAGCGGGCCGGTTAGTTGTCCGATGCATGTGCGGATGCTGAATCAGGAGGCGACGATGCCACAGTCGAGCAAGGGATGGATGCGGGTGCGTGAGGCGGCGGCGTTGTTGTCGGTTTCCGAATCGACGGTCCGACGGCGGATCACCGAGGGGCAGCTGCGCGGGCGCAGCGGCAAGTCCGGCCGGCAGGAGGTATTCGTCCCGGCGAAGCTGCGCCGTCAGGCGGAGCAGGGCAGTTCGGCCGAGCCTGTGCTCGACACCGGCGGCAATGCAAACGTAAATGTCCAAGCCGCAACGCCCACCGATGCGAAAGACCCAATAGCACAAGACGAACAGCTCAAGCGTTTCGAGCGCCTGGCCGGCGGGTCGTTGATGCTTGCGCAGAAGCGCGCCGACGAGCTGACCCAGGCGGCGAGCGCGGCGTACGAGAACCTGGCGCACACGCGCGACCAGCTCCGGCAGGTCCGCAAGGCGGCGCTCGCGGGCTGGGCGACGGCGGCGGGCGCGGTGATGCTCGCCTTTATCCTCTCGCTCAGCTTCGGGCTGGACAGTGCGCGTTCGCAGGCCCGCGCCCAGGGGAGCGACCGGGCCGCGGCCCAGTC
>JANQKT010000116.1 GCA_028280965.1 Phycisphaeraceae bacterium
ACTCGGCCTGCCTCAACGCAAAAGCAATCTGGGCCTCACTAAAACGCTTCTTCTTCATCGAACTGGCTCCTGTCTGGGGTAACTAACATCTTCCAAAAAATCGCACCCGATGTAGAGCAGGAAACGGGTTCAAGACCAGGCCTAAGCCGGTGACACATGGGCCAACATTAAGGACATGCCGACACGGCCAAAGCCGATTCGGGCTGAGGTCTCGAGGGTCTCACACCGATGGAGGAGAATACACCGGTGAGCGGATCTGGACCACGCTCGCTACATGCAGGCAACGCAACAAACAACCCTATCACTCCCTCGTCGAATCCATCGAAGCAAAAATCGGCATCAGGCGGTGCCAACCATCACTGATCTATTGATGGACGCGTGAATACTCACGCCCCGACGGGCGCCACGCTCTTAGGCCGACGTTAACAGAGGCTCAGACACAAAATGCTTAACATGCTTATCTTGCTGTATTATAATTATTTATAATTTTTCAATCGATCGCACTGCTGCCCTGCTAGGCATGCTGATCGCTCTGTGCAAACTTTCGGCTGGATGCGCTAAGTTCAAGTAGGAGACGCAGGCAAGCCTTGGACTAGCAGAGTTACTATTGGCTATTATCTATGACTCACCCTCAACCGGCAGAGTATGCGAGCAACTTGGTGGGTGCCCAACCCAGGTTGCATGCGTATATCCGCTCTCTTGTATACAACCCTTCTGATGTGGATGATATCTTGCAGGAGATCGCGGCCATCGGCTGGCAGAAATACGCCAGTTACGACTCGTCACGACCATTTGATGCTTGGATTTTTGGGATCGCGAAGATGCAAGTGCGTTCCTATCTTACATATAGACGCCGTGATAAGCACATCTTTGGCGATGAGGCCTTGAACCTGCTGGAGCAGGTAGCATCAAAAATGTCAGAGCATACAGATGCATATAAAGACGCACTGCAGGAGTGCCTAGCCCACATTTCGCATGGTGACCAGCAGCTTCTGCAGCACAGATTCGAGAGGTGCTCAAGCAATCGAGAAGTCTCTATTGCAGCGGGTCTTTCTGAATCCAAGGTCAGTCGGTCTCTTAACCGCATTTACGCCGCGCTCATGCTCTGTGTCAAGCGCCGCATGCGCTCTGAGCACCGGGTTAGGGGGGGGTTGGCATGATCAGTCCCGAATTACTGGATCTCTGCGGGAAACTGCGAGACCAAACGATTGCCCCCGACGAAGTGCGTCGATTGGAACTTCTTCTTCAGGAGAGCGGCGAGGCAGGAGTGTTTTTTGTCAATTTCATGTGGGTTACATCCTATTTGGAGCAGCGATACTGCGAAGACGCCCCCATCTCTACCGATGCCAGTAATGAATCGGTCGCGGAATTGTTGCTTGAGTTGTTGCATCATGAGCAGGAGTCTGAGGCTGGGTTGGTACGGTATAGCGAACCTGCAGGCGCGGATGCCTCGCAGGCCACATTGACTGAACTTCGTGTACGTTCCGCTCGGCAAGTTACTTCTGAAAGAGAGTCACCTCGTGTCATTATTATTCCACGGGCAGCCGTCGTGGGAGGCCTTGCGGCAGCGCTTATAGCCATCATATTGGTTGTTGTCGAGGGTGTAGGGCGGTCTGGCCCTGGCAACCACGAGAGCGGTCCCGTTACTGCAAACGCGCCCCAGATCGACTCAAACGATCCAGGTATTGCCCCGATTGCGCGTGTAACCGGCTTGATCGGCGTGCAATCTGGTCACTCTGTCAAAGCTGGAGCGTCTTTGTTCCCCGGCGACCCTCTTCACATACTTGATGGAGCCGTCGAGATTAGTTTCAGCAATGGCGCCAGGGTGATTGTCGATGGCCCGGCCGAGTTGACGGTGACTGAATCCAGTCGGATCGAGTTACACGGTGGCCGCCTTGTCGCGCGTGTGACTGAGGAGTCGAAAGGATTCACCGTGTTGACGCCCTCTGCCACCATTGTTGATGTCGGGACCGAGTTTGGCGTCACAGTCGATTCATTCGGCGAGGTTCAGACAACCGTGTTCGACGGTAAAGTCTGGATGCAGGAGTCGCGGCCGCTTGATGACTCGAGCTATCAGCATCGTGTGCTGTTGACGGAAGGTCATTCGTGCGATGCGTACGCAAACGGGCGTATTGCACTGTCTAGTCGCCCTTCAGAGGATGAAGATGTGCTCTTGTACCGCCGTGACCTTGAGGACCGACCTTTAGTTTTACTGGCGAAGACGCACCACGATGAAGAACTGCCGGTTCTGCCCGGAGGCTGCGTTGAGGACGCTCGCGTCCATGTTGACCGTGAACACGAGTTGAACGGTGTGGATGGTAGTGGGCTCCCGAGTTTTCTGGTTGGCGGCGATATAGTCCTGACTGCGTGCAACGATGAATTGCTGCGGGAGGCGGCGATCGACCTCTACCTGAGCGGATCGGCCAACGTATACATCCTCCTCTATGAGGAAGAGGGAGTGCCGTTGCCGGAATGGATTACCAGCGGTTTTGACCGCGTTGCGGATACCCAGGTTGGGATCGATGGCCGGATCGACGCAAACGCGCCAAACTTCCTGACTCATGAGCACGCCGTTGGGCCGGGGCGCAGTATCGATCAGGTTTGGAGTGTGTTTCATCGCCGTGTGGATGCTCCGCAACGCATGCGACTCGGCGGCACAACATCTTCCACTTTTTATGGCATCGTTGTAACAAAGTCGCAGCCCGTGACTGGTCGGTCAGATAACTAGACAACCGATCAGCGGGTGCCCATTCTGAAACGTTGACCTTTTTACTTTCACCTCAAAGGAGATAAAGACATGCGAATCAAATTGACAGCGGCTTGCTTAGGCTGGCTTGCATTGGGGGCAACCAACGCCGGTGCAGAGTCGGTTTCCGTTGTTGACGGCGATGACAATGATTTCGGGAACACCGTTGGCCTTGCAATTGATTTCGACGCAACGCCAGGCGTGATCGCCGATTGGACCCCGGACTTGGCTGCTGGTTCCACCTATTCGGTTGACAGCGTTACGTTGTACGCAGACTCGGCCACGAACTTCGACCCGGTCTATCTGGGTGTCTACGGGTCGCTGACCGGGGACTCTACCACGCTCGGCCGTGCAACCCTCGGTGATTTCATCGGCGTCTCGGACAATACGGTTGTGTTTGGCGGAACCGGTGCGCGTACTTGGACATTTTCCGGCATCAATGTGGTGGCCGGTTCCGAAGCGGGCAACCTTTCTCAAATCCAGACTGCTGCCGCCGGTTTTGAAAGGGAGTTGGATGATGGCGAAACCGTCACAGGAGACGGGATGCTCTTTTTCGTTTACCAGACCGACACGACGCCGTTGACCGAACTGCCGGAAGTCCTCTCCCCAGATACCGATCAGTTCCGATATCGGCGGATCGATGGCTTGGACGGCATGGTAGAACAGCACCTGGCGGCGGTACTGCAAGGCGGAAACCTCGGCGGCTCAGGTGTCGATGTGTTTAAGGCCAACCGCTCGCCCGAATACGATGCAACCATCAGCTTGGTGTCAACCCCCACCGACCCCGCGGACCTGGACCAGGACGGCGACGTGGATGACGCGGACTTCGGCCTGTTCTTCGCCGCCTTCTCCGGCCCCGGCGTGCCCACGGGCAACCCGGCGGCCGACCTGGACGGCGACAACGACACCGACGACGCCGATTTCGGCCTGGCCTTCGCCGCGTTCACCGGCCCCGGCGGCGGTGTCCCGGCGCCCGAGCCGACCAGCCTCGCGCTGCTGGGCCTCGGCGGCCTGCTGGTCGCCCGGCGTCGGCGCTAACTGAGCACCAAAGCCCAGCAATCTCTCGATTCATCCTCCTTCGCCCGGTCCGCACGGCAACGCGTGGGCCGGGTTTTTCGTTTCCGCCATCTGCGTCTCTAAAAAACGCTGACGATCCAGGTGGGGTTGACGTCCCGGTAAGATGCAGGCGTAGATGGGAGGCGCCGCCCCAGCGCGGCCCCATTCCCATAAACCGATCAGGAGCCCCGTGATGCGATTCAGTCCTCTGCCCGCCTGCCTGTACGCCTTGTCTTGGTTGTGCGCAGTCGTTGGATGCGCCGCGACGCCTGTTGCAGAAAACGTTGCGGAGCGCCCGCCAAACATCGTCTTTATCCTCGCCGACGACCTGGGCTGGAACGATCTGAGCAACGAAGGCTCAGCCTACTACGAGACGCCGCACATCGACCGGCTGGCGGCGGGCGGCATGAAGTTCACCCGCGGCTACGCGGCGTGCCAGGTGTGCAGCCCGTCGCGCGCGTCGATCCTCACCGGCGCCTACCCGACCAGGCACGGTATCACGACCTTTATAGGCGACCGCTCGGGCGAAGCCTGGCGGACGCGCAACCGACACGACAGCCACCTGCCGCCCGAGTATGCCCGCAACCTGCCGGCCGAGGAGATCACGCTCGCCGAAGCGCTCCGCGACGCGGGCTACGCAACCTTCTTCGCGGGCAAGTGGCACCTGGGTTCGGAGGGTTCCTGGCCGACCGATCACGGCTTTGCGATCAACAAGGGTGGCTGGGACGGCGGCTCGCCGCGCGGCGGGTTCTTTGCCCCCTGGAACAACCCGAACCTGCCCTCGGGCCCGGACGGCGAGTCACTGACGCTGCGCCTGGCGAACGAGACCGCGTCGTTTATCGAGGCGAACCGGGACAAGCCCTTCCTCGCGTACCTGTCGTTCTACACGGTGCATAGCCCGATCCAGACGACGCCGGAGTTGTGGAAGAAGTACCGCGACAAGGCCGAGGCGATGGGGCTGGCCGACAAGCGTTTCATCTTCGACCGCCGGCTGGGCGTGAGGCAGGTGCAGGACTGCCCGGTCTACGCGGGCATGGTCGAGACGATGGACGACGCGGTCGGCATCGTGCTGGCCAAGCTCGAAGAACTCGGGCTCGAGGAGAACACGATCGTCTGCTTCACCTCGGACAACGGCGGGGTCTCCAGCGGCGACGCGTTCTCGACCAGCAACCTCCCGCTGCGCGGCGGCAAGGGCCGGCAGTGGGAAGGCGGCATCCGCGAGCCGTTCTACATCAAGGCCCCGCGCGTCGTGGAGCCCGGCTCGACCAGCGACACACCGGTGCACGGCATCGACTGGTACCCGACGCTGCTCGAACTCGCGCGCGTGAATGTGCCCGTCGAGCAGACGGTGGACGGCGTCAGCCTGGTGCCGCTGCTGCGCGGCAGGCGGATCGCCGACCGCCCGCTGTTCTGGCACTACCCGCACTACGGCAACCAGGGCGGCGAGCCGTCATCAATCATCATGCGTGGCCGGTGGAAGCTGATCCACTACCATGAGGACGGCCGGGACGAGTTGTACGACATCGTCGCGGACATCGGTGAGCAGGAAGACCTCGCCCAGCAAGAAGCCGCGCGGGCCGGCGAGCTCCGGCGAGAGCTGGACGCCTGGCTCAAGGCGACGGGCGCGACGATGCCCACCGCCGACCCGAAGTTTGACTCGGCCAAACGCGCCGCGGTCTGGGAGCGCCGCGCGACCCGCGGCCTGCAGGGCCTGGAGAGCTACCACGCCAGGATGCTTGAGAAGGACTACCAGCCCAACGCCGACTGGTGGGGCAGCGCGCCGGTGCGGGACTGATCGGGCCGATCAAAGGTGCGCATCCCCCTTCCGGTGATCGGCAGGCGATGTGCCTTGATGCGCGGTCAAGCACAAACCGGGGCGTTCCAGGCATCCTGCCGACGCGCGTAATAGACCAAGCCCTTCAAACATCGGCATTCCAGTTACGCTCCACAGGAGGCCCGCCATGCCAAGCCCAACCCGACATGCCATCACGCTCTTCGCCTGCCTGCTCATGTTCGCGGCGGCCACGCACGCGGAACCGGAAACCCGGCCCGCCAATGGAAAGCTCAAGGTCTTTATCCTCGCCGGCCAGTCCAACATGGTCGGCTTCGGCACGGTCGCCGGCGACGTCGGCACGATGCAGCACTACGTCAGGACCAACGCCAAGGACTACGGCCACCTGGTGAAGGATGGCGAGCCGGTCGTCCGCTACGACGTCTGGGTCGTCAACATTTCGCATACAGGCAAGGAGAAAACCGGCTGGCTGGACACGACGTTCGGTGCGAACGAAGGGCTCATCGGGCCGGAATACGGCTTCGGCTGGGTGGTCGGCGAGCACTACGAAGACCCGGTTCTGATCATCAAGTCGGCCTGGGGCGGGCGTTCGCTTGTGCACAACTTCCTGCCGCCGAGCGCGGAAGACTACCCCGAGCCGCAGAAGGACGGCGACAAGGGCTTCCACTACGCCGAGGTCGTCCGGCACGTGAAGGAGATCACCTCCAACCTCAAAAAGTATTACCCCGACTACGATGGCAAGGGCTACGAGATCGTCGGCTTCGGCTGGCACCAGGGCTGGAACGACCGCATCAACGCGGACGCGGTCAACGCCTACGAGAACAACATGGCCCACTTCATCCGCGACATCCGCAAGGACCTGGGCGTCAAGGACATGCCGCTGGTCATCGCGAACACCGGCATGGGCGGGTGGGACATCCCCGAGACCGCGCACTACAAGAAGCGCGTCGAGAAACTGATGGACGACCAGCTCGCGCTGGCAGACCCCAAGAAACACCCCGAATTCAAGGGCACGGTCGCGGGCGTGGAGACGCGCGGCTTCCAACGCACCCGCGAGCAATCGCCCTCGGGCCAGGGGTTCCACTGGAACCGCAACTGGGAAACCTACTACCTGATCGGCAAGTCGATGGGCGAGGCGTTGATCGGCCTGAAAACGGGCAAGTGAACCGAACCCGCTCTATTTGCGGTCGCCGGCAAACGTCACCCATGGCGACACCGCGGCGGCGGTCTTCTCGCCGACCATCTTCACGCGCTGCATGTCCTGCGCATCATCGAACGGGCCGTTGGCTTGCCGGTCATCGACGACCCGCTGGGCGAGGCCCGGGCCGATCTCCGGCAGCAGGCACAGCGTGTCGCGGTCGGCGGTGTTGGGGTCGATGCGGAACGTGATCGGCTCGCTCGCGGCGTGGTCACTCAACGCGGACGGGCGCTGCTGAGCGGAGACGCCGACGATGAGCAGCATCGCGAACGCGACGAATAGCGTGGCAAAGGCGGGCGCCCGGTCATCCATCGGTCAGATCCCGCCGCCGAGGCTGGCGCTGGCGTTGCCCGCGCCGTCGGTCGCCTGGCCGTTCTGCTGGCCCTCGAGCGTCCGCAGGCCTTGGCGGAAGCCGACCAGCCGGCGGAACGACTCCTTGAGCTTGATCTCCTCGTCCAGCAGGCCCGACAACGGCAGCTCAATATTGGGGTAGTCGATCAGGTCCTGCCAGGCGATGGCGTCCACGTAGGGCTTGCTGATCGCGATCTGGAAGACGGCCTCCAGCCAGCGGCTCTGGACCGGCTCGGACCACGGCCGACGCCAGTACCCGCTCTGCGGATCGACCGGCTCGTCCAGGTCCGGGCGGGCGATCATCATCTCCGTCACCGGCTGGCTGGGCGTGGACGCGGTGAGGTACAGCGGCTTGCCGCAGTGGGCGAAGTAATCCAGCAGCGCGCTGATCTGCATCAGGTCGCGGGCGTGCTGACCCTCGACGGCCTGGCCCATCGTCAAGCGCAAGCCGAACGCGTCGAAGCCGATCGCCGACTGGATCACCAGGTCCGCGTACATCAAGGGCGGGATCGAGCGCTGGTTCTGCGCGTAGTACTCGCCGAAGGGCTGGCGCAGCTCGATCATGACGCCGCCCTCGGGGTGGATCTTCTTGACGAGCATCGTGCACATGCGCGTCAGGTCCATGAGCTGCTCGAAGGTGAACGTGAAGTGACTGTTCACATGCAGGCCCGAGACGATGTTCCACATCTGCACGACGCCCTTGTACCGGCTGACCACGCGCTCGACCTGCTCGTAGATCATGTCCCGGACCGTGTCGTAATCATGCTCCCAGATGTATAGCCAGTCCGGCAGGCACGCGGGCTCGAACGAGATGACCGGCCCTGCGATGACGGGCATGCGCGCCTTGCCCGCCCAGTTGGCCCACGCGTCCATCCGGTCCCAGTTGTACCCGTTCTCTTCGGGCGCGACCGCCTTCCACGGCACGGGCAGTTGCACAAAGTCGAAGTGGTTGCGCAGGCCGGTCTTGAGCCGCTCGTCGTTGTGCTCGATCGTGATCCCGCAGCCGATCGGCGCCTTAGGCAGGGCACCCGCGGACTTGCGCTTGTTCAGCAACAGCTCGGCGTGGGCGAGCGCGAGTTCCTCGCTGCCATCGATCGCGGCGACCAGCGCCTGCTGGGCGATCCGCGCCGCCTCGGCCGGGCTGTCGTGCTGCAGGCACAGCGCCTTGATGAACAGCTCCCGGGCGACGTTGGACCGCCGGGTCACCGGGTGGTCTTCCTCGAGGTCGAACATGCCCCACTCCTCGAGCTTGGTGTACAGCAGCATCAGCCGGTGCCGGGCCAGCTCAAGGTTGAGGATGTAGGGCTTGTCGGCCTCGGGCAGCAGGCAGGTCTGGACGGTGAGCTCACCGATGTCACCGACCTGGTGCTGGATGGCGAAGGCGGCGGCCCCGGTCTCACGTTTCTCTGCGACGAGGAGGCCGCCCTCGAAGTGGATGTCGGCCCGGATCGCGTTGCCGTCGGCCCCGACCAGGCAGGCGTTTCGGATCGGCCACTGCTTCGCGGGCCAATCGCCATCAAAGACCAGGAACTTGAGCATGCGGGGCTGGGGCGTTTGGGGCGTTTAACGTCGATACGCGTGTTTGGAGTGTAAGGGTTTTCGGCTTTTCTTGGGCTGGGAGC
Source organism: Phycisphaeraceae bacterium (assembly GCA_028280965.1). Classification (GTDB taxonomy): domain Bacteria; phylum Planctomycetota; class Phycisphaerae; order Phycisphaerales; family Phycisphaeraceae; genus JAHQVV01. Next base: position 8,766 of record JANQKT010000116.1, read on the forward strand.
AGGGAATCGGGAGTCGGGAATCGGCATGAAAGGCGTTAGTGGGTTTGCCCGACTCCCAAATCCCGGCCCTCCGCTCCCTAAGCCCCGTCATCCAACCGGCTTAGAAACCTTGACGGTAGGCGTGTATCCAAGTAGATTGCATGTCTTCACACCCCCCGCCCGCCTCCGCCGGAGTTGCCCTGATGAGACTGTCGCTGCGTTCGCTGCTGGCCCCCTCGCTGGCCCTGTCGCTCACGATGAGCGCCCCGCTCGCCCTGGCCCAGGACGATGAGAACGTCCGCAACTGGCAGATGCTGGCCCACTTCATCAACGTCGCCCGTCCTGAGCAGGCCCAGCCCTTCGCCGAGAAGCTGCTGGAGCTGGACAACGCCGAGTTCCTGGCCGCGATCGAGGCCGACCGCCTGCACAAGTTCGACGAGATCGCCAAGTGGGCCATCAACGACGCATTGCGTCCGGTGTGGGAGCAGATCGAAGACAAGCACCAGGCGGCGCTGATCGAGCGGGCACGCAACCCCGAGCAGATCAAGGCCGATATCCAGGCGCTCGGCATGCACCGGCGTGCCGAGTTCAACGCGATCCAGCGTCTCAAACAGACCGGCCAGTTCGCGGCACCGTACTACATCGCCGCGCTGCAGGACTCGGCCCAGTCCCGGCTGCACCCACGCATCATCAACGCGATGATCGAGGTGGGCAACGAGCTGAGCTACCCGCTGTCGATCGCGCTGCCGCACCTGGATGCGCCGACGCAGGTCAACCTCGCCCGCGTGCTCGGTGAGATCGGCTACCCCGAGGCGCTGCCCTACCTCAAGCTCGTCGCCAACAGCGACGCGGACAACAACGTCAAACGCGCCTGCCAGGCCGCGTTCACCCAGATCGCCGACAGCGCTGGCGTGGACGCGACCGGCTCCGCAGCGGACCTGTTCGTCAAGGTCGGCCAGGCGAAGTACGCCGTGGGAACACGCAACGGCGAGCTGTTGGGTATGGACCTGGGCAACGAGACCGGCATCGTCTGGCGGTACAACCAGAGCGCCGGGCTGACCCCGATCGCGGTGGCCGAACGCGTCTACGCCGACTCGCTGGCGATGCAGGACGCGACGTCGGCGCTGGCGCTCGATCCGGAAAAGGCCGACGCGGTGACGCTGCACCTGACCGCGAATCTCCGCCGTGAGAACCGGCTGGCCGGCGAGAACGACCCGGGCTACCAGCTCGATCAGCCCGCCACGTTCTATCTCTTGATCTCCGGCGCCGCGCAGCAGAAGGCCGTGCTCGCCCAGGGCCTGGCCGACGCCGACGCCGCGCTCGCCCTCGACGGGATCGAGGCGATGGCCAAGACCGTGGGCAACAACGTGCTGCTCGGCAGTGACGACGCGAAGGCACCGGTACTGGACG
>JANQKT010000170.1 GCA_028280965.1 Phycisphaeraceae bacterium
CAGTCGAAGCGGCCCGGCGTCAGGTCGGCCACATGGTGAAGATCGAGGTCGAGGTCGACACGCTGGCGCAGGCGGAGGAAGCGCTTGCCGCCGGTGTCGGCGGACATCAGCGAGGAGATCACGCGGCTGTCCGGCCACGTCGGGCAGTTCCGCGAGATCCTCGACGCCGAGGCCGACACCCCCGCAGGCCGGACGCTCGATTTTCTGGCCCAGGAGATGCTCCGCGAGTCGAACACGATCGGCAGCAAGTGCAACGATGCGCAGATCAGCCGGTGCGTGGTCGAACTGAAAAGCGCGATCGACCGGATCAAGGAGCAGGTGCAGAACGTGGAGTGAGTCCTATCGCGGTCTAATACCTCTGTTCATCTTGCCCCAACACTATTTTTTTGCTGCCAACCCGCGTCTTTCTCGCCCGCACCTCGTTTACGGGGGTGACGGGCGGCACGCCGCTGCCCCCAGCAAGAAAGGCAAGCATGATGAACCGGCAATCCGCTATCGATTTCCCCGGCAGCAGACGGATCCACATCGCGCTCGCGGTAACCGATCTGGAACGGTCAGTGCCGTTCTACAAGACCCTCCTGGGCACGCCGCCAAGCAAGGTTCGGCCGGGCTACGCCAAGTTCGAGCCCGAGGACCCGTCGGTCAACCTGACGCTCAACGAGGTGCCGAAGGACGAATCGTCGGTCAAGCCCGCCACGCACTACGGCATCCAGGTCAAGAGCGCTGAGGCGGTCGAGCAGGCTATCGCAAGGCTGTCCGGGGCGGGCCTGCCGACACGCGTTCAGGAAAACACCGCGTGCTGCTACGCGGTGCAGGATAAGGTCTGGGCAACAGACCCGGATGGCAACGAGTGGGAGGTCTTTGTTGTTCTGGAAGCCGATTCGCCCCACCGTTCGGACACCGAGTCGGCGTGCTGTGTACCCGAACCGGGCTGCAGCGCCACGACAGACTCCTGCTGCGGATAAATGGGATGCCCCCAAGCGACGCGCAACACACCGAGCACCTGTGGGAACTCCTTAGCGAGAAGCTGAGGGGTTTCCTGCTGCGCCGTGTGTCCGACCCGCAGGTTGCGGACGATCTGCTGCAGGAGACCTTCCTCCGCATCCACCAGAACATCGGTGAGCTCGACGACCGCGGGCCGATCTCGGCGTGGGTGTTCCGCGTGGCGCGCAACCTGGTTGTGGATTACTACCGATCCAATAAAAACGAGAGAGCAAAGCCAAACGCCGGCGAGATTGCTTTACCCGAGGCGGGTGACAACCTCAACAGCCTCGTCGCCGGCTGGCTGCCAGAGATGATCGCGGCGCTGCCCGAACCGTACCGGGAAGCGGTCGCGCTCTACGAGCTTGAGGGCGTCGCTCAGCAAGCGATCGCAGGCCGGTTGGGGCTCTCGTTGTCCGGCACAAAGTCGCGCATCCAGCGCGGCCGATCCAAGCTCCGCAAGATGCTTCTGGATTGCTGCTCATTCGAGCAAGACCGCCGAGGCAACATCATCGATTACAAGAGGAATGAGCCGCGGGATTGTTGCAAGGACGACTGCTGACTCGGCGGACGGATGAGGCATGGCGTTCGCGGCGGTGGTATTTAGGCCTATCTGTGGGGTTTGTCATTTCCGCATAAAATGTTAGTCGTGATAGCGCCGATGCTTATCGACTAACTCATGCCCGAAGAACCCGCACAACCCGGCCAGCGACCGCCCGATCGGGGAACCGATCCGCGTAGTGCGGGCGGTGGTTCCGGGGCCAATTCCGGGGGTACTGCGACCGGCCTGTCTTCCGTCTCGCTGTCGGCGATGCCGCGGATGGGCGGCGGGGGGCGGCAGACGTTCGCCGCGGACGAGCTGGCGATGGTGCTCAGCCACTACGACCTGGGCGTCATCTCCAAGATCCGCGAGTACCCGCGGGGCTCACGCCGTGCGCCCAAGCTCGTGCTCAAGTCCGAGCGCGGGCGGTTCCTCCTCAAACGCCGGGCGCAGGGCAAGAGCGACCCGTACAAGGTCGCGTTCTGCCACGGCATCCAGCTGCACCTGTCGGCGAAGCAGTTCCCGCTGCCGCACCTGATCGGGACGCGGACGGACAACAACTCGATGCTCCGGCTGGGCGACTACATCTACGAGCTGTTCGAGTACATCAAGGGCACGCCCTACGACCAGTCGCCAGAGGCGACGCACGATTCGGGCAAGGCGCTGGGCCTGCTGCACAAGCTCTTGCGGGACTACGAGGTCAAGTACCAGCCGCCGACAGGCTCGTACCACAACGCGGCGTCGGTGTTTAATGCGTTCATCCAGATCCCGCGGACGATGGCCCAGCGCTACCCGAACCAGTCGGCGGAGGACGCGCGGCAGACCGACGACCTGGTCCGCACGCTGCGCGGGTTCTACGACGACGCGGTGCAGCGGGTCGAGGACGCGGGCCTGAGCGACTGGCCGGGGCAGATCGTGCACAGCGACTGGCACCCGGGCAACATGCTGTTCCGTGGGACGCTGGTCGTCGCGGTGATCGACTACGACGCGGCGCGGATCAACCAGCGCGTCCTCGATGTCGCCAACGGCGCGTTGCAGTTCTCGATCCTCGGCGGCAACGAGGACCCGCTGACCTGGCCCGAGGGCATCGACATGACCCGGTTCAAGCGCTTCCTCCTGGGCTACGACAGCGTGCCGGACAACGTGCTCACCCGGGCGGAGCTGCGCACGATCCCCTGGCTGATGTGCCAGGCACTGATCGCCGAGGCGGTGATCCCCATCGCGACGACCGGGCTGTTCGGCAAGCTGGACGGCGGGGTGTTCCTGGAGATGGTCCGCCGAAAGTGCGTCTGGCTGCAGGAGCACGCGGAGCACCTGGTTGCGATTGTGGATGGGTGAGATTGAACGCGGCGGCCATTGTGAGTGTGAGTCGATCCGCTATGGGATTTGTTGCCTGGCAGGTAAACTGTTCATGATGAAACGCCTGACGACCATTCCGCTGCTGCTTGGTCTCGCCGGGCCCGGCGCGGTCGCGGAGGATGTAAAGCAGCCCGTCGAGGTGCAGGTCGAGATCGTCGAGCCCGAAGAGCCGGAGCCCGAGGCAGGGCCCGACGAAGAGGCGGAACCCGACGAGCACCGCCGACGGCTCGAGGAGATCCAGCGGGTGCTTCAGGAACTGCGCGACCGCGAGCTCCGGCAGCCGGGCGACCGGGACGAGGTCGAAGAGCGCCTGCGCGAGCTGCTGCTCGATCGGCAGATCGAGTTCCAGATCGACGGCCTGTTTGATGAAGGGGCGGACCACCCGATCGACTGGCCCGGCCGGCCGGGTGCGGTCGTCGTGAACGGCCGGCCGATCGAGGTCCAGGCCTACACCGACCCGCTGGCGGACAAGCCGCGCGACGCGGTGCTGGCGCTCCTGGATCACGAAGACTTCGCGGTGCGCGAGTCGGCCGAGGCGCACCTGCTGGCGGACAACACGCTGGACCGCGTGGCGCTGCGGCGGCTTCTGCTGGAAGCGGAAACCGACGAGCAGCGGCACCGGCTGGCCCGCGTCGCCGAGCACCACGTGATGCGCGAGGTGCGCGAGCGCGAGTTCGGGCAGGGGGTTGGGGAGGAGGCCGACGGGCCGGAAGAAGTTGACCGCCTGCCCGCGCGGCGTCCGCGCGCGTCCGCCGCCGTCGGCTTCTCCTACCAGCCGCTGCTGACCGAGGACAACCCGCAGACCAACACGCCGGCGGTGACGGTGACCGCGACGATGCCCGGCTTCCCGGGGCACGTCTACCTCCGGCCCGGCGACCTGGTCGTCGCCGTGGACGGCCAGACCGCGCAGGGCATCCGCCACCGCGAGCTGATCACCAACTGGCTGGGCAACCGCATCGCCTTCCACCAGCCCGGCGACACGCTCACGCTGACGGTCGTGCGCAGCGGCGAGGCGTTCACCGTCGAGATCGTCTGCGCCCAGAGCACCGCGCTCAACCGCATGTACTCGACCAACGGCTTCAACGCCGCCTTCCGCGAGCAGCCCTACGCCGAGCTCTGGGACCGGGCCCACGCGGGGCTGACCGAGGGGTTGTCCGAGCCCGAGGTGCTGACGCCGGGGCAGTAGCGCGGCAAGCCGCGGCGCTTCAGTTTGAAATCGCCGTCTTCGCGGTCAAGCGCCGCGGCTTGCCGCGTCAGCTATGATTCTTTTCCCACCCACTCCACGCGCACTCAACACCGAAGCCCACGCCCATGAGCCCGACCGAAGTCGCATTCGATGAGTCCCACGGCCGGTTCGCCACCGACCAGCGCCGGTCGATCCTCGACCCGACCGACATCTTCCTGGACCGTCACATCGGCCCGAACCCTGAAGAGCTCGCCGAGATGGCCGAGCGCTGCGGGTTTGATTCGGTCGATGCGCTGATCGACGCGACGGTGCCCGAAGCGATCCGGATGCGCGGGCCGCTCAAGCTCGGCACGCCGCAGGGCGAGTACGACATGCTCTCGCGGCTCAAGGAGATGAGCCGCAAGAACAGGGTTTTCAAGTCGTACATCGGGATGGGGTACCACGGCACGATCATCCCGCCGGTGATTCTGCGGAAGGTGCTGGAGAACCCGCGCTGGTACACGCCGTACACGCCGTACCAGGCCGAGATCGCGCAGGGCCGGCTCGAGGCGCTGTTGAATTTCCAGACGATGGTCAGCGACCTGACGGGCCTGCCGCTCGCGGGCGCGTCGCTGCTGGACGAGGGCACGGCGGCGGCCGAAGCGATGGCGATGTGCCACGGGATCGCGCGCGGCAAGCGACCGGTCTTCATCGCCGCGGAGGACTGCCACCCGCAGACGATCGCGGTCCTGCAGACCCGATGCGAGTCGATGGGCGTCGAGCTGCGCATCGCGCGCGGCGGGGCGTTCGACATCGACGATCAGGTCTCCGGCGTGCTCGTGCAGTACCCCAACACCTGGGGGCAGGTCAAGGACTATGATGCGCTGACCAAAGAAGTGCATGACACGGGCGCGCTGCTCGTCGTTGCGACGGATTTGTTGGCGCTGACGCTGCTCAGGCCGCCGGGCGAGTTTGCCCCCGGGAGCGAGGCCGGCGGAGCGGATATTGCCATCGGCAGCTCACAGCGCTTCGGCGTGCCGATGGGCTTCGGCGGGCCGCACGCCGCGTTCCTCGCTACCAAGGAAGCCTACGCCCGCAAGATGCCCGGGCGCATCATCGGCGTCAGCAAGGATGCGCACGGCAACCCCGCGTTCCGCATGGCGCTGCAGACCCGCGAGCAGCACATCCGCCGGGACAAGGCGACGAGCAACATCTGTACCGCGCAGGTCCTGCTCGCGATCATCGCCGGGTTTTATGCGGTCTATCACGGCCCGCAGGGCCTGCGCTCGATCGCGACGCGCGTCCACGCCGCGACCCGGGCGCTCGTCAACGGCCTGGCCGCGATCGGCCGGAACGTGAAGACCGAGACCTACTTCGACACGATCGTCGTTGAAGTCTCCGACGCCGAGGCGATCCATGCGCTCGCCGCGAAGTTCGAGATGAACCTCCGGCGGATCGGCCCGACGCACGTCGGCATCGCGTTGGACGAGACGACGACGCGTGACGACCTGCGCGCGCTGCTCGCGGTCTTCAACCGCGGCGTCCCGGCCGAGCACCTGGACCTCGATGAGCTGGTCGGCGACGACCCGCTGGACAACCTCGGCACGTTTGCGCGCACCAGCGAGTACCTCACGCACGATGTGTTCAACCGCTACCACAGCGAGAGCGAGCTGCTGCGCTACGCGGTCAGGCTCTGCAGCAAGGACCTCTCGTTGGCCGACTCGATGATCCCGCTGGGCTCGTGCACGATGAAGCTCAACGCGGCGAGCGAGATGATCCCGATCACCTGGCCGGAGTTCGCGAACCTGCACCCGTTCGTCCCCGCCGACCAGTCGCTTGGGTACCGGCTGATGTTCATGGAGCTGGAGAACTGGCTGTGCGAGATCACGGGCTTTAGCGCCTGCTCGCTGCAACCCAACGCGGGATCACAGGGCGAGTACGCCGGGCTGATGCTGATCAAGAAGTACCACGAAGCCGCGGGGCAACTGCAGCGCGACATCTGCCTCATCCCCGTCAGCGCGCACGGCACGAACCCCGCCTCCGCGGTGATCGCGGGCATGAAGGTCGTGCCCGTCAACTGCAGGGACAACGGCGACATCGACCTCGACCACCTGCGGCAGCAGGCCGAGGCGCACCGGGACAGCCTCGCGGCGCTGATGATCACCTACCCGTCCACGCACGGCGTCTTCGAGCAGTCCATCGTCGAGATCTGCGAGGTCGTCCACGACCACGGCGGGCTGGTCTACATGGACGGCGCGAACATGAACGCGCAGGTCGGGCTCACGTCGCCGGGCCTGATCGGCGCCGACGTCTGCCACCTCAACCTCCACAAGACCTTCTGCATCCCGCACGGCGGGGGCGGGCCGGGCATGGGCCCGATCTGCTGCAACGGCAAGCTCGCGCCCTACCTGCCCGGCCACCCGCTCGACACGACCTGCGGCGGGCGCGACCCCTTGGGCACGATCTCCGCGGCGCCCTACGGCAGCCCGGCGATCCTGCCGATCTCCTGGATGTACATCGCGATGATGGGCGCTGATGGCCTGACCGACGCGACCAAGGCCGCGATCGTCAACGCCAACTACATGGCGGCGCGCCTGAAGGACCACTACGACGTGCTCTACACCGGCAGCAACAACACGGTCGCGCACGAGTTCATCCTGGATGTCCGCAAGACGCAGGACGCGGGCGTCACGATCGACGACTTCGCCAAGCGGCTCATGGACTTCGGCTTCCACGCCCCGACGATGTCCTGGCCGGTGCCGGGCACGCTGATGTTCGAGCCGACCGAGAGCGAATCCAAAGAAGAACTCGACCGCTTCTGCGACGTGATGATCCAGGTCCGCGGCGAGATCGCGAAGATCGAGGAGGGCGAGTGGCCGAAGGAAGACAACCCGCTGACCAACGCGCCGCACACCGCCAAGTCACTGCTCGCCACCGACTGGCCGCACCCGTACACGCGCGAGGAAGCGGCGTATGCGCTGCCCTACCTCCGCGAGCACAAGTACTGGCCGCTCGTCGGCCGGATCGACAACGCCCACGGCGACCGTAACCTGGTCTGCACGTGCCCGCCGATGGAGGCGTACTGCGAGATGTGATGCAAGAGCCAGTCAAGCCAAAATCGATTTCGGATATCGTCTTGGGCTTTGAACAAGTCGGAGATGAAGGTTGGGCTGAACCTATCCAGTCCATATTGGAGTCTTATGGCGTGCCAATGCCGCCACCCTCCAGCGAAAACGAAATCGATGTAATCAAAGATTGCTGTGATGGCATAATCCCGCATAAGTACGAGTTGTTTCTACGTGCGCTGGGGCCACTCGACTTGGAATTTGTTAAATTCTTAAAACCCCCACATGTAACGACTGCAGAGAAAACTTGGTTCGGGAGTGTTGTGCCAGGGATGGAACTTGATGTACTAAAGCAACAGCTTGCGATTATCGATCTTGGAGGGACAGGCGATTTCCTAAGCCTGAATCTCCAAACCAATGACATCCACTATCTTTGCCACGACCCTATTGGAATGCCGATTGCTTTTAAGTCGTTTGAAGACCTCATCAGATGGGCCGTCGCACATGTCTACACGGGCGGATATGGCTGGCCTGACGAGTCGGTCCAAGAGCTTGTAACGCAGTACCAGTCTAGACTTACGGGCTTACGTATCTAGCAGATGTTTATCGACTACAACAGAACCAGATCGAGTTAGGCAGGCGGTATAATCGTCTCACGGGTTTCAAAACATCCAAAGCACGAATAGGGATCAGGCTATGTCCACACGTCTCGTCACTGCGGTCGCGCTCGTTCTTTCACTTGCCATCCTTTCAGCCTGCAACACGCTCAAGGACGGGCAGTACGCGGGCTTCGGCAACTACGAGCGGCCGATCACCACCAAGAGCAGCCTGGCCCAGGCTTACTTCGACCAGGGCATGCAGCTGCTCTACGGCTTCAACCACGACGAGGCGATCCGCTCGTTCGAGTACGCCGCCGAGCAGGACCCGGACGCGCCGATGCCGTACTGGGGCATCGCGTACGCGCACGGCATCAACATCAACGACCCGGCGATGACCGAGGAGCGTTCGGTGAAGGCCCGGGCCGCGGCCGACGAAGCTGTCAAGCGCATCGGCAACGCGAACGAGGTCGAGGCGGCACTCATCCGCGCGGTCGATGCACGGTATGCGCTGCCGATACCCGGAGACCGCAAGCCGCTGGATCGGGCGTACGCCGAGGCCATGGGCGAGGCGTACCGCGAGTTCAAGTCCGACCCTGACGTCGGGGCTCTGTACGCCGAGTCGCTGATGAACCTCCAGCCGTGGGACTACTGGACACCTGACGGCGGGCCGAAGGGCCGGATTGATGAGATCATCCGGGTGCTGGAGGGTGTGATCGCGTCAACGCCCGACCACCCGGGTGCGAACCACTTCTACATCCATGCCGTGGAGGCGAGCAATGACCCCGACCGCGCGGTTGCATCGGCCGAGCGGCTGGAGACGCTCGTGCCCGGGTCGGGCCACCTCGTGCACATGCCCTCGCATATCTATGTGCGTGTCGGGCGGTACAGCGACGCGGCACAGAGCAACCGGGACGCGATCGCCGCCGACCGGGCGTACTTCAAGAAAGCGCCCGCGCCGAGGATGTACGCCGTCTACTACGCCCACAACCAGCACTTCCTCGCCTACGCCGCGATGATGTCCGGGCAGTACGAGACGGCGATCCGGGCGGCGCGTGACCTGGAGCGTGAGATGCCCGAGGAGGCGCTGCGTGCTTTTGCCCCCCTGATCGAGGGCATCATGCCGACCACGCTGCACGTGATGATCCGCTTCGGCAAGTGGGAAGAGATCCTCGACCAGCCGCAGTACCCCGAGTACCGGCTGGTGAGCCGGGCGGTCTGGTACTACGCCCGCTCGGTCGCGTGTTCCGCGCTCGGCCGGACCGAGCAGGCCCGCGCCGAGCTGGCGGGTTTCAAGCAAGCCGCGGCCGAGATACCCGGCGAGTGGTTCATGTTTAACAACAAGGTCTCGACCGTGATGCCGATCGCCGAGGCGATGATCGAGGGCGAGCTGTTGTACCGCGAGGGCAAGACCGACCAGGCGTACGCGATCCTGCGCAAAGGCATCGCCGCGGAGGACGCGCTGGTTTATGACGAGCCGCCGGGCTGGATGCTCCCGGTGCGTCACGCGCTGGGCGCGCTCTTGATGGGCGACGGCCGATACGCCGAGGCGGAAGCGGTCTACCGCGCGGACCTGAAGCAGAACCGCAACAACGGCTGGTCGCTGCTGGGGCTTCAGCTGGCGCTCGAGGCGCAGGGCAAGAACGAGGAGGCGGACCAGCTCGCCCCCGCGGTCAAGGCCGCCTGGGCCGAGGCGGACGTCAAGCCCTCTTCATCGTGCTACTGCCAGCCTTATGCCGTGAGCAGGAAGTAGACGCTCCTCGCGTCACTTCACCGACTCCAAATACCGCGCCAGCAAATCCCGGCACGCCGCGAGGTCGTCTTTGTGGACCATCTCGGTGACGGTATGCACGTACCGGCAGGGGCAGCTCAGCGTGATCGCCTTGCAGCCGCCGGCGGTGCGTTGGATGCCGCCGGTGTCGGTCCCGCCGCGGGCCATGATCGAGCGCTGGGCATTGATCTTGTGCTTCTTCGCGACTTTGTCGAAGGCCTCGACGGTGTCGTAGTCGCTGATGACCGAGCTGTCCATCAGGGTGAGGACCGCGCCCCCGCCCAGTCTCGACGTCGCGTCTTTTTCCGGGATCCCGGGGGTGTCGCAGGCGAGGGTGACGTCGATGCCGACCGCGATGTCGGGCTGGACGGTGTAGCTGGACGCGACGGCACCACGCAGGCCGACCTCCTCCTGCACGGTGAAGACGCAGTGGACCTCGCAGTCGTGGTGCTTGAGTTTCTTGCACGCCTCGATCGCGACCCAGCACGCGACGCGGTTGTCCATCGCCTGGCTGACGACCTGGTCGCCCAGGGTGTAGACGGGCGCGTTGATGACGACCATGTCACCGATCTTAACTTTCTTCTTGATCTCGTCCGCGGGCAGGCAGAGGTCGATCATGAACTCGCGGACCTCGGGGATCTTCTTGCGTTCCTCGGGCGTGGCGATGTGCACGGGCTTGCCGCCGGGGTTCATGATGCCGGTGAGATCTTTCTTCGGGTCGTTGACGTCCGGGCAGATGGTGACCGCGCGGGCGAAGAGGTTGCGTGTGTCGAACCCGCCGACGGGGTTGACGAAGACAAAGCCCTTGTCGTCGATGTGCGAGACGAGGAAGCCGATCTGGTCCATGTGCGCGGCCAGCATGACTTTCTTGGGTGAGCGCTTCGCCTTGCCGGTCTTGGGCTTGGCTTTCTTGACGGCAATCACCGAGCCGAGCGGGTCGATGGTGACCTTGTCGAAGATGCCCTTGATCTCGTTCTGGATCAGCTTCGCAACGCGGTGTTCCCGGCCCGGGACGCCGGCGGTGGTGGTCAGTTTTTCGAGCAGCTTGATATTCATGCCGGGATTGTAGCGGGTCCGAACGGCTTGTCTTGCCGGCGATCAAAGCAATGGCGATACTGGTGGCCATGAAATCCTTGAACCTTCTTGCACTGTTGCTCGGTGTCTCGGCGCTGGTGTTGTGTTCGGGCTGCCGATCCGCTTCGCATGCCGCCCGCCCGAACGTGATCATCCTGATCACCGACGACCAGGGCATCGGCGACTTCGGCGTGATGGGCAACCCGGTGATCGAGACGCCGAACCTCGACGCGCTGGCCCGGTCGAGCGCTTCGGTCTCGGACTTTTATGTCAGCCCGGTGTGCTCGCCGACGCGGGCGTCGCTCATGACCGGGCGCTACCACATGCGGACCCAGTGCATCGACACGTACCTCGGCCGGTCGATGATGGCGCCGGAAGAGGTCACGCTCGCCGAGGTGCTCAAAGACGCCGGCTACGCGACGGGCATCTTCGGCAAGTGGCACCTGGGCGACAACCACCCGATGCGCCCCAGCGACCAGGGCTTTGATGAATCGCTTATCCACCTCGGGGGGGGCATCGGCCAGTGGTCCGACCCGCGCGAGGCGCCCGGGAAGTACACCGACCCGGTGCTTTACCACAACAACCGCCGGGTGCAGACCGAGGGCTACTGCACGGACGTGTACACCGACGCGGCGGTCGCGTTTATCCGTGAGCAGGCCGCGGCGGGCAAGCCGTTTTTTGCTTATATCGCACTCAATGCGCCGCACGGGCCGTACCACGACGTGCCCGAGACGCTGCGGCAGCACTACAAGGACAAGGACCTGACGCCGATCATGGCCCCGAACGAACGCGGCAACGCCGACGCGGTAGACCGGCTCGAGCGCATCGCTGCGATGATCGGCAACATCGATGACAACACCGGCCGGCTGATGCGGGCGCTCGAAGCCGGCGGGCTGATGGACGACACGATCATCGTCTACCTCAACGACAACGGCCCGAATACCCGGCGGTACGTCGGCGACATGCGCGGGATGAAGACCGAGGTCTTCGAGGGCGGCGTCCGCAGCCCGTTGTGGGTGCGGTGGGACGGCGTGCTCGAGCCCGGCCACACCGCGAAGCAGGTCGCGGCACACTTCGACCTGATGCCGACGCTGCTCGACGCCTGCAACGTGGATGCGCCCGAAGGCGTCGAATTCGACGGCGTCAGCCTGCTGCCGCAGCTCAGGGGCGCGCATGTCCGGCCGGTCCGCCCCGGAGACGAACGCCCGGTCGTCATCCAGGCCCACCGCGGGACCAAGCCGAGCCGGTACAACAACTTCATGCTCCGCCAGGGCGATTGGAAGCTGCTCAACTCGACCCGGCCGTGGCGCGTGCAGGTCGAGAAGGACCCGACGTTCGAGCTGTACAACATCGCCGAGGACCCCGGCGAAGCCGACAACCTGGCGGAGAAACACCCCGAGAAGCTCGCCGAGCTGAAGGCGGCGTACGACGCGTGGTTCGACGATGTCCACAACAGCTTCAAGGCCCGCGCGTTCCCCCAGCCGATCGTGATCGACCCGGCCCACGCGAACCCGGCGACGCTGACGCTGCAGGACTGGAGCGACGGCAAGTGGGTCACGGCCGTCGCGGTTGGCGGGGCGTACAACATCCGCTTGCAGACGCAGATCAACAAGAAGGTGCAGGGCGAGGGCTGGACCGCCGAGCTGCGCATCGGCGACAAGGTGCACACGCAGGCGTTGTCGGACGGTGACACCGAGATTGTGTTCGATGCTGTAGACCTCCCCGCGGGCGCGCTCGAGATCGCGGCCATGCTCCGCAAGCAGGGCGAGCGGGGCGCCTCGTTCGGGTATGTCCACATCAGCCGCTAGCGCGACGCGGGCCGGTGGGCGCAGCGTCGCTATCATGCCCGCATGGCCTCTAACAACGCCCAACTCGCCGTCATCTTCCAGCAGATGGCGGATGTCAACCAGGTCACCGGCGGCAACCGGTTCAAGACCATCGCGTTGGAAAAAGGCGCCCGCGTCCTCAAGGATTTTGTCAAGGATGTCGCCGATGTTGAGCCGCAGGACCTCCTGCAGGTCGAGGGCATCGGCAAGGGCATCGCTCAGAAGATCGAGGAGTTCCTGCGCACCGGCCGGGTCCTCGAGCACCAGGAGATGATCGACGCGGTCCCGGCCGGCGTGCTCAAGATGCTCGACATCCCCGGCCTCGGGCCCAAGGGCGTCGCCCAGCTCTGGAACGACGGCGGGGTCGAGTCGATCGATGAACTCAAACAAAAAATCGAAGACTGCTCGCTCGAAGGATTAAAAGGATTCGGTAAGAAGAAGCTCGAGAAGCTCCAGCAATCGATCGCCTTCGCCGAAAAAGCGGGCGAGCGCACGAACATCGGGTTCGCGCTCCCTTTGGCGCTAGCCATCATCGATGTATTGAAAGACCTGCCTGGCGTTCAGCAGATCGATTACGCGGGTTCATTACGGCGTGGGAAGGAGACGATCGGGGATATCGACCTGCTCGTGGGTGCCAAAGAAAAGGATGCCGCCAGGATCATGGACGTGTTTGTCGGGCTTGAGATGGTGGAAGAAGTGCTCGGCCACGGCGCGACGAAGTCATCGATCCGCTCGACCGACGACTTCCGCAATATCCAGGTCGACCTGCGCGTCGTTGACCCGAAGCACTACGGCGCTGCGCTGATGTATTTCACCGGCAGCAAAGAACACAACGTCAAGGTCCGCGAGCGGGCGCTGTCGATGGGCTACACGCTCAACGAGTACGCGCTCGCGGACAAGGACGACAAGACCAAACAGGTCGAGACGAAGACCGAGCAGGCGATCTACAGGAAGCTCGGCCTGGCACACATCGCGCCGGAGCTGCGGGAAGACCGTGGCGAGCTTGCCCTTGCTGAAAAAGATGATCTGCCGGATCTCATCGAGCTCAAAGACATCAAGGCCGACCTGCACACGCACACCACCGCGAGCGATGGGCGGTGGTCCATCGAGGAAAACGCGCTCGCCTACGCGGCGCGCGGCTACCACACCGTCGCGATCACCGACCACAGCAAGGGCCAGGTGCAGGCCAACGGGCTCGATGACAAACGCCTGGTGCGGCACATCGAGGCGGTGCGGAAGGTTGCGAAGAAGCTCGAAGGCAAGATCACCGTGCTCGCCGGCAGCGAGGTGGACATCCTCGCGGACGGCTCGCTGGACTACCCCGACGAGCTGCTTGCCGAATTGGATGTCGTTGTCGCCTCGCCGCACGCGGCACTCAGCCAGGAGTCGAAGAAGGCGACGCGCCGCCTGCTCGACGCAATCGCGAACCCCTATGTCACGATGATCGGCCACCCGACCGGCCGGCTGGTCTTGCGGCGCGAAGGCCTGAGCCCGGACATGGAAGCGCTCTGCAAGGCCGCCGCGGGCCGCGGGATCGCGCTCGAAATCAACGCGAACCACTGGCGGCTGGACCTGCGCGACACCCACGCCCGCCTCGCGCTCGAGCACGGCGTCAGGCTCGCGATCAATACCGACGCCCACGGCCCCGCCGACCCCGACCAGCTGCCCTACGGCGTGCTCACCGCGCGCCGCGCGGGCGCAACGAAAAATGATGTCATCAACTGCATGACCGCCGCGGGGCTGAAGAAGTGGCTCAAGTCAACGCGGGGGTGACGAACACGTTTTGAGACACCGGCGTATCACTCCCGACCGTTTCCCTTTCTCTCCAGCAGACAAGCCAGAAGAGGATGAACCGATGCCGCTCATGCTGCTTTCCCGTCGATACCTGTTTGCGGTGTTGCTCGTTCTGTCCGGACTGCCTGCCGTGGCGCAAGGGTCCAAGGCGGACTACGACCGATCGGCCGAGCTCTCTAAACGCTTCCAATCGAAGGTCACCAAGACCGGGCTTCAACCCTTCTGGAACGAAACGGGCGCCAGCTTCTGGTATCGGATGGAAGAAGGTGACCATGGCTTCCGGTGGTACGCGGTGGACGCCAAAACGGGTGAATACCAGCTGGCGTTTGATCACGAAAGGCTCGCAGAGCTGCTGTATGAGACCGCGCGCAAAGAGGCCGACCCCTCGGGGCTGAGGTTGAAAGGGCTCCGCATCCCGAACAAGCAAACGATTGAGTTCGAGTTTGCCGCGAAGGCCTGGACCTACCACCTCGATACCGAGACGCTCGCGATGCGCGCATGGGATACCCCCGAGCAGCATGGCTGGCGGCCGCCGCCGAACGTGCACTGGAAAGCCAGTATCAGGGAGCACAACATCGTTCTTGACCCGGTAGACGCGGATGGTCAGCGGATAGATGGGAAACCAGCACGGAGGCTGACAAACGACGGAACGCCTGATGATAGATACCGTTTAGACTTTCGCTGGTCACCGGATGGCAAGAAGTTGGCGGTCATGAAACGCCGGTCCGGCGACGACCGCCGAGTCACCATCATCGACTCTTCGCCCGATGATCAGCTGCAACCCAAAACGGATCGATACTTCTATCTCAAGCCCGGTGACAAGGTCTCTATCGATCGGCCGGTGCTCTTCGACATCACGACGATGCAGCGCGTCGAGCTGCCCACCGACCCCGCCCCCAACCCTTACCGCATCGATGGCGTCCGCTGGAGGGCCGACTCGAGCGCATTCACGTATGAGTACAACCAGCGCGGGCATCAGGTGTACCGTGTGATCGAGGTGGATGCCGAGACGGGCGAGTCGCGTGTGCTGATCGAGGAATCGCCCGAAACGTTTTTTACCTACTCCAGCAAGAAATTCCTGTACTGCCTCGACGCCGCGGACGAATTGATCTGGATGTCCGAGCGCGACGGGTGGAACCACCTTTACCTTTACGATTGGCAGACCGGCGACGTCAAGCGGCAGATCACCAAGGGTGAGTGGGTCGTCCGGAAGGTCGATCGGGTCGATGAAGACAAGCGTGTTGTCTGGTTCTGGGCCTGCGGTATCCACCCGGGCCAGGACCCGTACCACGAGCACTACTGCCGGGTGGACCTGGACACGGGTGTGGTAACACCGCTGACGCGGAGCGACGGGACGCACACCGCGGTGTCGGTCTCGCCAGGCGGCAAGACGCTGGTGGCGACCTGGTCGCGGGTCGATCACCCGCCGGTGCACGAGCTGCGGGACGCGGGGACAGGCGAACTCATCAAAGAGATCGCGCGGGCGGACGCGTCGTCGCTGATCGATGCCGGCTGGATCGCGCCCGAACGCTTTGTTGCGAAGGGGCGCGACGGGCAGACGGACATCCACGGCATCCTCATCAAGCCGACGAACTTCGACCCCGCGAAGAGGTACCCGGTCATCGAGCAGGTCTACGCCGGCCCGCACGGCCAGCACGTGCCTAAGCGGTTTTACGGCATGCACCGGAACATGCAGCTGGCCGAGCTAGGCTTCATCGTCGTCCAGATCGACGGGATGGGCACGAACTGGCGGAGCAAGGCGTTCCACGATGTCGCGTGGAAGGACCTGAAGGACGCGGGCTTCCCCGACCGGATCGCGTGGATGGAGGCGGCGGCGGAGACGCGCCCGTGGATGGACCTGTCACGCGTCGGGATCTACGGCGGGTCGGCCGGCGGGCAGAACGCGATGCGCGCCGTGCTCGACCATCATCATTTCTACAAGGCCGCCGCCGCGGACTGCGGCTGCCACGACAACCGGATGGACAAGATCTGGTGGAACGAGCAGTGGATGGGCTGGCCGGTCGACCAGTCGTACACCGACAGCTCGAACGTCGAGGACGCGCACAAGCTCGGCGGGGCGCTGCTGCTGACCGTAGGCGAGTTGGACCGCAACGTCGACCCCGCGTCCACGATGCAGGTCGTCGATGCGCTGATCAAGGCGGACAAAAAGTTCGAGCTGATGGTCTTCCCCGGCAAGGGCCACGGCGCCGGCGAGAGCGCGTACGGCCAACGGTTACGCGCCGACTTCTTTGTGCGCGAGCTTTATGGGGTCGGGCCGCGGCGTGAGTAGAACCGCGTTGTGAGATGCGCGCGGGCCTTGGTTGCTTTTCAGTCTAAACAGAAAACTCCCTGCCGGACCGGCTGCTCGGTCAGCGTGTCGGTCTGTGGATCGGGCGGATCATTCGCACCACCACGCCCGAGCTCGATCCATGTCAGCGCGGCATCAAGTTTCGCCCGGTCGAGTCGGCAGGTGCGGACCCGGCCGAGCTTCTCACTCTCGATCAACCCGCTGGCTTCGAGGAGTTGGATGTGCTGGACGACCGCGGAGAGGGACATCGAAAACGGCTGGGCGAGCTCGCTGACGGACGCGGGGCCGCGCTTGAGCCGCTCGATGATGGCCCGGCGGGTCGGGTCGGCGAGGGCTTGGAAGACCTGGTCGAGGTTGGTCGGATTGTTTAGTGATGGGTTAAGCATGCTGGGTCGCCCTTGGTGAAGCGGGTGCTTGAGTGTTGTCGGCTTGATCCCGCGGCGAGCCTCAAAGCAGCCGGGCGGTGCGCATGGGGGCGGTGTTGTGAAACAGGCTCAGCGGCCCATGCCGACCGGCTCGATCTGGGTATCGACGACGCCGGCCTTGTCGAAGGCCTGGGACCGTCGGCGGCAGCCGGCGCAGGCCATGCAGGGCTGCTCGCCGGCGCGGTTGCACGACCAGGCGAGTTTCCAGTCGACGCCGAGCTGCCCGCCGAGCTCGATGATCTGCTGGTCGGTCATCTCGGCGAGTGGTGTCTCAATGCGCGGGGTCTGGTCGGCGGTATCGACCTCGGCCTCGGCGAGGTGCTCGCAGAGCACGGCCTGCTCGGTGGCCAGCGCGGTGGCGGCGGCGTCGCCGTTGAGCGAGACCGGCCAGATGACCGCCTCGGCCTGCTGGTGGCGTGCCTCGGCGGTCGCGGCGAGCAGCAGCTGCGGGCGGGTGAGCGTGCCCATCGGCCCGCCGTCCGGCGCCCGGCCGTAGCCGTGGCCGAAGAGGTGTGGCGCCGACAGCTCGGTCACACGCTTGATCCCGAACGCCTGGGCCTGCTGGCGGACGAGCCGCCGGCGGGTCAGCCGGGCCTCGCGCCCGTCATCGATATGCACCAGCGTCAGACGCGGCGGCGGGTCGTCGCTGAGCATCAGCGCGCAGGTGACCAGCGAACGGAGCCCGCCGTTGTGCAGGATGGCGAGGTGGGTTTTGTGGCGCATACTCAAGTGTTATCGGCGTTCAGCGGTGGGGCTCGGTAGTGAATCGGGTTCGCCCCGCACCATGCCCGTCGGCACGACGCGGGCATGCGGCTATCCTTATACGCATGGCCATCCTGATCATCGAACACGACGACCTCGACTCTTCCCAGCGGCTCGGCGAGACGCTCCGCGACCACGGGCACAAGCTGGATGTCCGGCTGGTTCACAAGGGCGATACATTGCCGCCGGACCTGGACAACATCGACGGGCTGGTCAGCATGGGCGGGCCGCAGGACACCGATCAGGTCGATGAGCACGCGTGGATGGCGCGCGAGATCCAGCTGATCAGGGAGGCGCACGAGCGCGGGATCGCGGTGCTCGGCGTCTGCCTGGGCGCGCAGCTCATCGCGGCCGCGCTCGGTGGCGAGGTCGGCCGACGCGAAACCCCCGAGCTGGGCATGGGCAGGACGACGCTGTCGTTCTTCGGCACGACCGACCCGATCCTGACGGGCATCCCCTGGCACAGCGTGCAGATGCACGCGCACGGCTGCGAGGTGACGAAGTGCCCGCCCGGCGGGACGCCGATGCCGCTGGTGTCTTCCGAGGCGTGCAAGGTCCAGGCCTTCAACGTCGGGCTGACGACCTACGGCTTCCAGTACCACTTCGAATGGACCAAGCAGCGGTGCCTGGACATCATCGACCACAACGGCAAGTGGGTCGAAGCGCTGGGCGCATCCGCGGATGAACTGAAGCAGGGCGTCGAAGACCACTACGACCAGTACCGGCACCTGGGCGACCGGTTGTGCAAGACGATCGCGGACCGGCTGTTCCCGCTGGACAAACGCCTGCCGCCGACGCGGGAAGAGGTTGCGAATTTCAGGCGGTGATTGAGTATGCCTTCGCGCTTAAATCTTGCCGTCCCGCCCGACTTTGAGCTGTTCAAGGCCGTGTGTTCCTACGGCCACTTCCTGCTCGCGCCGTCGCGGTGGGACCGGGACCGGCAGCAGCTGTACCGCGTGCTGCGGGACACGAAGCGGCGGAAGGTGCAGGCGCGCATCACGCAGTCGGGCAGAACGAAGCCGGTCACGATTCACTGCGACCGCACACTGCCGCGCGCGGACCAGCAGTTCATCAAGCAGCAGGTCGTCCGCATGCTGCGGGTCGATGAGGATGTCACGCCGTGGTACCGCCTGCACCGGACCGCGAGGCGGCGCGGCTTCTCGCGCCTGTTCCGCGGGGCGGATTTGTTCGAGGACATCGTCAAGACGATCACGTCCTGCAACGTGACCTGGCCGAACACGGTCAACATGAACCGGCTGCTGGTCGAGCACGTCGGCCACGGCGGGTTCCCGACGCCGGAGCAGACCGCCGACTTCGGCGAGCAGCGGCTCAGAGACCGCTGCAAGGTCGGCTACCGCGCCGGACGCATCGCGCAGCTCGGGCGCGATATCGCGGATGGGGCGCTCGACCTCGATTGGTTCGAGCAGCCCGGGCGCACGAGCGACGAGGTGTACGACGCGCTGCTCAAGCTCAACGGCATCGGGCCGTACGCCGCGGCGAATGTCTGCATGCTGCTGGGGTTCTACGACCGCCTGGCGATCGACACCGAGACGTACCGCCACTACTGCAAGACGCACAAGGTCAAGCGCCCGAAGGACCCGAGCCGGCTGCACAGGCGGATCGAGAAGCACTACGGGCGGTACGACCCGTACGCGTTTTTAGCCTACTGGTTCGAGCTCTGGCGGGGGTACGAAAAGCGCTTCGGGCCCAGCGAACAGTGGGACCACCACGAGGACGCGAAGCAGTTCACCGCGGCGGCGATGAATGATTGACCGTGTCGCGGGTGACGCGCAGCGTCCCGTGCGAATCTTCTAAGATCGTTTGAACGGGACGCTGCGCGTCACCCGCGACACGGTTTTATTCGGCTTCCGGGTTGGCGATGCCGATGACGCCCTGGGCGACGCGCGGGCCGGCGTTGCCGGATTCACCCTTGCCGTCGTCTTCATCGATGTGGACGATGAAGCTTCGGCCGAGAACGGCGTGCTTGTCTTTCAGCGAGATGTTCTCGAAGGTCTTGCTGAACGTTGCGTTACCGTTCTCATCGGTTTCAAGGTTGCCCAAGCCGCCGGCGTGGCCGCCGGTCATGTGGACGAGGGTGTCGCCATGCATGTGGCCTTCGCCGGGCAGGCTGTGCGGTTTGTCTTCGGGGTTGAAGTGGGGGCCCGAGGTCTTGGCCGATTCGCTATCGGTGATGTCGCCCCACTGGTGGATGTGGAACCCGTGCTTGCTGTTGGGTTTGAGCCCGGTGACTTTGGCGACGATCAGCAGGCCATCTTTGGTCTGGGTCAGTGTGACGACACCTTTGACGTTGGTCAGCTCCGTGCCGGTTGTTGGCTGAAGCACGCAGATCGCCTTGGACACCTCGGCAAATGAGCCAGCGTGTGTGTCCCCGTCGTGCCCGTGGTCGTCCTGGCTCCCTCCGCCACAGGCGGGGAGCAGGGCGAGGGACAGGCAAAAGGCAAGGCTCGTCAGCAACTTGAAGGTGTTTCGTGTCATCGGAAGGCCTTTCGTTGTTGGTCTCTGATCGCGGCATTGTACGCGCACGACAGTTGCCAAGCGCGTCTTTGCATTTTTCGCACAACCCCCCTCCCTTGAGGGAGGGGCCGGGGAGGGTGCCGAATGGCCGTGTTCTTGTGTTGTGTACAAGTCACGCGTCACCCCCTCCCGGTCTCCCCCTCGGAGGGGGTTGAGAGAGCGTGACGCGAATGAATCGACTACAACCGGATCCCATTGATCGGCACGACCTTATCGAGCAGGTCGTCGCGCTCGACTTGGGCTGTCAGGTCGATGGGCAGGCAGACGCCGTGGGCGTGGTCGGAGTTGAGGATGAGGATGTTGTTGGCCTTCTCTTCCCAGCCCATCTCCGCGGGCTGGTGGCCGAGCAGGAAGACGCTGACGCCCCAGGCCTCGGCGAGCTCGGTCGCAAGCTTCACGTTCTGGTGCCGGCCCCAGACCATCAGGTGGGCCGCGCCGTCGGCGGCGTAGTCATCCTCGGTCAACGCGCGCTCGACGACCGTCTTATCGAACACCTCGATCTTCCGGGGGGCGGGCAGCGAGTGCGCGACCATCACGCCGTTGTCGCACCGGACCGCGAGCAGCAGCGAATCGACGTAGTCATCGAACGCGGCGTGGACCTGGTCGGCGCCTTCGTCGCCGAAGAGGTGCGCGAGGCCGTCGTTGAAGGCGTCCACATCGCTGCCGCCGTCCTTGAAGACGTGCTCCTGCCGGCGTTGGGCGAGCTCGTGGTTGCTCAGCAGGAAGTAGACCTGCTGCGGGTAGGCGAGCTTGACGGCGCAGGCGCGCGCGAGCGTGCGGATCGACAGGTCCATGCCGTTGAGCCGGGTCGGGCCGTGGATGAGCTCGTGCAGGACGACGCGGTTGTCGGGCGAGCGGTCGAGGCGGGCGCGCTTGATGATGCGCATGAGGGCCGGGCCGTTGTCGTGCAGGTCGCCGGTGACCAGGAGCTGGCCGGCCTTGGGGGGCCTGACGACGCTGCCGTCGCGCAGCGGGTCGCTGCGGTTCAGCTCGGCGGTCTGGTGAAGCAGCTCGGCGACGACCGCCGAGTCGGCAAGGTCGAGGTCGCTGTTGGGGAGGGTGAAGGGGATTGGATTCCGGGGGGTGGTCATGGGAGATTATGTTGTCTTGATCCCACGCCGTGGGCTTGGGCTACATCAATAGATCGGCAATAATACAGATGCGTGAGCGTTTGACCGCGTAGGAAGCCCGCATGGCCGAGCGAGAAAGCAGTGCGTTGGACCAGACCCTCGCGGCCGCGGCGGCGGGGGACGGTCCGGCTTGGGCCGAGTTGGTCCGGCTGTACACCGGCCGGGTCTATGGGCTGATCTATAAACAGTGTCGTGACAGCGACTTAGCGGAAGAAATCACGCAGGAGACCTTCGTCAAAGTGGTCCAGAAACTCACCGCCCAAGACGGCTACCGCGAGCAGGGGAAGTTCGAGCCCTGGCTGTTCCGCATCGCGATGAACAACCTGCGGGACGAGATGCGGCGGCGGGGGCGGCAGGCCCGGCCGATGGACATGAGCCCCGGCGCGACCGCGGGCAGCAGCAGCGACCAGGCCAGCGGCTGGGCGGCGGCGGAGCCGGGCGTGATCGCCGGCGGGCCCTGGCAGCCCGACGCCCCGCTCGAACAGCTCAGCCGGGCCGAGCAGGTGGACCAGCTCCGCCAGGCGATCGCGACGCTGCCCGACGCCGATCAGGAGGTGCTGCACCTGCGCCACACCGCGGGGTTGAGTTTCGCCCAGATCGCCGAGGCGTTGGACCAGCCGCTGGGCACGGTGCTCGCGCGCGGGCACCGCGCGCTGGGCAAGCTGAAGAAGCTGATGAACCCGGAACCGAACACGCAGGCAAGACCGGCCTGAACACCAAACCCAACCGACCGGCCGTTGGAGCCGAACGATGAACCACGACCCGACAAACCCACCCGTACCCGATCCGATCGACGAGCAGCTTGATGCGCTGCTGGCCGAGGAGGCCGCGCGGGCGCAGCAGACGCCGAGCGAGCTGGAGGCCAAGGTGCTGGCGTTGACCGAGCCGGCTTTCTTGTCGCTGCTGGATGAAGCGCTCGCGCCCGAGTCGGTGCCCGCGCCTGACCAACTCGCGGAGAAGATCATCGCGGCGACGACGCCGGAGCATGCAACCCATGCTGTGCGCGAACAGCCGGCGGTCATCGAGCGCATCGGCCCGTCGCCCTGGCGCTACGCCGCGGCGGCCGCGGTCGTGCTCGCCGCGGGCGCCGGCTTGTGGTGGGCCGGGCAGCCGGGCACGAACGATGGCGGGGACGGCGGGACCGAGATGGCCAAGACCCTGAACAACATCACCGATGAGTTGGTCTTCCCCGACTACACCACCGACGAGCCGATGTTCGCCGACGTGACTGAACAGATCGATGCGGCGTTTAACAACGTCTCGCAGCGGATCGACGGCTACGCGATCGACCGCGACACGATCTGGTCGGACATGGATGACTACGAGGCGTTCCTCTCAGACTTCGAGGCCGCCGGCGAAGGCACGCCCGCGACCTGAACCGTTTGAGACTGGGCCGGCCGCGCGGATGAAAGCGCGCTACTGAAAACACGCAGAAAGCACGACGTGAAACACACCACCCTCCAACTCCTGCTGGCGCTCAGCCTGGGCCTGCCCGGCGTCGCGCTCGCACAGCCCGGCGACCGCGGGCCCGGCCCGCGCGGCGACGGCCCGCCCCCCGGCGACCGCCGCGAACAACGCGAAGACCGCGGCGATCGGGACCGAGGTGAACGCGAGCACGGCGACCGCGATCGGGGCCGCGACCGCGAACCGCTCAACGCCGATGAGGTGCCGGGCGCGTTGGCCGTGGTCCGCGCGATGCACCCGGGCACGAGTTGGCTCGAGCGCCTCGAGCGCCTCGCCGAGGAAGACGCCGAAGAAGCCGCGAAACACCTCTCGCGCTTCCCACGCATCCGCGAGCTGATGGACATGCAGGCCAACCGGCCCGACGAGTTCGCCGTCCACGTCCGCCACGCCGGCCTGATGCGCGAGACGATGCGCATGGTCCGCGAGCACTACCGCGCCAAACGCGAGGAAGACCAGCAGAAGATGGACGAGCTGCGCCCCAAGATCCGCGAGCGGATGGAGCAGCTCTTCGACATCCGCATCGAGATGGAACGCATCAAGCTCGAACAGAGCCGGCGGGAGCTGGACCAGGCCGAAGAGGACCTCGACGACCTCGCCGAGCGCAAGGACGAAGAGATCGACCGCCGGATGAAGGACATGCTCGAGCGCAGCTGGGACCAGCGAAGGCGCGGCGGGCACGGCGGCGAGCGCGACAACGGTGACCGGGATGGCGAACGCACGCGCGGCGGTGAGGGCGATCGGCGCGACTGAAGCCGCCGTGTGTCAACACGCCTTACAGGTGCGCCGTAGACCGTTTCATGGGTTCACGCCTCACCGCGGTCCGGCGAGAACTCTTTCGCGAAGATCCGCTGCATGATCAGGAACGTGAACGAGGCGCTCCAGGTGATCAGCACCAGCCCCGCCAGCGCCTCAACCCCGACCATCAGCCGCACCGGGCCCTCGGGAGCGATGTCGCCGAATCCGACGGTCGTGTACACCGACAGCGAGAAGTAGAGCGTGTCCGCGAACCCGCCGTCGTACGGCCCGACGAGCCGGCCGGTACTCTCGTCGTGCAGCGCGAAGATGATGTGGTATGCCCCCGCAAAGATCGCGGCCTCGATCAGGTGCGCGAACAAAAGCACGAGCATCACCACGACCAGCATGGACCGCACCCGCCTGATATCCCCGCGCCGACGGAGGAACGTGATGATCAGCCGGAGCGTCTCGTAGTGGATGCCGACACAGACCAGCGTCGCCAGCGCCGCGATCACAAGCACCAGCCACATCAGGTCGCCGGTCGGCTCGGCGTCAGCCGGTATCGAGCTCGCTTGTATTGATAGAAGCATCACCAATTCCCCGATCATACCGCCGCGCCTTATACGCACGCTTGCGCTCGTACGCAAACCCGTCCGGCTTCTCGGCCTCGCGCCCGTACAGCAGCCCGCCGGTGAGGTAGCTCACGCATTGGTTCCAGCCCGTCGAGTTGGTGTAGGTTGACCGCATGATCTTCCAGCACCGGTCACAGGCCAGCGACCGCCTGCCGGCCCACCGGTCCATCACGCCCGGCAGCCACTCGCCCGCCAGGCCCTCGACTTCGAGCCCCTGCTCGATCCCCAGCGCCCGGCCGACCGTCCACACCGGCAGCGGGGCATAGACCTTCGACACCCGCCGGCCGCAGCCGCCGCCCGCGAGCCCCGGGCAGACCCAGTACCACCGCCGAAACCGTGGGCCGGTCTTGTAATCCTGGAACCAGGGCTCGCGGTAAAGCACCTGCTCGAATGTTTCGGGGATGCGCCCGGCCAGCGACATCCACAGGCCGCCCCACCACCGGCTCGGCGGACGTCCACGCGCCGCGCCCGGGTCCAGCGGCCCGTCGTGCCAGACCACCGGCACCTCCATCCCCGCGCCGCGGCCCGCCGCGTGGCACGGCTCGTACCGCACGCCCCAGCCCGTCGCCGGGTCCGTGTAGGTCGCCCACCGCCGCCGGCCGCCGCCACGCTGCTCCGCCACCGCCTGCTTCTGCGCGACGGTCTTGCCGACCTTCACCGGCAGCCACCGGCTCACCGTCGCCTCGCTGCGCCCGAGCAGCTTCGCCGCCTCGCGCAGCGGCAGGCCCGGGTAGGGCAGCCAGACCGGCCCGCCGAGTGCGCGGAGGGTAGCGCCATCCAGCACGATTTCATGCGCCGCCTGTGCGCGCACGGGGTCGCCTCCCTCTCCCTGCCAGGGAGAGGGCCGGGGTGAGGGTTGGGTGTGTTGTTCGCAGGGAGAGCTGGTTGAAGGCCACGGTTGATTGTCCGCCCGACCCTCATCCCAGCCTTCTCCCTGAGAGGGAGAAGGGGCCGATCCACCGACCGCCGACGCCCGATTGCCTGCTCCCTGGATCGTCAGCCGCGTATCCGACGCCCGGATGGCGACGCACCAGGCTTGGTGTGGCCGGTCCAGGCAGGCCCCCGCCCGCACGCGGTCGAACCGCCGGCGGGCCTCGGCCGGGTCCGCCCGGCAGCGCTCAAAGACCCGGTTAAACGCCATCAACAGGTTGTGATCGAGTTGGTCCATCACCTACGCGGTGATGGGCGGGGTGGTGCGCACTGGTTGGCAACGATTAGTATATTTACTATCAGTACTTTTTACATAGCTTGTTTTCTTAGGGGACAACATGGGCTACGATAAAAAGAAACTCAGCGTGCATTTGCAAACTGTGATCGAGAATTGCAGCCGATCAATGGGGGATGTGATGAATCGCAGTCAGTCTATTGTGATTGCTGGTGCAGGTACAAGAATTTCACTTAAGTCAGACAATCTACAAGCAGAGGGCACATTATCCGATGATTTGCCACAGACTATAGCTATTGTAGATGAAGGTGTAACAGCATTTAATTGTTTTGTTGAAGAGGTTCTACTTGATCCAGAGTTTGCCGAAAAGATTGGTCGCAAGGCTGTCGAGGAGAAGACAAAAGAGATTATTCATCACAATTATAAGTCGTTGGCTGAAGATAAAGAATATGACATTTTAATAAAATCAAAATTATTGCAAGTGTTGAGAAGAGAAATAGCGGACAACTATGTTTCATTGCCGGTAGTAAATTTGGATTTGCATTTTGATCTTTTGCTTGAAGATATTGAGTTTCTTGATGTCTCTACTCTCAAAGAATCTATAAACGACACTTTGGAGCGACATGAATGGTTTGGCGAAACTGAAGAAGAAAAGGCAAAGCAGAAATTGCAAGGTGCAACAATTTTCGATCAACTATACCCGCAGGCAAAGACATTTATTCGAGTCAAAGTTAATACTCACCCTACCAATGCTGTGCCTATAGCTGTGCAACTAGCACAACAATCAATTAACTGTATTCGCGCTTTTTTACCCGTATTTGAACAAATGAATTTGAAACCATATTTCGGCCTTCCGTTTGAGTTGGCCAGCGGATCTTTTTGCACAGCAAGGTTTAGTGAAGATGATCAGAGCGGATTTAACGTTAATTTTGAGAGATATGGAATCTTAGGCCCTTGCACATTGGACGACAAAAAGAGAGAGTTTCTTGAGAAGAACTATAATTTTACGAAACTACTGGCTATATTATCTACACCTTCTTCAAGTTGGAGCCAAATCGAGAATGTCCTTATACGTTCATTGCAGCCACTTGGGCGAGCATCAATTGCCACCTTCCCATTCAGAAGATTGCTCGATGCCACTATCGGACTGGAGCGCTTACTGGTTCCAGATGGTCAAGAGACGACAACAGCACGCTTTTCAGAACGACTAGCACTGTTTCTAGGCGCGACTCCAGCGGAGCGTAAAGAAATTGAGAAAACCAGTAAGAGGCTATACGACTTGAGATCTAAAATTGTACATGCTGCACTTGTGAAAGTGTTAGAAGAAGATGCAGAAACCATGCACTTCTATGGGTTGTTAGCTATTGCAAAAGCTGTCGATATCGCACCTAAGTTTGCACAGCACTCTGAGTTTATAAGACACATTGATGAATTGAAATATGTATAGAACGGTGCCGGGTGCCCGTGGAATAAAGGTGTCGGTGGCCGTGGCATGACGTAGCCATCCCACGGACGAACTGTCTATGCGTGAGATTCTGGATCGATGTTCCGTGGGATCGCTGCGCGATGCCACGGCCACACGAGCCTTTGGAGCGGGTTAGACCACCCCAGCACTGCCGGTGAGGATCGGGCTGTCGACGTACTCACGCGGATCGGTGACGATGCCGGTGAGGGCTGAGGCGGCGGCGGTGAGGAGGAGCTACTGCTCGTGTTGGTGTTCGGCCTGGACCAGGACGGGGCGGATGGTGTCGCGCCAGAGCTCGTAGCCGGCGCGGTTGAGGTGTAAGCGGTCTTCGACGAAGAGCTCGGGGCGTGGTTGGCCGTCGTTGCCCAGCATCGGGGTGGCGATGTCGATGAACGTCACGTGGCCGTGCTCCTGCGCGGTGGCGGCGAGCATCGCGTTGAGGCGGCTCATCTCGGGCCAGTGCTCCCAGCGGGCTGGGCTGGGCTTGGCGGCAAGCATGTAGACCCGGCAGCCGGGCAGCTCTTGTTCGATCCGGTCGAGCAGCCAGCCGAAGACTTCTGCGACGTGTTCCGCCGGGACCCCCTGGGCGATGTCGTTGTCGCCCTCGTAGATCAGGATTGCTCGTGGCTTGTGCTTGAGCACGAGCCGATCGAGGAAGTGATACAGGTCGTGCATGTTGCTGCCGCCGAAGCCGCGTCCGACGACGGTCAACGGCGCGAGGTCGGCGGCGAGTGTGTCGTGCCAGAGGCGTATGCTCGAGCTGCCGGTACAGAGCACCGCGCCGGCCGGGGGCGGGGCCTGCACATCGGCGGCTTCGAAGGCCTGGACATCCGGCCCAAACCGGGCCGGGTCGCGGTACTGCGATGAGTGCCGGGTGGCGGGGTCCTGAGACGCGCAGCCGACGAGGACGGCGCTGACCAGCAGGGGGAAAGCGATGTGGGTGAACAGTGATGGCACGATGGGTCTCGGAAGGAGTCGGTGGGTGGCCGGGATGGGGGCTTGGCGACATCCCGGAGCGCATGGTCTGGCATCGGGTTCTTACGATTCGTTCCGGGGGCTCGCGGACTCGTCCCCGGCCACCCAAGGCCTATGCAGGTTACACAACGCCTGCGCTGGCGGTGAGGATCGGGCTGTCGACGTGCTCGCGGGGGTCGGTGACGATGCTGGTGAGGGGGAAGCCGCGGACGGTGTCCGCTGCCTTGGGGGATTGGGTTGGGCTGGGGTTGTGTTTTGAGGTTGTTGGGGTTCGTTTTTAAGACCGCCGATGTCATCGGCGGCTTTGTTGGCGGCTTTCGAGTTGGATGGCGTGGGGGTGGCGGTTGATGTAGTTCAGGGCGTTGTGCCAGTGCGTGTCTTCGGTGATGACGGCTGCCCACTTGCCCTTGGCGAAGGTGGGGTTGGGGTGGTTGTGTTCGGCGCGGATGGCCTTGGTGACCTCTTGGGCCAGCCATTTGCAGGTGCTGTCCAGCTTGGTTGGCGAGGGTGTTACAGCCAAGTGGAAGTGGGTTGGTTCGACGGCCAGAGCGGCGGTGGACCAATCGGATTGATTGGCGCAGGCTTGGATTGTTTCGGCGATGGTTTGGCGGATGGGGGTGGACCAAATGGTTGGCGGGTGGTTCATGCGGTCGGCGGCTTGTTTTTGTCGGATGGGGTCGCCGGGGTTGAGTTGGTGCGGGTTATGGTGGCCTTGTTCGGGGTTCCAGGCGGCGGACCAGTGGCCGCGCGGGTCGCCGGGCAGCCATTGGCCATAGGCGGTTTTGATGATGTGTGCGCCGATGGATGTCTGCATGGGCGCAGGGTACGGGTCGGTGGTGACAGGTAGTTGGCAGTGAAAAAAGCCGCCGACGGTGTCGGCGGTCTTGGGCGTTTAGGGTTTGTGAGGCTGATTGAAGTTTTTGGGAGTCGTTTTTAAGACCGCCGATGGCATCGGCGGCTTTGGGTCAGACGACCCCTGCCGAGCCGGTGAGGATCGGGCTGTCGACGTATTCGCGGGGGTCGGTGACGATGCCGGTGAGGGCTGAGGCGGCGGCGGTGAGGGGGCTGGCGAGGTAGACGCCGGCTTCTTTGTGGCCCATTCGGCCGGGGAAGTTGCGGTTGGTGGTGCTGATGCAGTTGATGGGTTCGTTGAGTCGGCCGAAGGTGTCCTTGGGGCCGCCGAGGCAGGCGGCGCAGGAGGCGGCGCCGATGAGGCAGCCGGCGTCTTCGAGGGTCTGGTAGACGCTGGTGGCGGCCTTCTTGTCGGTGCTGGATGCGTCGAGCTTCTCGCCGTAGAGGTTCAGCTCGAGCATGTCCTTGTGGACCTCGGTGGAGCCGGGGACGACGAAGGTGGGGATCTTGACGGTGTTTCCGTGGAGGATGTTGGCGGCGAAGATCATGTCGGTGATCTTGCCGCCGGTGCAGGAGCCGATGTAGGCGCGGTCGAGCCTGGTGTTGGCTTGCTGGAGCTCGCGGGCGGTCCTGGTGTTGTCCGGCGAGTGCGGGGCGGCGACGAGGGGCTCGAAGTTGCCCAGGTCCCAGGTTTGTTCGTAGTCGTAGGCGCAGCCTTCGTCTTCGGTGTAGACGGTCCATTCGGGGCGGTTGGAGCGGGCGCGGACGTAGTTGAGTGTTTTTTCGTCGACGTCGCAGATGCCGTTCTTGCCGCCGGCCTCGATGGCCATGTTGGTGAGGGTCATGCGGTCTTCGAGGGAGAGGGAGGCGATGCCGTCGCCCGCGAAGTACATGGCTTTGTAGGTGGCGCCTGCGAAGCCGATGTCGCCGATGACGGCGAGGATGAGGTCCTTGGCGGTGAGGTAGGCGGGGATCTCGCCGTGGAAGTTGAAGCGCATGGTGGGCGGGACCTTGAGCCAGGTCTTGCCGGTACCCATGGTGAAGGCGGCGTCGGTGTTGCCCACGCCCGAGGCGAACTGGCCGAAGGCGCCTGCGGTGCAGGTGTGCGAGTCGGTGCCGAGCATGATCTCGCCGGGGCGGCAGTGCCCTTCTTCGGGTAGGGCTTTGTGGCAGACGCCTTTGTAGTTTGTTTTGGTGGGGTCGCGGTAGGGGTTGGGCATGCCCGAGCCCTCGGCGGTGTCGAGGAAGTCGGGGTCGTAGTAATATTTGATGTTTTGTTCTTTGACGAAGTCGCGGAGGATCTGGATGTTGCGGTGGCACTTGTCTTCGGCGGTAAAGATGTAGTGGTCGGGGATGATGGGGATGCGTGTGTTGTCCCAGACTCTGGCGTTCTCGCCAAACTCTTTTTTAAAGATGCCGATCGTGCCGGGGCCACAGACATCGTGTGTCATCAATACACTGACCGAACACCACACGTTCTCCCCG
Source organism: Phycisphaeraceae bacterium (assembly GCA_028280965.1). Taxonomy (GTDB): domain Bacteria; phylum Planctomycetota; class Phycisphaerae; order Phycisphaerales; family Phycisphaeraceae; genus JAHQVV01. The sequence goes on from JANQKT010000170.1 coordinate 30,106, forward strand.
GGTGTGACCTCATCTTTGCCGGCGTGGGCGGCGAGGATCTTCTCGGTCATCGTCATCTTGCGGGGCATCTCAGGCTCCAGTCGCTTGGGCTTGCGTGGGTGCGGGGCAAACGCAGCATCATAGCACCGCCAAGGCCCGTAAGCCGAGAACGGGCGGCCGGTCCACGAGCCCGCCGTACGGCGTACGGATTTGGATTGACGCCCCGCGACCCAACGGATATCGTCCGGCCATGCTTAAACCCGTCCGACCTGCTGTGCGTCTTGCGACTGCTGTCCTGCTGGGCGCGGTTGGGGCGTTGTCTTTGCCCGGCTGCCAGTTGGGGACGCCCAGGCTCTCGACGGCGGAGCTGCGCGAGTCGTTGCTCGCCGAGCACCGTGCGAAGCTTGAGGACCGCGCCGCGGAGGTGCGCATCGAGCGCGAGCCCAGTGAGTTTGAGCGATCACTCGAACGCATCCTCAAGAAGGCCAAAGAAGACGGCGTCAACCTGCCCGAGGGTCGGCGGACGCTGGCAGACAACCTTAAGGCCGCCGATGAGATGAGCGGCGCCGCCGCATACGCGGACACGCCACTCGAAGTCGGCAACGGCTTGCTCGTCGCCGACGAGACACCAACAGTCGTGCTCGACCTGCGCTCGGCGATCCGCAAAGCCGTCGAGCACAACCTCGACCTCTCCGTTGCGCGCCTCAACCCGCAGATCTCCGCCGAGCAGATCACCCAGGCCCGGGCGGTCTTCGACACCGTCCTCTTCGCCGGTGGGGACTGGAATGACCTCGACACCCCGCGCCCGCCTGGCGCGATCCCCGGTCTGTCGGGCGACCAGCAATCCGAGAACCTCCAGCTGCGCACCGGTATCCGCCAGCAGTTCGCGTCCGGCGGGCAGCTCGTCGCGCAGGCGCAGTTCGACCGTTCCTGGTCCAACCCGTCCTTCTTCGGCGTCAACCGTTTTTACGATGCGGATGTGCTCGTCCAGCTCACCCAGCCGCTCTTGCGCGGATTCGGCAGCGATGTAAACGAAGCGAACATCGAGCTCGCGGGCATCGCGCAGCAGGCCGACCAGGCCGCGATGGTGCAGACGATGCTCGACCTCGCCGCCGCAGTGGAGCAGGCATACTGGCAGCTGAGCGCGGCGCGGCGGACGCTGCTGATCCAGCAGCGGCTGTACGAACGCACGATCGCGATGCGCGACAAGCTCGAGCCGCGTTTCGGGTTCGACCTGCTGCTCGCCGACCTCAACGAGGTCAACGCGCGCATCGACCAGCGGAAGGCGGACGTGCTGCGCGCCCGGCAGAACGTGCGGTCCCTGTCCGATCAGCTCAAACGCCTGATCAACGACCCGGACCTGCCGCTGATCGACGAGGTCATCCTCGAGCCCGCGGACAGCCCCGCGGATTCGGAGATCGCGTTTAGCCTGCTCGATGAGGTGACAACGGCGCTCAAGCACCGGCCGGAGATCGAGACGGCGCTCTTGCAGATCGAGGATGCGGATGTCCGCCGGGTCGTCGCGGACAACGCGCAGCTGCCGATCCTCAACCTGACCGCCTCGGCGACGGTCAACGGGCTGGACGTCAACGACCCCGGCGACGCGTTCGGCAACGCGGCCGACTTCGACTACATCGACTACGCGATCGGCCTCGAGTTCGAGCGGCCGTGGGGCAACCGCAGCGCCGAGTCGCTCTTCAACCAGCGCACACTCGAGCGTCAACGTGCGCTGGAGAACTACCGTTTGCAGGCCCAGCTGGTGACGCTGGAGGTGAAGGACGCGATGCGCAGCGTGGACACGAATTACCGCCTGATCGCGACGACGCGCAGCCAGCGGCGGGCCTCGGCGTTGTCGCTGGAGGTCTCGGAGATCCAGCTCGAGCGCGGCGGCCGGAACGAGGCCGAGACGTTCACCACGCGCGTGGACCGTGTGTTAGCACGGCAGGACGCGCTGGCCCAGGCCGAGCTCGCCGAGGTGCAAGCGCTCAGCGACTACATGATCGCGATCAGCGAACTGCACCGCGCAACGGGGACGAGCTTGGAGCAGGCGGGGGTTGGCCTTAGCGAAGATAAGGACTAAGTCGGATGGCAATGGACCGCAGGCAGTTTCTGCGTCTTTTTAGTTCGGCGTCTCTGGCTGCTATAGCACCGCTGGATCAACTCGTAGCCTTCGACCAGCGAAAGCTCAGCAGCCCGGCTTTCGGTTTTTCATTTGCGGTTCCAACCGGTTGGTACTGTCCCACGATTGAAGAGATCAAGCACAACCTTAGTAAGCAAACATTTGTTGCTGGATCTCAATCAGAAGACGAAGCCCAGCCGACACCGTTGGTGTCTGTGTACCGCTATCCCGAGCCCTATGTGGGGATGAATCCGGCTGTAGTTGTTTATGGAGACCGTTTCTCAGACTGGATGCTATCGCCGCTTGATCTGGCCAATAACTACGTCGACTACTTTACAACGATTGTTGAAGATGGTTGTGTTGTGATGCGTCCCAGGCCAGCCCAGTTTGGCGGTATCGACGCACTGGAGTGTGCAATTTCGTATCGAGCTGTTGTCGAGGAAGATGACTTTGAGTGTTATGTGACGGATTTTACCCGCGTTGTTCATCATAGAGACAAGATCATCTTTTTCTTGTACGAGCAGTCGCTTGACGGGAGTGCGCGGGCAGATGATGCGTTTTCGAGCATCGATAAATCTGTTTCTTTTATTTAGTCCAGGCGGCTATCGGCGGGTGGCCGGGGCAGGCGGCTTGGGGATGGTCCGGAACGAATCGTCTTGATACACGTCCACCAAGTTCGCCCGGGTCTTCGCAGGCTCAGACGCCGGCCAACCGGAGCGTGCATCAACCGCCGAAGTCTGCTGCGTCTCGCCCTCCCTCCCGTCAAGCCTGCTTGCCGCGCTTATTCTGATTGGCGGCAGGCCCCGCTATACTGCCTTTAACTCAAACACTCCGGAGCCTTCCCATGAACGTTCGCACGCTGTTGTCTGGTCTATTAGTTTTCGCCGTCGCCTGCCTGGCGTGGGTCGGCCCTGCGTCGGCGGACGGGCACGCGGCCGGGGAGGTCAAGCACTCGGTCTTTATCGCCGGGCCTTCGTTTACCGGCATCCTCGGCGAGGACGGCGAGCCGGCCTGGACCGCGCCGCGGAAGGGCGCGCGGGATGGGTTTGTCTTGGGAGGCGGCAACGTGCTCATCGCTTACGCCGACGAGGTCGTCGAGTTCGACAAGGACAAGAACAAGGTCTGGACGTACAAGCTGGACAAGTCCAATGGCGAGATCAGCACCGCGGTGCGGCTCGAGAACGGCAACACACTGGTCACCGAGCTCGGCGAGAACGCGCGGCTGCTGGAGGTCTCGAAGGACGGCGCCATCAAGGTCGAGGTCAAGCTCCAGCCGGACACGGACAACGTGCACATGCAGACGCGGATGGCGCGGAAGCTGGCGAACGGCAACTACCTGGTGCCGCACCTGTTCGCCTACGCGGTCAAGGAGTACACGCCCGAGGGCGAGGTCGTCGCGACCTTCCACACCGACACCGAACACTTCGGCGGGCGCGACACCAAGCACTGGCCGTTCACCGCGATCCGCACGCCCGGCGGGCCCAACCGCCCGTTCGGCACGACCGTCGTCGGCTGCACCTACGGCAACCGCGTCGTGGAGTTCGACCAGGACGGCGAGGTCATCTGGGAGCTGACCAACGACGATGTGGGCGGGATCATCAAGGACGCGTGCGGCGTGCAGCGGCTGCCCAACGGCAATACGGTCGTGGCGTGCTACGGCCAGACCGAGAAGACGGGCGTCAAACTCTTCGAGGTCACGCCGGAGAAGGAGATCGTCTGGAAGTACAGCGGCCCGCACCGCGTGCACCATTTCCAGGTCCTGACGACCAACGGCGAGCCTGTGGACGGGGCGCCGATGAAGTAAATGGGGAGCCGCGGGTGGTATCCGGTCTTGGGGTATTGGTGTTTTTCAGTTACCTGGGCTCGTTTTAAAGGCCGCCGATAGCATCGGCGGTTTTTAGTATCCGCCGCCCGAGGCGCCTTGACCCCCGATGATCTGTACGCCGGCGGAGCAGCCGAGGCGGTCGGCGCCGGCGTCGATCATCCGCTGCGCATCCTCGGCGGTGCGGATGCCGCCCGAGGCCTTGACCCGCATCGGCCCGGTGTGCTTCTTCATGAGTTTGACCGCCTCGACGCTTGCGCCGCCGGCGGGGTGGAAGCCTGTGCTGGTCTTGACGAAGTCAACACCCGCCGCCCGCGCGGCCTCGCACGCGGCGGCGATGCGTTTTTCAGCGAGCGTGTCGTCGGCGTCTTTCATCAGCGCCGCCGACTCGATGATGACCTTGATCACGACACCCGGCAGCACCGACCTTGCGGCCTTGGTCAGCTCGGCGAACTCTTCGCGCGCGGCTTCCGCGTCGCACGCCAAGAGCGTCGGCAGGTGCGCGACGAAGTCGACCTCGTCCGCGCCGTCTTTCACGAGTGAGGTCGCTTCGATCGCCTTGACCGTCGGCTTCATCGCGCCCAGCGGGAAGCCGGCGACGGCGCAGGTCTTGACGTTGGACCCGTCGAGCTTCTCGCGCACCGCTGTGACGAATTGGCCGTTGACGCAGACCGATGCGAAGCCGTACTCGATTGCCTCGTCGCAGAGCCGCAGCACGTCGCCGCGCGTCGCTTCGGCCTTGAGGATCGTGTGGTCGATGAGGGGTGCGATGGGGTTTGGCATGGGTATTGTTCACTTGCGGATCGTGTCGAAAAAAGACCGTAGCGCCGCGTGGTACGCATCCGGGTCCTGGAGGTACAGCCGGTTGTGCTGACCGTCGCTGATCTCTACGAAGGTGCCCCGCGGTGCGGCGTCGGCGAGTTGTTTGCCCTCGTCGATCGGGCAGACACGGTCGGCGGTGCCGTGCATAACCAGCAACGGGCCGGGGTACTGCTTCGCGTACGCCGCTCGGTCGAAGCGCTTGATCAGGCCGGTGAGGTGGAAGACCGCGGCGACAAGGGGCATGAACAACCAGGCGGGGGCGACGTGGTGCCTGAGGCGTTGCCGGATCGGCGAGTCCCAGTGGCGGTAGGGCCCGTCGGCGATGACGCCCGCGAAGCGGTCGGGATAAAGCCCCGCGGTCTTGATCGCGATCTGCCCGCCCAGCGAGTAACCGAAGAGGACGACGGGGCGTTCACGCACCTCGTTGGGCAGGCCTTCGAGCACCGCGATCGCGTCGTCCGGCTCGCGCTTGCCGCAGGTCATCCACGGCGCGGTGCAGCCGCCGTGGGCCGGCCAGTCGAAGACGACGAGGTGGCTGGCGTAGGGCGCGAGCTGCTCCGCGAAGCGCAGCGCGCCGAAGCGTGCGTCGCCGTGGCCGTGCAGGACGAGCACGGCCGGGGCGGTTGGCTCTTTGCCGGCGATGATCCAGCTGGGTGAGGTGTGGCCGCCGGGCAGGTTGAACGTCGCCTCGGTCGCGCTGAGCGCGAGGTCCGCCGGGTCGGTCGGCAGGCCACGGGCCAGGGCGAGCGCGTAGGTCTTTCGACGGGGTCGGACGATGGTCCAGACGGTCACCGCCGATCCGATGAGTACGATCAGCGCGAGCGCTATCAGGAACAAGAGGGCCAGGCCGGGCATGGTGAGGGTAGGATAGCGACTCACCGCCTAGCAACACACTGCGCGTACTGGATCGAATGAGGTGTCGCGATGAACGATCACGAGCTGATGGACGCGGCCTTGGCCGAGGCGAAGAAAAGCTATGACCAAGGCGGGCTGCCGATCGGTGCGGTGCTGGTTGATCCAGTCGGACAGGTCGTCGCGCGCGGCCACAACAAGCGTGTTCAGAACAGCGACCCGACCTCGCACGGCGAGACCGACTGCATCCGTAATGCCGGCCGGCGGCGCGACTGGCACACGCTGACGATGTACACCACGCTGAGCCCGTGCGTGATGTGCAGCGGCACAGCGCTCTTGCTGCGTATCCCGCGGATCGTGATCGGCGAGAATCAGAACTTCATGGGCGAAGAAGGATTGTTGCGTGAACGCGGTGTTGAGTTATCCGTGCTCGATCACCCTGGTTGTATCGAGTTGATGGGCAGGTTCATCGCGGAGAAGCCCGACCTCTGGAATGAAGACATCGGGTTGTGATTTCAATCTCACCGCGGACGCTGCGGTGAGAAACGAATCCGATTACGATCTAGCCCATGGCCCGCCCGAACCGATCCCACGAGAAACGCGCCGAGCTGATGCCCGTCGTCGCCCAGGCGTTCAGCGAGCTGGGATACCGCAAGGCGACCACCGCCGAGCTCGCCTCGCGCTGCGGCGTGCAGGAGAACATCCTCTACCGGCTCTGGGCGGACAAGAAGGCGATGTTCACCGCGTCGATCGAGTACCTCTTCGACGGGACCATGCAGGTCTGGCAGGGCCTGATCGACGAGTCGGCGGCGGACCCGGACGGGCCGACCGCGGCCGAGCGCATCCTCGCCTACGACGCCGAGCACCGCGGCGAGAAGGGCTTTTACCGCATCACCTTCGCGGCGCTCAGCGAGACCGACGATGCCGAAGTCAAATCGGCCCTGCGCTCGATGTATTCACGCTTCACCCAATTTATCGAGAAAGAAATCACCGAGCACCGCAAAGGAATAGGTAGCCGTGCCGACGCGCTGCCCGAACCCTGGGCCGTCACGTGGGCGATCCTCGGCCTGGCGACGGCGGCGGACATCGGACGCGAGGTCGGGCTGCTGAGCGCCCCCAAGCGGCGCGCGATGATCGCCGAGGTCGGCCGGCTGCTCCTGGAGGGGCTGCCGACGAGCAAGTAAACCCTATCTGCCGGAGCACCGCCGATGAACCTGCAAAACTTGACCGCCTTCAGCCTCCTGCTCCTGGTCGGACTGTTCGGCTGCACGAGCACCAACGCCCAGCCCGCCGCAGCGCCAACCGATAGGGATCAAGCGCAGCCCACGCCCGCCCGCCCGAACATCGTCTGGATCTTCGTCGAGGACATGAACGGCTGGTACGGCTGCTACGGAGACGACACCGTGCCGACGCCGAACATCGACGCGCTGGCCGCGCGCGGGGTCCGCTTCGACCGCGCGTACATGCCCGCCGGGGTCTGCTCGGCGACGCGCTCGGCGATCGCGCTGGGCGCGATGCAGACCTCGCTGGGCGTCCACAACCACCGCTCGTCCCGCAGGCGCGTGCCCGGCGAGGTCATACACCTGCCCGACGGCGTCAAGACGATCTACGAGCTCATGCGCGACGCCGGCTACTACGTCACCAGCCAGGGCATGAACAAGAACGACTTCAACTTCATCTTCGACAGCAAAGACCTCTACGACCAGCAGAGCGGCCAGACCCTGCCCGGCCTCTGGAAAGACCGCGCCGCCGGCCAGCCGTTCTTCGCGCAGGTCCAGCTGCGTGGCGGCAAGCACGTCTTCCGCATGCGCGGGCCACTCAAGACCGACCCGGACAAGATCGAGGTCGCGCCCTACTACCCCGACCACCCCGTCATCCGCGAGCACTACGCCAAGCACTACGACACGATCCGTATCACCGACGACGAGGTCGGGAAGATCATCGCCGCGCTCAAGGAAGACAACCTGCTGGATAACACCGTTGTCTTTTTCTGGACCGACCACGGCATGATGCTGCACCGCCACAAGCAGTGGCTCTACGAGGGCGGTATCCGTGTGCCGCTCATCGTCGCCGGCATCCTGGGCGAGAAGCCGGGCAGCGCGAACGGCAACCTGGTCAGCGGGATCGACATCAGCGCGACCACCCTGCGGGTGGCCGGCGTGAACACAGCCGATCACGCATGGATCGAGGGCCAAGACCTCTTCGCCCCGATCGGTAGCGAGCGGCAGTTTGTCATCTCTGCCCGCGACCGCTGCGACTACACGATCGACCGCGTCCGGGCCGTGACCACGAAGAAGTACAAGTACCTGCGCAACTTCCTGACCGACCGGTCGTTCATGCAGCCGCAGTACCGCGACGGGCGCGACTTCATCGAGATCTGCCGGCAGATGCACAAGGACGGCAAGCTCAACGAAGCCCAGGCCTTCATGTGGGGCCCGCGCGTGCCCGAGGAGCTGTACGACCTCGAGAACGACCCGCACGAGATCAACAACCTCGCGGACGACCCGAAGTACGCCGAGGTGTTGGCCGAGCACCGCGCGATCCTCGAAGAATGGATCAAGGAGACCGACGACCAGGGCCAGCACCCCGAGAGCGTCGAGTCCCTGCGCGGCGTCCTCAAACGCTGGAACAAGCAGGCGGTCAACCCGGAGTACGACAAGGCAAGGCAGTAAGGCCAACGCATGTCAATCGGGAGCCGTAGCCGCCGGGCATTGCCCGGCGGCAAATGCTGTTAAGTGCATTGTGTGCCGGAACCGTAGCGTCGTGATACATCTACGATCATTCGCCGGCTGATCAACGGAGGAGTAATGAAATCGATCAGCAAGTTTTTCCAAGAAGATTTAGGCGCAAACCTCGCCAACGAGCGATGGTCTTGGGGCGCACAGAATCCCGTAACAAACCAGATATTTCTGCGTGTTTGGCTTGATCAAGTAGAAGTTCAGGGTGATGTTGAGCGCGTTCTCGTGCTTGGGAAAGCATGGAGAACCAGTCGCCTTGGGCATCGAGAACGGTTGCGGCATCTCGACGATATCGGTGGAGGTGCTGAGGGATTTGGGGTTGTCTGCGAAGCCAGGCATCCTGAGGTCAAAGATACGCGAACAATCAAAAGCTATGACAAAAAACAGTTGCTGGTTTTTGGTGATCTCCTCCACGAATCAGATCATGTCTATGCAACTATTCTCGGTCGTGTATCTGTCGAACAAATTGCGCAGCAGAAGACGTCACACAGCACGCTGTTGCAGGACCTCAGAGGAATACTGAAAAAACCTTTAACAACCGCCGCGGAAAGAATCGCAAATGCCCGGGTAGGGCAAGGATTCTTCAGGCAACAGGTCATGCACCTCTGGAACCACCGCTGTGCGGTAACAGGCGTGATGACAGGACCTGTGATCAGGGCAAGCCATATTAAGCCGTGGTCCAAGTCAAGTGATGTCGAACGACTGGATCAGTACAACGGGTTGCCACTGTCCGCAACGTATGATGCGTTATTCGATTGCGGGCTTATCACATTCAGCGATCAAGGTGAGATGTTGGTCTCCGCGATGATGTCGGAAACAGACATTGATTTACTTGATCTACGCGGCAAAAATTTGATCAAGCCATTGCCAGATCAAACCAAGCGATACCTACAGTATCACCGCGAGGCTGTTTATCGATCCGCACAACAGACATGAGTGCGATTGGCTTATCCCAGCTCACCCAACCGCTCGTATCCACTGCGCAACAGCTCCTCCGTCTTCGCCCACCCGATACAAGCATCCGTGATCGACACGCCGGGCTGGAGTTGGCTGCGGACGTCGTCGCCGATCTTCACGCTCGGCAGCTTCTGGTTGCCCGGTTCGAGGTTCGACTCGATCATCGTGCCGGTGATGAACGGCCGGGTCGAGCCCGCGCCCGCCGCCGCGGCGCCCTTGGCCCGCGCGATGCGCTGGTCGATGAGCGAATTGAAGACGACCTCTTGGCGTTCGTGCTGCTTGTCGCTGTTGGCGTGGCTGCAGTCGATCATCATGCCGGGGTTCAGGCCCGCGTCGCCCAGGCGGCGCGCGGCGTCGGCGACGTTCTCGGGGTGGTAGTTCGGCGTGCCGCGCCCGCCGCGCAGGATCGCGTGGCCCCACGGGTTGCCGCGCGTGTTCACCACGCACGTTCGGCCGTGGTCGTCGATGCCCAGGAAGTGGTGCCCGCTCTGCGCCGACAGCATCGCGTCGATCGCGACCTGCAGGCTGCCGTCCGTCCCGTTCTTGTACCCGACGGGCATCGACAGGCCGCTGGCCATCTGCCGGTGGGTCTGCGACTCGGTCGTCCGCGCGCCGATGGCGGCCCAGGTCACCAGGTCCGCGATGTACTGCGGGGTGATCGGCTCGAGGAACTCTGTCCCCGCCGGCAGGCCCAGCTCGTTGACACGCATGAGCACCTCGCGCGCCAGCCGGATCCCGCGGTCCATGTCGAAGCTGCCGTCCAGGTGCGGGTCGTTGATCAGGCCCTTCCAGCCCAGCGTCGTCCGCGGCTTCTCGAAGTAGACGCGCATGACGAAGCCCAGCCGGTCGTTCAAGTCGCCGCGCAGCCTGGCCAGGCGCTCGGCGTAGTCGTAGGCGGCGTC
>JANQKT010000228.1 GCA_028280965.1 Phycisphaeraceae bacterium
ACCGTGGCCAACGTCGTGACCACGATCGACGGCACGCTGATCGCGGACAATGATTTCACGTTGGATGACGGCGGCACGTTCCGTTGGGAAATTTCCGCCTCCGGGGCTACCAGCGAGATCGATAATCTTGCCGTGAACACCGTCCCCGAGCCTGGTTCTTTGGCGTTGTTGGGCTTAGGGGGGTTGCTGGTTACCAGACGCTGGAACGGATAATTGAACATACATACTCCTTCATGTTCTGACTTCGAGAGGAGTCGGGACATTTTCTTGTTAAGGCAATTCCATGCGGTGCATTGTCTTCTGGGCCTGGTCTTGCCCCCGTCCTTGGTCCACGTCAAGTGCAATTAGGCCGTGTTGATTCATAGGATACCTCGGCATGGGCGGGAGGTGGAGGAGTCGAATCGCCTATGTGAGGAGGCGGGTACACGCTTGGGGTGTGGATTGGCATTTGGTGCATGTATATGCCATCCTTACCTGCCCCGCCGGCTGTTCCCCTGCATCTGTTGTTTGGCGGTTATTCAAGCAGCGCTCCGATGTGGTTGGGAACGCATATGTCGCGGCTGCGACAACAGTTGCCGTCATGCTGTTCTTCTCGCTTGCTTTGTAGGCCCTATGCCGCTCAATGAGTGCCCCGCGATACCGGTCAGATGAGCCGAGAAGAACGCCTATTGCAGTTAGCCGGCGTATCGCCCGAGCCTTCTCCTCTTCTGAGATCGGTAGGGCCATGATGCCCCGGATTGTCTCGCTCAATAAGGGGTCGGTCGGATTTACTACGCTTTTTGCTGCGCCTGGGTCCGGACTTGACGTTTTTTCTGCGGATTCAAGTGTTCGAATCCTGCCAGCCCACTTGGTTCGCAAGTACAGCCGAGGACGCCACTTTGCGTCTTGCCCGGGAGCGGTTTTCGGAGCGGTTCATGAAGAATCTGGCGCGGAAGCATCCCGCAGCCATTATGCCGGAACCTCAACGAGGCCGCATAAATGACTAAAAACTAATCGAGTTGCCGCCCGCACAAGTATCCGGGCAGGCGATCGTCACGCATGTCGGTGCCCTCACCGGCGATACGCTGCTCCAGAGCGCCTGGCCGACACAGGCCGCATGACCGACCGGGTGGGCGGAGCACGCTCGTCAACGCAGACGGGACGATCGCGCAACTATTGCCCATCTGCTCCCCCTGCAGCATCTGCGGCCGGCAATCGCAATGGACTAAGGACGCGAGTGGTGAATATCTGCGCGGCAGGTGTGTAGCTAAAAAAGGCTAAATCACTAATTCTTAAGTAATCGGCATAAGCGTATCGCCCTTGCCCCGTGATTAGTAGTGCGGATCAGAGAATCCCCGTTTTCTCGTAAACGGGAGCCTACTCCTTGTGACTGCTCTGTCACGTCCCTTTCAACGCCTAGGAGGCAATGGTATGAAAAGAAGTGTGCAAATGATGGCTCTGGTGTCTTGTGCTGCGTTGGCGGGTTCCGCCTCGGCGAGCCTGACGGTCCAGAACGACTATGACCTCACGTCGCTGCCGGGCGACTTCACTAACGCGGGCGGGGTCACCTTCTCCGCCGCCGGTGCCGCCTTTGACGGCGGCGCCAGCAGCACCCTGACCGCGGCCAGCTCGGATGTCTTCAACGGCACGCCGGCGACCAACTACATCTTCGAAGTTGTTACCACGCCTTCGGATGTGTCGTTTACTTTTGACATTATCTCTTCGCTCGCCCCGAACGCCGGCAACGCCGGCCTGTTCATCTTCCGCCAGGACCTGGGCGGCGGTGATACCTACAACGGCATCGAGGCGAGCGAGCAGGCCTTCGCCGGCAGCACTACGCCGGTCGTCGGGACCGAGGTGACGCTGTCCTATGTCGTGGAAGACATCGACGGATCAACCGCAAATGCCCGGCTGTTTGTGGACGGCGTCGAAGAAGTATCCGTGGTCATCGACACCAGCGGCGTGTCGACCTACGACATCGCTGTCAACACCGAGGCCATCCTCGGCAGCAACGTCAACGACAACCCGCTCGGCAACTACAACGGCACGATCCGCCGCGCCCGCTACTCGACCTTCACCCTCGGTGCGGGCGAGTTCTTCGGTTCCGATGCCGGCAACGACAACCTGCTGACCGTCGTGCCCGAGCCCGGCTCGCTGGCGCTGCTGGGCCTCGGTGGCCTGCTGGCCGCCCGCCGCCGCCGCTGAGACGCGGGCTTGTTTCGATTTGGCTACCCCGGCCGGCCACACGGCAATCATGCCGTGTCAGGCCGGCCCAGTCTTGACCCCCCTTCGCCCTTTTCTGGAGAGATAATATGAACGTCCTGAAGGCAGGATTTGCAGCCGCGGCCCTGATTGCCGCCATCCCGGCGAGCGCACAGCTCACCGTCCACTCTGATTTTGACTTTAACGACAACCTCGTCCCCGCCGCGTTCACGACGGAAACTGGTACGGTGACGGCGTCCGGTGGTCAGTTGGAGTTCGACGGGTTCTCCCTGATCTCGGCGGACACCGCCACGCTCTACGGCGGCACCGCGCCGGCGACCAACTACATCTTCGAGTTCGTCGCGACGCCGACGCTGCTCATTGATGCGTTCGATATCGTCGGCGGGATTGTCAACTCCGACGCGTCCTTGAACTCGTCCTTGTTTCTGTTCAGGCAAGATTTTGGCGGCGGCGATACTTACAACGCCCTGGAATCGGGCGAGCAGGCGTTCGCCAGCACCGTGATGCCCGTGCAGGACACCGAGGTGACCCTGTCTTACGTCGTCGAGGACATCGACGGTGTCACGGCCACCGCCCGACTATATGTGAACGGTGTTGAGGAAGTCACGGCGACCCTCGATGACACCGAGGCCACCCCGATCGACACCGCCGGCACGCTCGTCGCGATCGGCGGCAGCCTGTTTGATACCGTCACGAACTTAAACGGCGGCTGGGACGGCACGGTCAACCGTGCGCGGTTCTCGACGTTCATCCTCGGCGCGAACGAGACCTTCGCGGGCGACGCGGGCAACGACAACCTGCTGACCATTGTCGCCGGTAACGACCCCGCGGACCTGGACCTGGACGGCGACGTGGACGACGCGGACTTCGCCCTGTTCTTCGCCGCCTTCTCCGGCCCCGGCGTGCCCACGGGCAACCCCGCGGCCGACCTGGACGGCGACAACGACACCGACGACGCCGACTTCGGCTTGGCCTTCGCCGCGTTCACCGGGCCCGGCGGCGGTGTCCCGGCACCCGAACCCACCAGCCTTGCGCTGCTGGGCCTTGGTGGCCTGCTGATCGCCCGCCGTCGGCGTGCGTAGCTCGTTTTCCTCCTTCGCCCGGCTGTCGTCTCACTACGGCAGCCGGGTTTTCTTCGATCTGTGGGCTATGTTTTCTGTTTTCCTTTTCTTGAGGTATCAAGCATGCGCCGAAAGTCTACTCCCGGCTTTACGCTTATTGAACTGCTCGTTGTGATCTCGATCATCGCGCTGCTCATCGCGATCCTGCTGCCCGCGTTGGCTAGAGCCAACGAAGCGGCCCGCCGGACACAATGCCTCGCGAATCTACGATCGATGGCTCAGGCCTCGTTTGCCCACGCCGCGGATTTTGATGGGCGCTTGATCACCAATAACGACAGGGGGCTCGCGGGTATCTCGCCGCAGATCGTCCAGGCCGGTCCGGACGGCCCGAATCCATTCGGCGATAGGCGCATGTGGGAAGACTACCTCGACGGGTTCGACCGGGATACCAGCAGCCCGGCGTTGTATTGCCCGAGTTACCAAGGCGACCCGGTCCATTCCCTGCCCGATGCCTGGCCGAACACCGTACGTTTCCCCGGCACCCCGATTTATGGCATGAGCTATGCCTATTACGCGGGCTACGTCGCGGATAAGAACACCAACTGGCGGAACTCGGGTGCCGATGACGGGCCGGAGACGATCGATGACAGCTCGGAACTGCCTTTAGCCGCCGACGTGATGCAGGGCGGGCCGCGGGGTAATTCCGGCCTATCGACTTGGACACACTACGCGCACAGCAATGGCGCGGCTATCGGTGGCGGTGATGGCACCCAGGGCGCGCTGGTTAGAATCCCTCCTGAGGGCATGAACAATGTGTTCCTCGACGGGTCGGCCGGCTGGCGCAGCTACGATCCTGGGGGCGGCGAGATTGAGGTCTGCTGGGCGGATGGCCCAAGGGGTGACACCGGTTTTTGGTGGGGCTATATCACGGATAACAATTGACTCAGCACATCATAGATGGAAGTGGATTTGCGATTGCTGATCTGGAGTTGTTGATTGACCGGCAAGACGATCAGTAAGACTGCCGTTTATGCTGGGGCAGAGAAGCTGGGTCACGTATGCGGCCGAGCATAATCATCACGAACGAGAGATCCAGCAAGGGTCGCTGTCCGGATTACGTTGCCCTCACTGCTTGGAAACAACTAGCCCGATGGAAAAGACCCGCGAATTCACCGACCTGTGGCTGAAGAACCAGCACCTGGTGTCGGGCTACGTGTTTATGCGGGTGCGTGATTTCCATCACGCCGAGGATGTGATCCAGGAAACCGCGCGGTCGGCCGTGGACTCGTTTCATCAGTACGACCGGGGGCGTCCGTTTTCGGCCTGGGTGATCGGGATCGCCAGGCAGCGGATCGTGGACCACTTCCGCCGCACCGCACGCAAGCAGCCGGCGCTCAGCGCCGAGGTGCTGGAGGCGCTGGACACGGCGTACCTTCAGCTCTCGCATGATGAAGTTGATCTGCGGCTGGAGGCGATCCGTAAGTGTGTCGAGAAGCTGGGGCCGCGGCACCGGAAGGTGATCGATATGCGGTATGGTAATGGCCTGTCGCCGTCGCAGATATCGGACATGATCGGTTTGAGCGCCAACGCGGTGAACGCGCTGGTATTCCGGGCCCGCAAGGCGATCGCGGACTGCATGCGGTTTTACCTAAAAGGCGTTGATGGATAGAGCAGAGTTTGAAAGACTGGCCGCTTTGTTCGTCGAGGATCGCCTGTCTGCGGGCGACGCCGAGGCGTTGTCGCATCTATTGTCCGGGCACCCTGAGCTTGTAACGGAGTTGATCGATCTGGCGCTGGTCGAATGGGGCATCAAAAGTTACGCCGTGTCCTGCAACGCAGCGGACATCTTCTCGACGCTGTTGGCGGCCGAGCAGAACGCCGGGCCGATCGATCCGGTCCACCTGCCGGACGCCGCCCTGGTGCAGGCAAAGCAGGGGCGGTCACAACCCGGATCCCGTAATCAGCGCGATGTGAGTGGCCCGAGTTCATCAGCTGTCAGGACGATCGTCATCCCCAGGTGGGTGCCCGCTGCCGCCGCGATCATCGTGGTCTGCCTGGGGCTGATCCCTTTGATGGGCTGGCTGGACGGGGGCGGGGCCGGCCCGAACCCGCGGCACACCGCCGAGCCCGTGGATGAAGCGGGAGCAAATACATCGGATGGACCGAGCGTGCGGCTGGTCAGCGCGCTGGGGGCACGCTGGGAAGCGGGCAAGGCCCCGGGTGGATCTGCTTCGGACACGGCGTTGGATTTCGGTGATTACGCGCTCACCGACGGGATCGTGCACCTGAAGTACCGCTCCGGTGTGGACGTGATCGTGCAGGCACCCGCGGCCTTCCGTCTCGTTGACGACCAGACCCTGTCCCTGCGACGCGGGAAGATCAACGCGACGGTCTCGTCGTTGACCGGCCGAGGCTTCAGCGTGGAATCCGAGACCGCACGCGTGGTGGACCTGGGCACGGAGTTCGGGTTCGTCGTTGATGACCGGGGTGTGGCCTCCACGCATGTCTATCAGGGGGAGGTGCTGGTTACGAGCAAACTCTCCGAGCAGGACAACCCCGTCCTCCTGGAGCAGGGTCAAGCCACAACGGTCGACCACGGCGGCGGCCCGATGATCAAGACTGAAGCCGACGAACTCGCGGTGCTGCGCCAAGACGACTACGACACTTTGAAGCGGATTGAGTCCGAATCCGGACCAGCGGCCGCGCGCTGGCATGCATACAGTTATGGCCTGCGACGCGACCCCGACACGCTGATCTATTACTCGTTTGATCCTGCGACCATTCGCGACAACACCGTGACTAACCAGGCCCGTCGCACCGGTGGTCGGCTCAATGGCACCCTCGGGCACTTCGGACCCGACAGCATGCCGAGCCGGGTTGCCGGCCGATTTGAAGATACCGGGGCGCTGTTCTTTGATCGCCATCGCGGGCAGGCGCTGCGTGTTGAGGATTGGCCCGGTTTCACGCGCGATGGTTTGCCGGGGATCACCATCGCGGCGTGGGTCCGGATCCACAGCGACAAGGGGTGGCACCTGATCGCGACACAGTGGCGGGACGACGCGCCGGAGCTTGATGATCGCTATGGCATCCATTTGGGGATTCGCTGCCCCGACCACCCACTTCCTGAGCCAGGTAACCATCCGTTCCTCATCGCCAACAACCCAATTGTTGTGCCAGGTCCGACGCCGCAGGCGCACCTGTCTTCAAATGGCAGCCAATTTGTGCACGGTATCACGAATGCCTGGCGGTCTCGCGTCACGATCTCGAACAACGGGCCCTGGTATCTGATTGCATTCACTGTCGATGCCCTCACAGGCGCCGCCAACCTCTATGTTGATGGTGAACTTGTTGATTCCGGGCAGGTGATATTTGAGAACGGGCTGCTGCCTGCTCTTTCGCACCCCCTGGTGATCGGCGACAAAATGTTCCAGCACCGCGATCGTGATAGCGTAGGCATGCACGGAGAGATCGACGATGTCCTTGTCTCCAGGCGTGCCTATACCGCGGAAGAGATCAATGCGCTTTTTCTCGCCGGACAGGATCCTGTGAGGTAGTTTTTGATGGCTTGTCCAAGCCCAGGAGGCCGGAGATGCGCTGCACCCTGTATGAATGCTACGAACAATCGTTGCGGGCCGCCGCTGTACTGACCGCGGCGTTTTGTTGCTTCGGCGTCGGGGCCCAGACGCTGGTCAACGACCTCAACGGGTCGCTGTCGATCGCCGGCAGCCGCAGCACGCCCGGGCAGGTCGGGCAGATCGCCTTCGCGCCCGGCGACAAC
>JANQKT010000006.1 GCA_028280965.1 Phycisphaeraceae bacterium
AAGTCCGCGTCATCGACGTCGCCGTCCAGGTCCAGGTCGGCGGGGTCGAACGAGCTGCCCGCGATCAGCGAGAGGACCTGCGTGCCGGCGCCCAGGTCCTGAACGATCTCGAAGGCTTTGCCGTTGACCGCGAGGGTCTGCAGCTCGGCGTTGAGCGCGTCGATGTTCGCCTGGTCGGTCCAGTCGGACGCCTGGGCGATCGTCGGGTTGACGCGCGTGCCGTCGATGGCGAAGAAGCCCTGGCTGATCTTGCCGGCCAGGTTGGTGTCGTTCGCCGACAGGTCGGTGTGGGTGATCGTGCTGCCGTCGCCCACGGGCGCGAGCCAGTTGAACGCACCCTCGAAGCCCGTGTTGTCGCGCAGCGGGTTGGGGTCCGAGAGCGTGATGGTGCCGCTGTTAAAGATGAACATCTCGCTGTACTCGGTGATCGGGTCTTCCTCGGTGGGGTTGGGCCCGCTGTTGAGGCGGATCGCGGCGGTGTTGACCGTGCCACCATTGAGCGTCACGCTGTTATTGGCGTTGGCGCGCAGCTCGCCGGTGGTGTTCACGACCGAGGCCGAGTCGATCGTCACCGTGCTGCCACCGCCTTCGACGATAAAGATGCCCGCCCCCAACTCGGAGTCGACGTTCACCGTCGAGTTCACGATCGCCAGCGATGAGCCGCTGCGGACCCGCAACGCGTTGCCGTCCTGATTCGAGCGGCTCACGGAGAGCGTGGAGTTAGTGAGCGTACCGACCGTGGGGTTGCCGTTCTGGCCGAGGTTGAGCCCCGAGAGGTTGGCGCCGGTCGTCGGCCCGGCGGGGAGCAGCGAGACCATCGAGTCGGTGATGGCCAGCGAGCCGCCGTCCAGCTTGACCTGCACGTTCTCGTTGATAGTCGCGTTGCTGATCACCCAGTCGTGGCCGTCGAAGCCGTAGTCGATCATGTTCCCACCGGGCCCGGTTGTCGGCGTGACGATCTGGCCGGCGGCCCCGGCGTCGATGGTCCAGTTCGCGCCGACGCCGGCATTGGCCGGGAACGTGCCGGGGTTGTTGGTCGCGTCCTGCGGGCCGTTGGTCCAGAAGCCGTCACCCGCCGACCCGTCCCAGACGATGTCGGCGGCGTGGGCCGTGGCAGGCGCGAGCAGGGCGGCGGTCATCGCCGCGGCGAGTAAGTTGCGGGGGGTCTTCATCATGATTCTAAATTCCTTCCCTTAATTTTGTGCACAAAGTAATGCAAAGTCAACCGGCAACACACCGGAATCACAAAAACAATCAATTGCGTCGGCGTTGAAGCAGGCCCAGCCCGCCCAGGCCCAGCAGCAAGAGGCTGGCCGGCTCGGGGACGTTGGCGGGGGCCCCGGGCCCCGTGAAGGCGGCGAAGGCCAGGCCGTAGTCCGCGTCGTCCACATCGCCGTCGCCGTCCAGGTCGCCGTCGGTCAGCGTCTTGCCCGCCCCGCCTGGCCCGGTGAAGCTGGCGAAGGCCAGGCCGAAGTCGGCGTCGTCCACGTCGCCGTCGAAGTCCAGGTCAGAGAGGATCGTGCCCAGGACGTAGAACGTGATATCCCGCTGCGGGCCGTTGGCGGGGATGGACATCAGCGAGCCGGCGGGGAAGGTCGTGTCGTCGAGGACGTTGAGGAACGTCCCGTCCGTGTACGTGCCGTTGTTGTTGCCGCTGCGCTCCAGGCTGAGGTTGTGCGCCGCGTCCTCGGTGGTCCAGAAGATCTCGAAGTGGTAGGTCTCGGTGCCCTCGATCAGGACCGCCTCGTCGAGCTCGAACGTGATGTAGTCGCCGGCGTTGATCACGCCGCCCGCGACATCGTATTCGGAGACGACACCGACCTGCGTGTCGCCGATCCCGTCGTCGTCGGTGTCTTTCATCACGACCATCTGCAGGACGTGGGCGCTCAGCTCGTCGAAGCTGTTGCCGAGGCGCGACTGCAGCGTGATCGCGTTGACGACGCGGTCTTCGGCGATCATGAACGACTGCCCGACGTTGCGCGTCTCGGTGTCGCCGTCGCCGGTGTTGGGCGCTTCGGTCCGCTGCACCCCGACGTTGCCGTTGTTCTGCTGGTTGAAGACCAGCGGGTTGGCCGGGGCGATTTGGCTGAGCATCACGTCGATGTCCGGCGGGTCGCCGCCCCCGTCGGACGCGGCGAGGAAGATCGGCAGCTCTTCGCCGGCGTTGATCGTGACGTCCTGGCCGGTGTAATTGGTGATCGTGCCGTTGGCGTAGGCGTCGCCGGTGACGTTGAACGTCGCCGAGCCGTTGCGCAGTGTTGCGAGCGGGGCGTCAACATCGTCGAGCCATTGAAGCAATTCGGCGCCGAGCTCGTCGCGGACCGTGGTTTCGGTATTGGCGAGGTTGGTCGATTCATCGATGTCCGTGTCGAGGTTGTACAGCTCCCACGACTGGTCCTCGTAGTTGTAGATCAGCTTCCAGTCCGTGCCGCCCTGGTCGCGCTTCTGGATGATCGATTGCGGGCGCTGGTTCCGCCCGCCGTCCACGAGGTAGCCGGGCAGGTGCCAGAAGACCGAGTCGCGGCCGGTTTCGGCGGTGTTGTCCGCGATGACGCCGGACAGGTCCACGCCGTCGAAGGTCTGCCCGCCGGGCAGGGTCGCGCCGGCGAGGGAGGCGAAGGTCTGATGGAAGTCGACGGGCATGACGACCTGGTCGTTGACCGTGCCGGCGTCGACGAGCGCGCTGTTGCCGCTCCAGGCGATCATGGGCACGCGGAGCCCGCCCTCGTCCAGCTCGCCCTTCTGGCCCTTGAGCACGCTGTTGTTGGACTGGCTCTGCCGCCCGCCGTTGTCCGAGTAGAAGACGACCAGCGTGTTCTGGTCCAGCATCTGCCCGGGGCTGCGCGGGTCCGGCGTGGCTTCGAGGAAGTCGATCAGGCGGTTGACGCTCTGGTCCAGGCCCTCGATCAGCGCGCCGAAGGACGCGTTGGAATCTTCGGCGCCCGCCGGCAGGCCCTGGTACTTGGCCAACAGGTCGTCGCGGGCCTGGCTGTTGCCGATCGGCGTGTGCACGGCGTGCGAGCTGTACTGGATGAAGAACGGGTCGTTGCCGGCCATGTTGGACATGAAGTCGATCGCGGCATCGGCGGACGCGTCGGTGACGTGCTTGGACGTGCCGACCAGCGCGTCGATGGCCGCGAGGCTGGTGCCGTTGGCGTAGGGCTTGATGTTGTTGTCGACGTACTGCTGGGTGTAGTTGGCGGCGTAGGGGTCTAGGCCCGAGCTGATGCTGCCGCCGAACGTCCCGCCGCTGGCGTGGTAGTTGCCCGGCCCGCCGGTCGTGTCCCCGCCGAAGTTGAAGTCGAAGCCGTGGTCGGACACGATCTCCGCGGCGCTGTTGGTGGTGTGGAACTTGCCGATATACGCGGTGGTGTAGCCGGCGGTCTGGAGGGTCTCGGCGTGGGTGATCGTGGCGGTGGGCAGGGCGTCGTTGCCGTTGGGCGTGCCCTGGTCCGGGCCGACCAGCAGCGTGCTGTTGCCGCCTCGGTTCAGGCTGTTGACCTGGTAGACGTTGTTGGTCGAGCGCGGGGCATAAGCGCCCGACAGGATCGCGGTCCGCGTCGGTGCGCAGTTCTGGTTCGCGTAGGCGTTGGTAAACGCCATGCCTTCTGATGCGATACGCTCGAGCGCCGGCGTCTGGTAGAAGTCGCTGGGGTCGCCGAGGTTCGTCAGCGTGTTGCTCGTGTCCGCCCAGCCCAGGTCGTCGGCCATGATAAAGATGATGTTCGGCTGCTGGGCGTTAGCGCACGCGGCGAAGGACAGGCCGGCGGTGAGTGCGGCGCTATTGAGGATCTGGCGGGTGGGCAAATTCATCTTCTCTCCATTCGGTTCCGGGCACGCATACGTCCGCGCACACTTTTAAGTGTTCAATATGAGGCTGAAAGATCGATCGGTTCGGCCGCGCCGGGCGGGTCTTCCGCCTCGACGAGGATGCGCAGCTGGTCGATCTTGCTCGAGGTCTCCAGGTGCAGCCGCACCGTCCGGAGGTCGCCGCTGAGGACAACCACATCCTGGTAGTTGTTGAGGTCTTGCCGGTTGTTGTGCTTGCCGGTCCGGAATTCAAGCCCGCGGACGTGTTCCTTGGACGGGTACCGGGTCCCGTCGAGCCTGAAGAGGCTCTGCGAGTCGTCGAGCAGTTCGTCGTTCACGATGATCCCCGCAACGGGGCGATCGAATGTGATGACCCCGCCGACCGGGATGAGCGCGTCGTCGGTCGGGATGCCGACGCGGTCGAAGTGAACGAAGTAGCTGTCAACGCGCGTGCCCGGCGCCAGTGACCCGGGCGCGGCCGAGAACCGCACGTACCGGCCGGGCTGATCAAACGAGACCGCCAGCGGCCGTTTGAGCAGGACGCCGCGCTGCTCGCGGAACATGACGATCTGTTCGTTGTGCTCGAGCTTGTGCATGCGGACCGATCGCGGGGGATCGAACAGGTACCGGATGCTCTCGGTGACGGTGACCCCGCTGCGGGTTGCCTCCCAGGTCTTGACGAATTTCTCCGGCCGGTAGTGCAGCTTCTCCGGGCTGGGCCGGGCCGCGTCTACAGCGACGGCCTCGCCGCCGTGCACGATCATCGGGGTAGAGAGGGTCGTGGAGCGGGGGTGCGCCTCGACTTCGCCGTCGAACACATGAAGCTCCGCGACGCCGGCACCGGAAATATCCACCCCAAACGCGGTGCCCAGGTCAACAAACTGGCCGGCCGGGCTCTCGATCGTGAAGCCCTCGGCCCCGTCGGGGACCCGGGCGCTGGCCATCCCGGTCAGCAGCTCCATCCGGGAGCCGGAGATCAGCTCGAACGAACTCGGCCCTTGGATCAGGACGCTCGCGCCGTCCGCGAAGTCCATCTCGATGAAGCCCGTCTCCAGCCGGTAGAGGCCCGGCATCATCCAGCCGTCTGCGTCGGGCGCGGTACCGCCCCACTGCGCGTCGCGGGTGCGGGTGATCTGAGCGGTGCCCGTGGAGAGCGGATCCTCGACGACATCCGCGACAGACGGGCCAACCTCTGCGGCCGGGTCGCTTTTTGACGGAATGAGGGCCAGCAGGGCGATGAACACCCCTGCGCCGACCGCCACGATCGCGGCGTAGGCCAGGGCCCTAGGGATGATCAACACGCGTCCGGGGTGGTAAATCGGCGCCGGGGCGGCGGTGCGGGCGGGCCTGCGTTGGGGCACACGACGGGCCTTGACTTCGTCGGTCAGGTCGACCAGCTCGGCGTCACCCTCGCCGGCGGCCAGGGCGTTGAGTGCCACCAGCAGGTTGCCGTGGTCATTTGAATCCGGCGCGGCCTGCTCGGCGAGGAGCACGCGGGCGTGTTCCTCGAGCTGTGTCACAAACGCCAGATCAAGCATCAGCCCCGGATCCTCACGCAGCAGCGCATGCAGCGTTTCACACTCATCGTCGGTGAGGGTCTCGTCGAGGTAGGCCGCGATGAGCCGCTGGGCCTCTGGGGATTGTGAATCTTGGTTGCTCATTGGCCTGCCCCCTGCCTGTTGAGCCGGTTGCGGATGCACTGGGCGAGCGTGCCCCGGATCCGGTACAGCATGGTCGAGACCGAACCCTCGGTCCGGTCGATCGAGGCGGCAATCGCCTGGACCTTCTCATTGTTGAAATAACGGCGCCGCATCAACTCCCGGCTGTGCTCGGGCAGCTTCTTGAGGCATTCGTGCAGCGCGTGCCGGCGTTCGACCATCGAGTCGGCCAGCTGCTCGTGTGCTTCGGCCAGGCCCGTGAGCAGCCGCTCGTCGAACAGGTGCTTGTCGCGTTTGGTCGTACGCAGGTACATCAGCACCTTGTTGCGTGCGACACCCAGGGCCCAGGGCGTGAACGGCTTCTCCGGGTCGTACCGGTCATAAGCCGACGCCACCGCCGCGGCCGATTCCTGGGTCAGGTCCTCGACGTGGTGGCGGTCGCGGACCACGCTCGCGATATAAGCGGTCACGATCGGCTGGGCCTGCATCCACTGCACCGTCAGCTTCCGCATCTCATCGGATTGGGGGTTGCCGCTGGACATCGCGCGGTATCGGCCGGGCCTCCTGAAACAAGCACAATTGCCTAGTGATGATTTGCCGGTCCGTGCGGGTCATCACAGACGGGGTAGTAAGAAAAGGAGACATGTTTCCATGCCGCCACGATGTGGGACACCATAACACAGATTTCTATTGTAACACATTGTGAAATATAAAGATAAGATTATTGACGCACCCTCGTGTGAATGGACTCGGCTCCACGTACAATTGCCCGCCTCAGAAAGGACCCGCCATGGCTCAACTCAACTTCAAAAGCGAGCTCACCGGCTGCTTTGCCCAGCCCTGTGCCGAAAACCCCTCGGTCGCGATGGTCGAGGCGGCCTACCAGCACCACAACCTGGACTGGCGCTATATCAACTGCGAGATATCGCCTGAGAACCTCGGCGACGCGGTCAAGGGCGCCCGGGCCATGGGCTGGGCGGGGTTTAACTGTTCGCTGCCGCACAAGGTCGCGGTCATGGACCACCTCGACGGCATCGGTGAATCCGCCTCCATCATCGGCGCGGTCAACTGCACCGTCCGCCGGGATGGCAAGCTCATCGGCGAGAACACCGACGGCAAGGGCTTCCTCGACTCGCTCAAGGAGCTGATCGACCCCGCCGGCAAGAAGATCGTCATGTTCGGGGCCGGCGGCGCGGCGCGTGCCATCGGCGTCGAGGTCGCCCTCGCGGGCGCCGCCAAGGTCACCATCGTCAACCGCAGCACCCGGCGTGGCGAAGAGCTGGCCCAGCGTCTGACCGACAAGACCCCCGTCGCCGCGGAGTTTGTTGCCCTCGACGGCGAGTTCGATGTGCCCGCGGACACCGACGTTGTTATCAACTCGACGAGCATCGGCCTGTTCCCCGATGTTCAAGGCAAGGTCCCGGTCAATATGGACACGGTGACTTCATCGATGCTGGTCGCGGACGTGATCCCCAACCCCCCACAGACCCGCCTGCTGAAGGAAGCCAAGGCCAAAGGCTGCACGACGATCGACGGCCTGGGCATGCT
Organism: Phycisphaeraceae bacterium; assembly: GCA_028280965.1. Classification (GTDB taxonomy): domain Bacteria; phylum Planctomycetota; class Phycisphaerae; order Phycisphaerales; family Phycisphaeraceae; genus JAHQVV01. The sequence goes on from JANQKT010000006.1 coordinate 7,017, forward strand.
GGTCAACCAGGGCGTGATCGGGATCAAGTACTGGACGGGCATCGATGTCGATGCCTCGATCATGCGTGCGAAGCTCGAGAGCATCTTCGGGGCGGGCTGAGGCAACGCCGTTCCACCATACGCTCACGGCTTTCGCTTGTGTTAGGCGGCGTGACCGGTGTCAGCCTATTCGCGCCGGTTTGCCCGTCATAAATTGCTGCTGTTTGTCTATATAAGTATAGTGACCGTTCCAAATCTTCTTACCTGTTCACCGATCGGAGCCCGAACATGAACTCCCGATGGCTGATCGTACTGCCGATCCTTTCCGTGATGGTCCTGGGCACGCTCGGGTGCGGCAAGAAGGGCGCCGACTCAGGCGACGGCAAAGTGACCTGGGAGCAGGTCCGCGATGGTGCCGTCACCCGGACCAACCCCGAGACCGGCGTCGAGTGGACGATCCTGGGTATCCGCACCGATGACGGCCCGGCGACTGCCAAGAGCAAAGCCGAGGACGCGTTGTCCGCCAACCCGGATATGAGCGGCATGGTCGGGCTCTGGCAGTACAACCCGCCGGCGATCCTGCAGGCCCTGGCCGACCGGAAGCTGACCGGCAAGGTCAAGGTCGTTGGTTTCGATGAGGCCCCCGAGACGCTCCAGGCGATCAAAGACGGCCACTGTGTCGGGACGATCGTGCAGAACCCGTATGAGTTTGGATTCCGCTCGGTCGAGTACCTGGCGGCAACCATCCGTGGGCAGGACCCGGACGTACCGGAAAACAAACTGATCTACGTCCCGACACGCAAGATCACCAAGGACAACGTCGAAGACTTCCAGGCCGAGGTCCGTGACATCCTCGCGGGCAACGGGCCCACGCCGGAGTTTGACGCGTCCCAGTACGACACGAGTGAGAAGGTCTCGATCGAGTTCGTGACCAATGTGACCAACCCGTTCTGGACCTTCTCCGACTTCGGTTGCCAACTCGGGGCCAAGACCTTCAACGCCGAGGTCGGGTTCTACCAGCCGCCGAACAACCAGATCTCGGAACAGAAGGCGCGTGTTGAGTCCGTGATCACCAACCGGACCGATGGCTTGGCGATTTCCATCAAGGAACCCAAGGGCCAGACCCAGGACATCAACGCCTGGGCCAAGCAGATGAAGGTGATTATGGTCGATTCGGATGCACCCGACTCGGACCGTCTGTACTACATCGGGACGGACAACATCGCCGCCGGTCGCCAGGCTGGTGAACTGCTCGCCGAGGCGCTGCCCGAGGGCGGCAAGGTGATGATCTTCGTCGGCGACCTGACGCAAGCCAACGCCAACGAGCGGGCCCAGGGCGTGATCGACGCGCTGTTTGGTCAGTAAGCGAGCCGATCCTTGACCAGCCCTGATGATGCAGCCGGCGCCCCGGGCGATGCAGCAGCACCGCTGATCGAAGCGCGTGAGGTGAGCAAGGCCTACCCCGGCGTGATCGCGCTCGAGCGTGTCTCGATAAGCCTGCGCCCCGGCGAAATCCTCGCGATCATCGGCGAGAACGGGGCCGGCAAGAGCACGCTCATGAAGTCGCTGGCTGGCATCGTCATGCCCGACGCCGGCGAGGTGCGCGTGGACGGCGAACCGGTGCACCTCACCGGGGTGCAGGACGCGATGAAGCACGGCATCGCGCTGATCCACCAGGAGCTGAACCTGGCGGACAACCTCGACATCGCCGGCAACATCTATCTCGGCCGGGAGCCGACGCGTCTGGGGATGATCGACCGCCGGGCGATGATCCGCGGGACCCGGGCGGCGCTGGCCCAGGTCGGGCTGGACCTGCCCGCGACCACGCCCGTCGCCGGGCTCTCCACCGGCCGGCAGCAGATGGTCGAGATCGCCAAGGCCATCAGCACCGACGCCCGCGTCATCATCATGGACGAGCCGACCGCGTCGCTCTCTGATCAGGAGACCCAGCGGCTGTACGAGGTCGTCGAACGCCTGTCCGCCAAGGGCGTGGGCATCATCTTCATCAGCCACCGCCTGGCCGAGGTCAAGCGGCTGGCCCACCGCGTGACCGTGCTGCGCGACGGCAAGAACGCCGGCGAACTGGAACACGACGCCATCGATCACGACGCGATGGTCAGGCTGATGGTCGGCCGCGAAGCCTCGACGCTGTATCAGTACGAGCCGCGCCCGCTTGGTGAAACCGTGCTGCAGGTTGACGGGCTGGTCACGCAGGCGTTCCCCGAGCACCGGCTGGGCTTCGAGGTCGGGGCCGGCGAGATCGTTGGCGTCGCGGGGCTCGTCGGCGCGGGGCGGACCGAGATGCTCGCCGCGCTGTTCGGGATCGACCCGCCCCTGGCCGGTCGGGTCAGCGTGCGGGGCGAGCCGGTTGTGATCAACAACCCCCGGCAGGCGATCCGCGCCGGGCTCGCGCTGGTCCCCGAGGACCGCAAGCTGCAGGGCGTGATCCTGGACATGTCGATCCGCGAGAACACGTCGATGACCAAATTAAGCGATGACGCCTACGCGGGTTTGGTCATCAACGCGGGCGAGGAGAAACGCCTGGCCCAGGACATGAACGACCGCCTGGCGACCAAGACGCCGACGATCGAGCAGCAGGTCCAGAACCTCTCTGGCGGCAACCAGCAGAAGGTCGTCATCGCCAAGTGGCTCGCCGCCGAGCCGCGTGTCCTGCTGATGGACGAGCCGACGCGCGGCGTGGACATCGGCGCCAAGGCGGAGATCTACCGGATCATGGAAGAGCTGGCGCAGCAGGGCGTCGCGGTGCTGTTCGTCTCCAGCGACCTGGAGGAGGTGCTCGGCGTGTCCGACCGCGTGCTGGTCATGCACGAGGGCGAGATCACCGGCGAGCTCGCCCGTAACCAGCTCTCCGCGGAGGCCGTCATGGCCATGGCCACCAACACCCACGCCCCATCCCCCGCCTAAACAGAAGGTATTCGCAAGATGGCACTACACGGACTGACGCGCATCCTCGGTATCGGCTTGCTGCTGCTGGCGATTGTCGTGGTGATGTCATTTCTAAAACCGGTCTTTCTCGACCCACTGAACATCTCAAACCTCATGCGCTGGACCGCGCTGTTCGGCATCCTCGCCGTGGGCGTCGCGTTTGTCATCATCACCGGCGGGATCGACCTGTCCATCGGCTCGGTTGTCGCCCTGAGCGGGATCGTGCTGATGTACCTGCTGCAGGAACCGGCGATGAACCCCTGGCTGGCCGTCGCCATCACGCTCGCGGTCGGCGCCGGGATCGGTTTGTTCCACGGCATCCTGATCGGCTACTGCAAGCTCCAGTCCTTTGTCGTCACGCTCTGTGGGCTGATGGCCTACCGCGGGCTGGCACGCCTGATCTCCGGCGATCTGAACCTCAGCCTCGGGCCGGGCTTTGAGGGCCTGCGCTATCTCGCCTCCGGCCGGCCCTTCAGCGTGCCGGTCCCGTTCTCGCTATGGGTCAGCAAAGGGGACTGGGGGCGGGTGCTCATCAACCCGCGTGACGGCGAAGAGATGATGAACCTGCCCGGCGAGCAGATGATTGACGGTGCGGGGAACCTGGTTTTTGATGCCAACGATGTGCCGGTCATGAACCCGGCCGACCTGACGCCGGAGCCGGTCGCCCTGGACCTGATCGGCTGGGTCCCGATGCCGATGCCGATGCTGATCCTGCTGGTGCTCGCGGTCGCCGGGGCGCTGCTGCTGCACAAGACCGTGCCCGGGCGGTACCTGCTTGCCATGGGCCGCAACGCCGAGGCCGCCCGCTTCTCGGGCATCGACACCAGGAAGATGACTCTGCTGGCCTATGTGATCTGCTCGACCCTCGCGGCGCTCGGCGGGGCGCTCTTCGCGCTCGACCTCAGCGCCGTCCAGCCCTCAAACCACGGCAACTTCTACGAGCTCTACGCCATCGCCGCGGCGGTGCTCGGCGGCTGCTCGCTGCGAGGCGGTGTTGGCTCGATCGCCGGCGTTGTCATCGGTACCGCCGTGATGCGATCGCTCTACAGCTCGATCAATCTGCTTGGGCTCAACGCCTACTGGGAGCTGATCATCATCGGCGTCGTGCTGCTGCTGGGCGTGATGATCGATGAGCTTGGCCGGGTGGTCATCCGGGCGCTCAAGACCCGCAAACGTCGGGAGAAACTCGCGCAAGCCGCGGCGGTGGACAGCACGTAGTCAGGCGATCAAGTCCGCCCGCTTGTTGTTGACCTCTGTTTCGGGTCATGTCACCCGTTGAAAGACTCGCGCCGCTTGCTGGAGTAGCTCTCATTCATGCTTGGTAGCCCGTGAAGGCGTGCGTTGGCCGACGCCGCCGACGGGGGCGTCGGCGGTCAGCTCTGAAGCCCGTGCCGTGCAGTACAGCCGAGCGATGTCTGTCACGCGCCGCCACTTCTCATCGCGGCGTTGCGTGGCGGCTCCGAGATCAATGGCCGAAAGACCCGGTGGCTGATGGATTAGCCCCGGCGGGAGCCAGAAGCAGCTGTGCGTTTGATTTTGTTCGTTGCCTTGCTGTGTGATGGGGTGCTCCGGCAGCTTAACAGTCGG
>JANQKT010000018.1 GCA_028280965.1 Phycisphaeraceae bacterium
CCAAGCCGAAGTCCGCGTCGTCGGTGTCGGTATCGCCGTCCAGGTCGGCGGCGGGGTTGCCCGTCGGCACGCCGGGGCCGGAGAACGCGGCGAAGAACAAAGCGAAGTCTGCGTCGTCCACGTCGCCGTCGAGGTCCAGGTCGGCCGGATCGCCGCCGCCGCCCAAAATCTCAAGCACGGGGTTAGCAAAAACAGACGTGCCAGAGCCGCCTATATCAGCGCCGAAACGCACGCGGATCGCGCTGCCGACATCCGCAGCGGTCGCGGTGTAAGACACCGTCATCGAGGGCCCGCTTACGCCGCCGCCGTCGTCGTTCGTCACGCTGCCGTTGGTCCAATCACCGACAAAGATGTTGTCGGCCAGAACCGTGCCGTCTGATGCGCGTTCGATATTGATGTAGCTGACCTGGTTGGCGTTCTCAAAACCCGGCGCGACATCAATACTGAACTGGTATTCCTTGCCTTCTTCGAAGGTGCTTACGTCCTGCCAGATGGAGCTCGTCGGATCGACAAAGCCCTGGAAGCCGATCTGAATCAGCGCGTCACCACTAACCCAGCCGCTCCAGATCCTGTTCTGAGGCGTGACGGCACCACCGTCGCTCACCGTGGGATCGCCGTCGCCGTCGATGTCCAGGCTGTATGCCCGCACCAAGCCCTGGGCGCCCCAGCCCGTGATATTGCTGGGATCATTTTCGCCGGTGTTCTGGATGAACTGCTCTTCGTTCGTCCATCCGTCGGCTGAGAAATCCGCGTTGACCAGCGGGATGACCTGTGCCGAGACGCCGAACCCGGCGACCGCGGCACCTACTGCTGCAATGCTCGAGAATGCTCTAACCTTCATTTCGATTGCCTCCGTTCAGGGTGACTGTAAATATCGGAGTCTTGACGGACTCCAGATCAAGGCCGGGCACAAGCCTGGGCCAAACTAAATGCGAGCCTAGTAACGACAGAAGTTGTGAGGGAATGACAGTTCCTACTTAGTTGTCCGGTTGCATGACCGTGTGGAACTATCACGATTGGCTTATATGCGCGACGCCTCCCGGTTTGTTACTCGTGTCGTTCGAATAAGTTGGACAGCTGATCGTCCCGTTGAGTTTGAGCTCGCACGGGAAGTTTGATTGTCGGGCGTATGAGTTTGGGTTGTTGATGAGGCACATCAGCCGCCGGAGCGCGGCTTCACCGATGACCTCTCTCGGAACGCGGACGCTGGTCACCTGAGGGCACCCCAGGTGGACCGGCTCGGTGTCATCGAACCCGGTGATCGAGAGGTCCCTCGGGATCTCGTACCCGCGGTCCGCCATCCCACGGTAGAGCTGGAATGCCGGCCAGTCGCTGCTGCACACCCATGCTTCGACGCCGTCTCCATTGCGTGCAGATTCAACCCGGTCCAGCTGTTTCCGCCAGTAGTCCTCGTGCCCCTCGTTGAGCATGGGTGTTTCGTCGATGTCGATCACCCACTCGGGGTGGTAAGGCAGCCCCAGGCGGTCCATTGCATTAACGTAGCCGGCGAACCGTTCGCTGGCCCAGGCCATCGCGCGGCACCGTCCGACAAAGCCGACACGCTGGTGCCCAAGCCGTTGTAGGCGATCGATGATCTGGAACATCGTCGCAACGTTGTCCATGCCCACCACATCCACTTGGCTGCCGGTCACAGATTGTGGGAACAATACGACCGGCTGGCGCAGACCGAGTGAGTTGATTACGTCCGCCGGCCATTCGCCTCCGAGCGCGACGCCTGACAGTAATCCGTCGCGCAAGGCCGGCGGCTGTTGCTGTTTGCTGACTAGCGTCCTGGGGTCATCGGCGTACCGCCATTCTTGCACGACCAGCGAGATGTTTTGTGCTGCGGCAAGGCGAGACATACCGTCCATGTAGGTGGGCACGTTTTTGCCGCCGTTCTCGATCGGCCGGCGGAGGAAGACGCCGATGAACTGGTTGCTCGTGTTCGTCTTCTGTGGTTGGCGGCGCTGGTTGGTGAGGCTGAATTTGTAGCCGAGCTCATTGGCCGCCCTTTCGACCTTGATCCGCATGGCCTCAGAGACATCCGATTTGTTACTTAAGGCTTTCGAAACCGTTGCAACGGAGACCTGCAGGTGATCGGCGATCTCCTTTTGACTAACTGGATTGCTATTGCTGGCTTTGGATGGCATGACGCCGATCTTATCAGGAGTTAAGATTTTGCGCTAAAAATTTCGGAAATTTTGATAAAAAATTTCGAAATTAACTACATTTCTGTACTGAGGCATCTCAGGTGCCACTGCTTTGATTTGCAATGGTGTCGAATCTTTCTGCATGCGTCTGCTCTACGGGTATACCCATATTCACATTTCTCGGGACGGCATTCAGCATGCTTCCTTGCTCGCCAAGATCAGGTGCTTGGCCGGTTGGCGAGGCTTTCTCGGCCGGGTTTGGAGACAGCCGACTGGCCTCGCCTAGATTTTTGGTGAATCCCCAATACTGCAACTCCTCAAACGATTGTTGCAGCACGGTGCGCGTCCTGTGCAAATTCAATTGGAGTGGGTCGGGAGTCTTGTAGGAATTTACTCAGCGCCAAGAATCGTCTGGCCGCGTTGCTTGGTTGTTGGTGTCTTGTGGCGGCGGCGCGACAATAGGTGTCTTTGATCGACATGGATTGGTTCTAGTGCTTAAGCATTATGGCCCCAACTATGTTGTGTTGGTTCCAATTCGCTATTTGCGCCGTATGCAGAGATATTTTCGAAAAATTGATTGATATATTTCGAAAAATGCTTAGCTTTTCGGTAATGCCTGAGATCCGTACCAACTCGTCGGTTAGCCGTAAAATGGTCGCAGATCACCTGTCGGTTGCGACTGTTTCGAAGGCTCTGAGCAACAAATCGGATGTCTCTGAGGCCATGCGGATCAAGGTCGAAAGGGCGGCCAATGAGCTCGGCTATAAGTTCGGTGCCACTCAACATCGACGGCGGACGCAGGATGTGCAAGCTCACAGCCGCTTTCTTGGCGCCTTCCTCCGCCGGTCGATCGAGAACGGTGGCAAGAATGTGCCCACCTATTTGGACGGCGTATCGCGTACGGCCTCGGACTTGAACGCCGCGTTGGTTGTGCAGGAGTGGCGTTACGCCGATGACCCCGTGACACAGATCCGCAAACAGCACCAGCCGCCGGTGTTGCGCGACGGCTTGTTCGCCGGGCTTGCCTTAGGTGGAGAGTGGCCTGCCGAAGTCATCAATACGATCCGTCTGCGACAGCCCGTTGTGCTGTTCCCTCAATCTGTTTGGGGGACCGATGTGGATGTGGTCGGGATCGACAATGTCGCGACGATGCTCCAGATTGTCGATCGACTCAAGACCTCGGGCCACAGGCGTATCGGCTTTGTCGGGTGCTGCGGGGCGATGGCCCGGGCCAGCTGCAGATCGGCGGCTCTACAACCGCTTGGTGGGACGGCACGTAGTGGGTATGAAAGGCAAGCTTCAACGGCAATCAGCGGTTCGCGATCGCCAGGTACGGTCATAACTACTGGGCAAACGACCCGAAAGGCAGCTTCACGCCTACCGGCCGGCCGGCGTCGCTGTTTTGGAGTGGCAAACTCGATTTCCCCAGGCCTTCAGACCTCCCGTCGTACGCGGATGCGGTGTGGGTCGGTGGGTACCCTGTTGGTAGCGATGTGCCCGTTTCCATGGAGCACCCTGACAACCCCGGGCTGGATGGCGGCTCGATCCTGGCCGGCGGCGATATGAACCGCTTCATACTCACGCGGCACTCGGGCAGCACAAACCTTGTCCTGGCCGACGGTTCTACAGTCCCTTCGAGGCCCTCTATAAATGGCAGAAGGATTTTGTAATCCGAGACAGCGTCAGCGTCCCTTGGGAGTAGCCGCGCTCTAGCCCGGAATGGCTTATGCAGAAATCACCTACTGGTTATATTTCACGGGGCACTACGTTTCTTGGCGTTGCATTGGCTGTTTTGGGCTGTGACCAGCCGCAGACACACACCGACATTGAGATCCTTACGGTTTCTAATGCTGAGTCCGAGGAATCACCCGCGCAAAGCCCGGTCAGCTACAACCGCTACATCAGGCCGATCCTTTCGGATAAGTGTTTTGCATGCCACGGCCCGGACAGCGAGGCGCGGGAGGCGGACCTCCGCCTTGACTACGCCGAGGACGGCGATGGTTATTTTGGCGCGTGGTCGGTCATCGAGCCCGGGGACCCGCAGGGCAGCGAGCTGATATCGCGCATCCACTCGGATAAGTCGAAACTCGTGATGCCGCCCCCGAAGACGAAGGTGGAGCTCACCGCTGCCGAGAAATCACTGCTTGAACGATGGATCCAGGATGGCGCGGGTTACGAGCCGCACTGGTCGTTTGTTCCCCCATCGCAGGCGCCGCTGCCGGAGGTGGAGCGGGCCGGCTGGGTGCGGAATGAGGTCGATCGGTTTGTATTAGCCCGGCTCGAAGCAGAGGGGATCGCCCCCGCGCCGGAAGCAGATAAACGCACACTCATCAGGCGGGTGACGCTTGACCTCACGGGCCTGCCGCCGACCCCGGAGCAGGTCACGGCATTTGTCGAAGACGACTCGGAAGATGCGTACGAAAAAGTAGTGGATCGGTTGCTTGCTTCGCCGCGGTACGGCGAGCACATGACGCGCTACTGGCTGGACGCCGTGCGCTACGGCGACACGCACGGGCTGCACCTGGACAACTACCGCGAGATGTACCCCTATCGTGATTGGGTCATCCAGGCATTCAATCAGAACATGCCCTACGACCGCTTCTCGATCGAGCAGTTGGCCGGCGATTTATTCGAGAACGCGACGCTCGAACAGCAGGTCGCAAGCGGCTTCAATCGCTGTCACGTCACGACCAACGAAGGCGGATCGATCAAGGAAGAGGTCCACGTCCGAAATGTGATCGACCGCGTTGAAACGATGGGCACGGTCTGGCTGGGGATGACAACCGGCTGCGCGGTTTGCCACGACCACAAGTACGACCCGATCTCACAAGCCGAGTTCTTCGAGCTGTATGCCTTCTTCAACAGCTTCGACGGCAACCCGATGGACGGCAACAACAAGGCGCACGGGCCGATCGTGCGGGTTCATAGCGTGTCAACCAAGGAGAAGCTGGCCGAGTACGACGACCGGATCAAGTCACTTAACGATCAGATCGTGGCACGCAAGGCCGAGGTCGAGCCGGTCTTCCTCGCCTGGGTCGCGGAACAAGACCGCCTGCGAAGCGCAGGCGAGATCGAGGCGGTCCAACCGGTATCCGACGGCCTCGTGGTGCACTGCCCATTGGATGAAAACAAGGGCAACACCACCGCGAACCTGGTCTCGCCTGAATCAACAGGGCAGATCAAGGGCAAGCCCCGTTGGGTACCCGGCAAGATTGGCAGCGGGTTCTCCTTTGCTGGCGGTGATCGGATCGAGCTGGGCATTGACCTGGCAAACTTCGAGCAGGACCAGGCATTCAGCTACGGCTGCTGGATCAAGACGCCGGGCAACGTGACCGGCGCCGCGATCGCAAAGATGGACGAGGCCACCAGCTACCGCGGCTGGGACCTGTATATCGACAAGCGTCGGGTCGCGATGCACCTGATCCATGCCTGGCCCGGCAAGACACTGAAAGTGACGACCAAAGCGGATGTGCTCGAGCCCAATCAGTGGCACCACGTCTTCATCACGTATGACGGATCAAAGAAGGCGAAGGGCGTGACGGTCTATATCGATGGCAAGCCCCAGCCCTTTGATGCCAGCCACAACGGCCTGGACGGCACGACGAAGACCGGCGTGCCTTTCACGCTCGGCCGCCGGACGCCGGGCGGGCCGCTGACCAACTGCTCCATCGACGACGTGCGGGTGTATGACCGGCTGCTTTCGAGCAAAGAAGTCGAGTCGATAAGCGGGCACGATGTGCTCGCCGATCTCCTGGCAACTACCGAAGGCGAGCGCACCGATCAGCAGGTCGAATCACTGAGGCAGTACTACTTGAATACGGTTGAGAAGGTCTACTCTTCGCTGCTCAAGCAGCGTACGGAGGTTCAAGACCAGCGTAAGAAGCTGTTCGACGCCTCGCCAACAACCCTTGTCTTTAAAGAGACGAAAGAACCGCGCAAGGCCCACGTGCTGGACCGGGGTTTGTACGATCAGAAGCGCGATGAAGTGCGGCGGGATGTTCCCGATTTCCTGCCACCGCTGGCCGAAGACCAGCCGCGCAACCGGCTGGGCTTCGCGCAATGGCTGATGGGCGGAGAGCACCCCCTCACATCCCGAGTGACGGTGAACCGGTATTGGCAGCAGCTCTTTGGGACCGGTCTGGTCAAGACCAGCGAAGACTTCGGGATGCAGGGGGAGCTGCCCTCGCACCCCAAGCTGTTGGATTGGCTCGCGGTGCAGTTTGTGGAAGACGGCTGGGACGTCAAGCGGCTGCTGAAGCGCATCGTCATGTCCGCGACGTACCGTCAATCCGCATCAGTATCGGCGGAGCGGTACAGGCAGGACCCGGACAACCGGTTGCTCGCGCGGGGCCCGCGCCTGCGACTGGACGCGGAGGTGCTTCGAGACCAGGCGTTGGCCGTCAGCGGCCTCCTGAATGATGAAATCGGCGGCGCTTCGGTCAAGCCGCCGCAGCCCGCGGGGATCTGGCGGGCGGTTGGGTATGTCGGTTCGAACACCGCGAACTTCCGGGCCGACACCGGCGACAAGGTATACCGCCGTAGTATGTATATCTTCTGGAAGCGCACCGCGCCTCCACCTTATCTGGTTGTGTTCGATGCGCCCAATCGCGAATCCTGCGTGGTCAGGCGGGAGCGAACCAACACACCGATGCAGGCTTTGGTTCTGCTCAATGAACCCCAGTACGTCGAGAGCGCACGACGCCTGGGCGAACGCGTAATGAAAGAAGCCAAAGGTGATATCAACCAGCGCATCGCTTGGCTGGTTGAGCGCACGCTGTTGCGTAAGACGACGGATCAAGAGCGGGCAATCCTGTTGGCCGGTTACAGGGAGCAGCTTGCCTATTACCAGGCCGATACCGAAGCCGCCAAGGCATTGATCACGACCGGCACTTCAAAACCGGATACGGCGCTGGACCCGGCCGAATTGGCGGCCTGGACCGTAACTGCAAGTACGCTCATCAACCTGGACGAGTTTGTTAACAAGCCCTAACGCCGCTGTAGAAGGTGGAACTCATATGGACCCACATGATCACTATGTGAAGCTGGAGACTCGCCGTCAGTTCTTTGGCCGCACGGCCATGGGTCTCGGCGCGGTCGCGCTCGGCTCGCTACTGAACAAAGAAGCGATCGCTAGTGGGGGAACCCCAATACCGCAGCCGGGCTCGGACACCACCGGGTTGCCGGGCCTACCGCACTTCGCGCCCAAAGCCAAGCGGGCGATTTATCTGTTCATGTCCGGTGCGCCATCGCAGATGGACATGTTTGACTACAAGCCGAAGATGCAGGGCCTGTTCGACAAGGACCTGCCCGACGAGGTCCGCATGGGCCAGCGGCTCACCACGATGACATCGGGGCAGAAGCGTTTCCCCGTCGCGCCGTCGATCTACCAGTTCAAGCAGCACGGCCAGAGCGGCGCGCATGTTTCCGATCTGCTGCCGCACATGGCCGGCGTGGTCGACGAGATGTGCATCATCAAGTCGATGTACACCGAGGCGATCAACCACGACCCCGCGATCACCTACATCCAGACCGGCCACCAGATCCCCGGGCGGCCGAGCCTGGGGGCATGGCTGAGCTACGGCCTGGGCAGCATGAACGAAGACCTGCCGTCGTTCGTCGTGCTCAACTCCACCTGGTCAGCCAGGCGGGATGCTCAAGCGCTCTATCACAGGCTTTGGGGCTCCGGTTTCCTGCCCAGTGAATACGCCGGTGCCATGCTGCGTTCGGAGGGCGACCCGGTGCTGTATCTCGGTGACCCCAAGGGCGTATCGCGCGGCAGCCGCAGAAAGATGCTCGATCGTCTTGCAGAGCTCAATCAGGTCCACGCCGCGAAGGTTGGCGACCCTGAAACACACGCCCGTATCGCACAGTACGAGATGGCTTTCCGTATGCAGGCCTCCGTCCCGGACCTGGTCGACACGTCGAACGAATCCGAAAAAACACTCGAGATGTATGGCCCCGATGTCAAGAAGCCCGGCACGTTCGCCTATAACTGCCTGCTTGCCCGGCGACTCGCCGAACGTGATGTGCGGGCGGTCCAGGTCTTCCACCGAGGCTGGGACCAGCACTTCAACCTCCCCCGCGACCTGCCGCTTCAGTGCAAGGATATCGACCAGCCCGCCGCGGCGCTCATCAAAGACCTCAAGCGGCGCGGCATGCTTGACGACACGCTCGTGATTTGGGGCGGCGAGTTCGGTCGGACCATCTACTGCCAGGGTGGGCTGTCCAAGACCAACTACGGCCGAGACCACCACCCGCGATGTTTCACGATCTGGATGGCCGGCGGCGGGATCAAGCCCGGCATGGTGTACGGCGAGACCGACGATTTCAGTTACAACATCACCGAGAACCCGGTCCACATCCACGACCTGAACGCCACACTGCTGCACCTGATGGGCGTGGATCACGAGCGCTTGACCTACCGCTTCCAGGGCCGCCGGTTCCGCTTGACCGATGTGCACGGGCACGTGGTCAAAGACCTGCTCATGTGATTGGTCGAGGTTACGAGGACTGGCCGGCTTGAGTGGTTAGTCTGGTCCAACCCAAAAAGATCAGGCGATGCCAGGCAAGCGACACACGACGGAGCAGAAGGCCCGGATCTTGCGTGAGGCCGAGCAGGCCGGCAAGACGATTGTTGACGTCTGCCGCGAGCACCAGATCAGCGAGCAGACGTCCCAC
>JANQKT010000019.1 GCA_028280965.1 Phycisphaeraceae bacterium
ACGGCGATGTGGACGACGCGGACTTCGGCCTGGCCTTCGCCGCGTTCACCGGCCCGGGCGCGCCGGCCGCGGCCGCCTCGCCGCCCCCGCCCGCGACGCAACAGGCGGCGTTGACCGACGACGGTATTGCCGCATCAACCGAGGCGATGCCGCGCATCGATGTGATCGCCGTGGCGCTGGCGTTGACCGAAACGGATAACGCGTCCGCCGACGACAACACCGACATCGGTGACGCGCTGCTCGAAAGCGATTGGCCGGCCCAACAGGCCGGCTTGTCAACCGCCGGGCGGAGCACGCTCGATGCAGACAACGGGAAGATCGCGTGATATGCATGTATTTGGAGTTGAGAACGCATTTGCTTTCAAGGCCACAACTCATCGCTTGTATGGTGAAACGGGCCCCAGATAAACAGGCGGTTGTGAAGACGGTGCACACCGACCGGTTCCTATTTTGAATGGTCTGGATCGACTTCGTGATACCATGCAAGGGCTTGGCGGACCAGATCTTGCGTGATCTCTGGGTGCTTCTCGGCGAGGTTTGCAGTCTCTCCGGCGTCGTTTGATAGATCGTAAAGTTCTGGCCTGGCTCCGTTGTAATCACACAATAGTTTCCACTTGCCGTCGCGCACGGCCAGGTCCGGGAGGTCTTTAAACCCGTAAAAATTCTTTCGGTCAGGCGGGCGGCTGAAAAACAGCGGCGCCTTGCGGGAATCGGTTGCCCGGCCGAGCACCGTCTCGTGGAGGTCCTCGCCGTCGTATGCGATAGCTTTTTCATGTTTTGTGCCTGTGATAACGAGCAGCGAGGGGACGAGGTCGATCGCCGAGAACACCGACTGCTTGTTGCGTCCGCCGACCGCGTCCGCCGCAATCAGGCCCGGCCCCCATACGATCAGCGGGGACCGGATGCCCCCCTCGTACAGGTGTGTCTTATACCCTTTGAAGACGCCCGGCCGGCCGGCCCCTTTGCCCGGCCCGTTGTCCGAGCAGAACAGGATCAGCGTGTTGTTGCGGAGTTCCGGCGTGCTGCGTATGTGGTCCAGTAGCTTGCCCAGTTGCTGATCCATTTCTGTCAGGACAGACAAATACAGGTCGCGTTGTGTCGGGCCCCAGTTTTCGACCGAGGGGAAGAACGGGCTGTGCACATCGTCCGGCCAGAGGTTGACGTAGAACGGTTTGTCATCCTTGCCGGCCTGATCGATAAAGGCCAGGGCCGCATCGACAAAGCCGCCGGTGATCTCGCTGCGCTGCATCCACGTCACGGGCCCGCCGAGCCGTTCCGCGTCCGCCCAGATCCTGCCTTCTTTGATGGTCCCGTCCTCGCGCGGGGCGCGTGTCAGTGGCAGGAGCTTGGGGCCCATGCCCTCGAAGTTGGTCAGGGACTGATCGAAGCCGTAGTCGGTGATGGGTGGGGCGTTGTCGATATCGCGTTGGCCGCCCATGTGCCACTTGCCGAAGTGTCCGGTCGCGTACCCTGCGCGTTGCAGGCTTCTGGCAAGCATCGGGGCCTGGGGGTCAAGCCAGTGCGCCATACCCCGTTTCGTGTTCAATTCCCGCCTGGCGAGGTAAGAGGTGATCCCCCACCGGTTGGGGTACTGCCCGGTCGAAATCGCGACACGTGAGGGCGAGCAGATCGGGGAATTGACGTAGAACTGCTCGAACGCGATGCCTTCTGTGGCAAGGCGGTCGATGTTCGGCGTCTTGGCGTCTTGACCGCCGAAGCAGGAGGGGTCGGCATATCCCATGTCGTCGATAAAGATCAAGACGATGTTCGGCTTTGGAGCGGCGGCACAGCCTAAACAGGGAAACAGCAGCACCAGCGCTACAACGATGAGGCGGAGCAGCCCGCTGTTTTGAAGGATTCGATTATGATCGCTCACGATGATGTCCTTTCTGATCGAGCCCGCATGCTTGGTTTGATCTGGCAGATGCCGGCCTTAGGTTTTGCGCGGTTGTGCGACGCGTTGTAGCAGGATAAACGCCAGCAGCAGTACGCCGATTACGATCCTTGTCCACCACGCGTTGAGGTCCCCTTCATAGGTTGGGATGACCGTGATGACGGCCAGGATCAGGAGGCCGAGGAACGTCCCGATCACATAGCCATAGCCACCGGTCAGCAGCGTCCCGCCGATGACGACCGCGGCGATCGCGTCCAGCTCCAGCAGGTAGCCGACCGACGCGTCACCGGACTGCGAACCGATCGCGTGCAGAACGCCGCCGGCGGCTGCGCAGAGGCTGCTGAGCGCATAGATCTTTACGGTAGTTGATCCGACCGGAAGCCCCATGAGGTTTGCGGAGTCTTCGTTGCCACCGATCGCGTAGGTGGTTCGGCCGAAGCGTGTGTACTTCGCAACGGCAACCGCGAGCAGAGTGGCGAAGATGAAAACGATCGCGGGCAGGTTGAAGTCAAACACCAGGAAGTCCACCAACGGGTCAAACGATTCGACACCAATGATACTGATGCGCTTCTGCTCGGTGAGCACGAGCGCGAGGCCCCGGACGAGGAACATGCCGGCGAGTGTGACCAGGAACGGTGGCAGCTTGAAGACCCGGATCACCGCCCCCATCACCGCACCAAATGCGGTGCCGCCCACAAGCGTCAGCGGGATCGCGACCCCGGCGTGCATCCCCGCCCCGCCCTGATCAGGCGGGACCAGGCAGCTGGCAAGGAAGATGCTCGACAACGCGATCACGGCCCCGACAGACAGGTCGATCCCCCCCGAGAGGATCACAAAGGTCATCCCGATCGCGGCCAGGCCCAGCGGGGCGTTGTCTGCGATAAGCGAAGTCGCCTGGAACCAGGAAGCAAACCCCTCGTAGCGGATGCACGCGACGGCGTAGAGCAAGATAAACACCGCCGCCGTTGCGACCAGCGGGACGTGCTGTGGTTTGGGCCGGAGCCGGTGTATCAGGTCAGTCATGAACGGCTCTTCTACGCATGATCATCTGCTTAACGGTTTCGGATTGGAGCAGGCAAACAACGAAGACAACGAGCGCTTTGATCACCAGGTTGTATTCCACCGGGACGCTGGCGCCGTTGATCTCGGTCATCAGGATCGTTGTGTTCAGCGTCTGGATGATCAGGGCGCCGACCACCGAGCCGGCGAGGTAGAACCGCCCGCCCATCAGCGAGGTCCCGCCGAGCACGACCGCGAGGATCGCGTCCAGCTCGAGGTAGAGCCCGGCGTAGTTGGCGTCGGCGGCGGTGATGTCCGAGGCGTAGATCAGCCCCGCCAGCCCGGCGCACAGCCCGGTGAAGGTATAAACCGACAGGCGGACGCCCCGGACGCTCAGCCCGGCGTATCGGCTGGCCGTCTCGTTGCCGCCGACCGACTCGATGAACAGGCCCAGCGCGGTGAAGCGGATCACGACGATGGTCAGCACGACCGCCGACACCGCGAGGGTGATCGTGAACGGTAGGCCTAGAAAGGTGCCGCCGCCGAGGAACGCGAAGCCGGGGCTGGAGTCGATCGGGATGATCTGCCCGTCGGTCATGAGCTGGGCGATGCCGCGGCCCGCGACCATGAGGATCAGCGTCGCGACGATCGGTTGGATGCCGACGATCGAGACGAGCACGCCGTTCCACAGCCCGGCGAGCGCGCACACGCCCAGCGTCAGCACGATGACGGCCGAGAGGTGGGCCTGCATGTCGACCAGCAGCATCGCCGCCAGCGAGCCGGCCATCGCCATCACCGCGCCGACCGACAGGTCCACGCCCGCGGTCGCGATGACCAGGGTCATGCCCAGGGCCAGGAGGATGACCGGCGTGGCGCGGTCCAGGACATCGACCAGCGAGCCGGTCAGCCGGCCGTCGCTGATCGTGATCGAGAAGAACGCCGGGTTCATCGCCGTGTTGAACAGCAGCAGCACGCCGAGCGCGGCAAGCGGCCAGAGCAGTTTTTTCAGGGCCTCAGGCATGGGCGGCCGCCTCCTGGCCCGAGGCGATGATGGACATGATGCTGTCCAGGCGGATGTCCTCTCCGCTCAGCTCGCCGACCTGTTTGCGGTCGCGCAGGACGATGACGCGGTGGCTGTCGCGGGCGACTTCTTCGAGCTCGCTGGAGATAAACAGCAGGGCCATGCCCTCGCTGCAGAGCTCGGCGATCAGTTGCTCGATCTCCGCCTTGGCGCCGACATCGATCCCGCGCGTCGGCTCGTCGAGCATCAGCAGCCGGGGCTGCATCGCCAGCCACCGGCCGAGGATGACTTTCTGCTGGTTGCCGCCCGAGAGCTGGCCGACGGGCTTGTCCGCGTCGGGCGTGGCGATGTTCAGGGCCTTGATGTATTGGTCCGCGAGCGCCTGCTGTTCGTGGAACGGGATCCGGCGCAGCCAGCCGCGCCGGCCCTGCAACGCGAGCACGATGTTCTCGCGGACGCTCAGGTCCGGGATGATGCCCGCGTCCTTGCGGTCCTCGGGGGTAAACGCGATGCGGTTGCGGATCGCGGTGCGCGGGTTGTGCGTCGTCACGGCCTGCCCGTTGATCTCGATCGTTCCCGTGTCGGGTGTGTCGATGCCGAACAGCAGCCGCGCCGTCTCCGACCGGCCCGAGCCGAGCAGCCCCGCAAGCCCGAGGACCTCCCCGCCACGCACCTCTAGATCGACGCCCGATACCGCGTGCCTGCGCGACAGCGCCGTCGCCTTCGCCACGACCGGGTGGTCCCCGGCCGGCCGGGCCTTGGGCGCGTGGTCCATCGCCTCGACCTGCTCCGCGTCCTTGCCGATCATCTTGGAGACCAGTTCGAGACGAGGCAGCTTCGACGTCTCGAACTCGCCGACGAGCCGGCCGTTACGCAGCACGGTCAGCCGGTCGCTGACGGCGTAGACCTGGTCGAGGAAATGGCTGACGAACACGATGCCCAGGCCCTGATCGCGCAGCCGGTACATGACGCTGAACAGCTGGTCGCACTCCGCGGCGTCGAGTGACGAGGTCGGCTCATCGAGGACCAGCACCCTGGCCTCCTGATCGATCGCCCGGGCGATGGCGACCATCTGCTGCAGCGCAATCGAGTAGCTGCGCACCGGCAGGGTGACGTCGAGGTCCAGGTCCAGCCGGGCCATCATCTCTTTGCCGCGGCGCTTGACGGTCCCCCAGTCGATCAACCCCAGCCGCCTGGGCTCGCGCCCGATCGACAGGTTCTCCGCGACCGTCAGCTCGGGGATCAGGTTGACCTCCTGATAGACGGTCGCGATCCCCAGCCGCTGTGCGTCCAGCGGGGTCCGCGGGTGGATCTCCGTGGCGTCGAGCGTCATCGTTCCGCCGTCGCGCGGGTACACGCCGGTGAGGACCTTGATGAGCGTGCTCTTGCCCGCGCCGTTCTCGCCCATGAGCGCGTGGACCTCGCCGGCGCGCAGGGTGAAATCCACGCCGTCGAGCGCCCGGACACCGGGGAACGTCTTGACGATCCCGCGGAGTTCAACCAGTTCGTATTCTGCCACTCGGGGCACCTTCCATCCAAGCGCGCCGCGGACAGCGCCGCGCGTATACCTATTGAGACAGGTCAGTACTTCCGGCTGTCGATCACGTCCGCCGCGATGGACTGGTCGTAGATCGTGGTTTCGACAACGATGCGCTTGGGCTGCTCTTCGCCCGCCAGCGCCTTCTCGACCGCATCGAACGCCATCGGCCCGAGCAGGGGGTTGCACTCGATGGTGCAGTTGAGCTTGCCCGCGACCATCGCCTCGAACGCGCCCCGCACGCCGTCGATCGAGACAATGATGATATCTTCGCCGGGTTTCTTGCCGGCCTCTTCGATCGCCTGGATCGCGCCCAACGCCATGTCATCGTTGTGCGCATAGACGGCGTTGATCTCGTCGCCGCCCTCACCTTTGAGCATGGCCTCCATGACCTCTTTGCCTTTCGAGCGTGTGAAATCGCCGGTCTGTGACTTGATGATCTTCATGCCCGGGTGCTTGGCGATCTCCTGCTCAAAACCCTGCTTGCGCTCGATCGCCGCCGAGGCAGCGGGGGTGCCTTGGAGTTCGGCGATGTTTGCCTTCCCGCCGGTTTTTTCGGCCAGCCACTTCGCCGCCTGCTCGCCTTCGTGGATAAAGTCGCTGGCAATCAAGGTGACATACAGCGACTCGTCCTCGACCTCGACCCCGCGGTCAACAAGGATGACCGGGATCCCGCGCTTCTTCGCCTTCTTCAGAACCGGCTCCCAGCCCGTCTCCACTTTTGGCGCCAGGATGATCGCATCCACGCCCTGCGCGATGAATGTGTTGAGCGCCTTGATCTGGTTCTCCTGTTTGTCCTGGGCGTCGGAGAACTTGAGTTCAATACCGCGTGCCTCGGCTTCGCTGCGGATCGACTCGGTTTCGGCCGTCCGCCAGCCGGACTCCGCACCGACTTGGCTAAAGCCCACGGTCAGCGTGTCGTCGCCCGACCCGCTTTCGGAGCAGCCGACAAGCGTCATCGTGAATACAGCACAGGCGAGTGTAAGCAGCCGGGTCATGGTGTTGCCTCCTTGGCGGTTTTGTGTTGCTACTTCAGGTTCAGAACGTGCGCCCCTCGCGCGGGGCGGGTCAGGAAGATGTCGGGTGTGATCCCGGTTTGTGATTCGTAGGCCTGGTGGAGCTGTTGGGTTATCGCGTCCGCCTGCTCGACCTGCACGAGAGAGACGGTACAGCCGCCGAACCCGCCCCCGGTCATGCGGCTGCCGTAGACGCCACCGGTGGTGCCGATCTGCTGGGCGATGTCAACCATCGTGTCCAGTTCCGTGCAGCTGACCTCGAAGTCGTCACGCAGCGATGCGTGGCTGTTATCCATGCACCGGCCAAACGAGGTCCAGTCACCCCGGCGCAGGTGGCCGGCCGCCCGGACGGTCCGCTCAATCTCGGCGGTCACGTGCCGGGCCCGGCGGTAGGCCAGGCCGTCCAGTGCCGCGCGGCGGTCTTCAACCAGCGCCGGCGTCGCGTCACGCAGCAGCTCTACGCCCAACGCCTCGGCGGCGCGCTTACAGTCGGCCCGGCGCTTGGCGTATGCGCCGTCACTGAGCGCATGTTTCACGTTCGTGTTCGCGATCAGCACCCCGGCCGAGGCGCCGTCCAGCGGCACGTGCTCGGTGTCGCCGCTGCGGCAGTCGAGCAGGACCGCGTGGCCGGCCCGGGCCGATGCGCTCGCGGCCTGATCCATGATCCCGCAGGGCACACCGGCAAACGCGTGCTCGGCACGCTGGCAGAGCGCCGCGGCCTGCATCGGTTCGCGTGCACGGCCGTGCAATGCATCGACCGCTGTGGCGGTGGCGACCTCCAGCGCCGCGCTGCTCGACAGCCCGGCCCCCAGAGGCACGTTGGATTCGATCCAGGCGTCGAAGCCGGTGACACCCTCGCCCGCCTCGATCATCAACTGCACCACGCCGAGCACGTACCGCGCCCAGGCGGGCGCCGCCATGATCGGCCCGCGTCCACCGCTCAACGTGAAGCTGCAGACCGCCTCCGCCATGCCGCTGCCGACACGGACCGCCGTTGGGTCTGCCGAGGGGGCCACAGCGATCGCGGTATAGCGGTCGATGGCCATGGGCAGGACAAACCCGCCGCAGTAATCCACGTGCTCGCCGATCAGGTTGACGCGCCCGGGGGCAAGCGCGACCGCCTGCGCGGCGCGGCCGAACCGATCGCGGAAGGCGTGCGCCGCTTTTATTGCGGGGCTTGATATCGGGGATAAAACGGTGGTTGCCATAACGGGTCTTCGGCCGGTTCTCAGCGTGACAGCCCGACACCGGTGTACAGCTCGCCGTTGGTTTGCTGGCAGTGCATCGTGATCGGGTTCGCGTCTATGCGGATGAGGGAAAACCAAACTTCGGTCAATAGACGAGCCTCATGGGTATGGTGCGAAAACACTGCTTGGAATTGAAGCACAATGCCTTATTGCGGTCCCGTAAACTCGGCAAACATCAGGCCGAAATCTGCATCATCAACATCGCCGTCGCCGTCGAGGTCTGCCGCGGGGTTCACGCTCGGCCCGCCGCCGGGGCCGGTAAAGGCGGCAAAGGCGAGGCCGAAATCCGCGTCATCCACATCGCCGTCGTTATCGAGATCGCCGCGCACGAGCTCCGCGACGCGCAGGTTGTCGATCAGAACCCGGTTGCTTGCGCGGGCGCTGAGGCCAATGTAGTTCTCAGATGTACCGTCCCAAGTGAATGTGCGGGTCAGCTTGTCGGCGTCGGCCGGGTTAATATCTAACTGCTGGCCTTCGAAGAAGACCGCGGCGGTAGCCGTCTGCCCATGATCGAAACCGCTTACATAAAGGCGTGCTTCAAGGCGGCCTTGAACAGCACCGACGTTCACGGTAGCGAGGAGCGCACCCTCAGAACGGACCTGAACGTCGCCGTTGAGGTTGAGCTCTACGAAAAAGTCCGCAAGCCCAGCGCGGAACGACTGGGCGGTGCTGTCATTGATATCGGCCCCCGACGCGGCTTCGGCCTGGCTGAGGCCGACCCCGAAGCCGGCAAAACGGTTGGCGGTATCGGTGTTGGCGCTATCGATCTGAAGCACCTCGATCCCGATGCTGAAGCCCCGGCCATCGAGGATGTCCTGATCGATGAAGTTATGCATGATGCCGCTCTCGCTCATGCCCGGGCCGGTCGCCATGCGGAGCATGGTGGCGTCGATCGTGATCGAGTCGGCCGACCCGCTCCCCTCAAAGCCCTCGTAGTAGGCGCTTTCTGCGCCGAGCGGCGGGACAGCCGAGCCGCTCATGCCGCCGGCGGAGGCATCGGCGTTCTTGCTGTCGCTGCGGGAGAAGCTGTCCACAAACAGGTCGTTGGGGCGTGGCTCCAACGGGTCCGGCGGGATGACCGGGCCGGGCGGTAAGCTTGAAATCACGTTGTTGCGCAGCGCCCACTGGTTGTACTGATCAACCATCGTCAGCAGGCGAGACAGCTGAGCGGGGTCGCCGGCCAGATCGTTCAGTTCGGTCGGGTCGTCGGCGAGGTTGTACAGCTCCCACGCGTTGGCCGGCTTGCCATAGAGGTCGGCGTAGTTGCTGGAGACCAGCTTCCATTCGCCGTCGCGGTACATCCGGTTGCCCTCGTGCTCGATGCCGAACTCGCGGTCACCGATCGGTATCCCGGTAAGCAGCAGGTCCTTGAAACTGGCGACGTTGGGGTCCAGGTCCTTCACGCTGTAGGTCACGCCGTTCTGTGCCGCCCATTGGCTAGGCAAAGACACACCGGCGACATCGAGGAGGGTTGCGTAGATGTCGGTGACATGCAGGACCTGTTCGACAAAAAACATCCCGGCTTCCGAGTCATCCATATTGCCGATCAGCGACGCGTGGAGCTGGCCGGGCCAGCTCACAATGAGCGGTGACTTGATCCCGCCCTCGTGGGTGTAGTGCTTGTAGTTGCGGAAGGGCGTCGAGCCGGTATTGGCCCAGCCGGTGCCGTAGAAGATGTTGTGGCCATCGGCGTTTGTCCCCATCTCCGGCAGCTCGGTGACCGAGTAGAGCTTTTCGTCGAACTGTTTGCCGTACTCGTGCCACTCCGCGTTCGCGCCGTTGTCGGTTGAGAACATAATCAGTGTGTTATTGATTTCACCGCTTGATTCCAACTCGTCGAGGATCAAACCGATATTCCGGTCAACGACATCGACCATGGCGGCGAAGACGGCCATCCTCCGGACCAGGTCCGTCTTCCGGGCAGCCGGTATGTCGGCCCAGGCGGGGACCTCATGTAGTGCCGGGTTGTCGTTGCTATCCAGCCGCTGCTGGACTTCGCCGCGTGGGGTCTGGAGGACATCTGGCGGGATGACCCCCGCCGCGATCATGGCCTGGAGCCGGCCGGAGCGGATGCTGTCCCACCCGAGCGAATACCTGGCGACGTATTGGTCAACGATCTGCTTTGGCGCCTCAAGCGGGAAATGCGGGGCGCCGTAGGCGATGTACAAGAAAAAGGGTTTGTCGGTGCTGTTGGTCTGGTTCCTCGCCTTGTTGTGGCGGATGAAGTCAATGGCGTAGTCGGTGATTGCGTCGGTCTGATAGAAAGTTGATACCGCCGGGTTCCCGGGGCTGCGGTTGTAGTAAGTCGAGCCCGGGCTGGTCGCGTAGCTGCGCGGGGCGACAGCGGGATTGCCCGGCGAGCTATCTGAGAGCAGGCGGTAGTTGTTCGGGTTCCAGTTGAACTCGCTGTGGCTGGAGTTATCGAAGGTGAAAACGTGATCAAAACCGCGGACCCGGGGGTCGGTGCGGGTGTCGCCGGGGATCGGGCCGTTGGTGCCGAAGTTGTCGGTCCCCCCCAGGTGCCACTTGCCCGAGAGATAGGTGTCGTAGCCGGCGGTGCGGAGCAACTCCGGAAGAAAAACATGATTGCGGTTTAGGTCCTGGTGATCACTAATGAGCACGCTAAAACCGACGGCGTGGTTCTGATGGCCCGTCATGATCGCGGCGCGTGTCGGCGAGCAGCGCGGCTGGACATAAAAGTTGTTGAACGCGGCGCCTTCGGCCGCAAGGGCGTCCAGGTTGGGCGTATCGATCTCGCCGCCGTACGCGCCGAGATCGGAATAGCCCAGGTCGTCACAGAGGATATAGATAATGTTGGGTTTCTGTGCATACGCCTGGTATGCGGTCAGGCAAGAGAACAGAACAAATGTGAACGACGCTGCGGCATGAAAGATCACTGACCGGCAGCCCCTATGATTTGGGAAGGATATTGCCACGAAGCCTACTCCCCCAATGAAACGGGTAAATCTTCGGGGGCGGGCTTAATCCACACCCGGACCTGATCGATCTCAATCGAAGAAAGCTTCAAGGTCAAAGACCGGCGGTCTTCGGAAAGCGCAACATAGTCGGCATGCTCGATCGGCTTGTCCTCCAGGCCCAGACGCACGCGGGAGGTCACGGCCTTGTATGCATCGGTGCCGTAGCCGCGGCCATCGACCCACTGGTCCGTGTTGAGCAGCGCCTGGTTATCCAGGATGAGGCCGACGACCGGCCGCGGGAACCGGATGGTCGTCTCGATCTGAACCCCATCGGGCTGTTGGCTGCCGCTGGCGGTCGGATCAAAGTGAACGAGGTAGCTGTCGAACCGCGTGCCGGCGGGCAGAGGACTCCTCGAGTGCTTCTCTATGGTGGCCGAGCGGTCCTTGACCTCTTGAATCACGCCGGGCACATCCTGATCCAATTCAACCCCCGAGGCTTCAAGAATCATCAAGCACGTGGTATCGCTTTCGTACAGACGGGGAAGAATAGGGCCGGGGGGGTGACGCAGGAAGATGCAATGCTCCTCAACCTCCGGTTGATACATCGCCTGCCACCAATCGCGGATAAAGGGGATCTGGTCATCTTCGACCGGGCTCAGCGTGTCGGCAAGAGCCTGGCCCGGACGAAGTACAGACTGATAGCCCTGCTGCAAACGCAGGGTCTCGGGGCGGTCGGGGTGCTCTTCGGGCGTGGACTGCAGCTCCACCAGCCCGGTGAACACCGCGGCTCTCGTTTTACCTTCGCCATCGACTTCAACACCGAACTCGGTGCCGAGATCGATCACGCGCATCGCGGGGGTGACTACCGTGAACCCGATGGCCTCTTGCGGCACATTGGCCGTTAACCGGCCACGGTCCAGCGCAACGGCACCTTCACGCGTCAGGTTAAAACGGCTGGGCGCCTGGATCAGGACGCTCGCGCCCTGCGGGGTCTGGATCTGCATGTAACCCGATAGAAGCGACCACCGGCCGGACATCATCGTCTCGCCGGGTTTGGCCGGCGGTCTGTCTTCGGCCCGCGCCTCGCCGGATAGCGCAACAAGCTGACCCCAAACGACCGGCGAAAGATCGGGCTCGGGCGGGTCCTCCGGCTGGGGCTGCACGGCAACATCCGGCTCGTCATGCTCTGCAAACCAGGTGTACAGGCCGATACTGACGCCAAGCACCAGGATCGCAGCGATCAGATTGCGCACCTTCAACCCGCCGACACCGCGCCCGATCTGCACGCCGGCAAGTGAAAGCGTGGTGTGCGTGGGGCTGCTGGGGGGGACCCGACGCTCGGCGGGCCGCCCCCGGCCATTCTTGTTTGGCTGCTGACGGGGCGAGAGCTCGTCGGGGTCCAGGTGCCGCAACTGCGTTTCACCAGACCGTGCCTCGAGCGCCGCAAGCAGGCGGTCGAATTTTTCGACCGGGTCGCCATCGGCCTCCGCTTGCTCGGGCTGCAAGACGAGGTTGCGGGCGTCCTGCTCGATGTATTGCTGAAAAGCGGCGCGCCGCACGAAATACCGGCGGTGGCTGCGGGACGCCTGCAGCCACCGCTCCAATTCGGCCAGGCCCTCTTCGTTTAAGGTGCCTTCGAAGTAAGAATCGATCAGCTCATCGATTGACGGCGGAATCATAGCCACTCCTCCCCGACCCCGATGGACTGCCTGATGCACCGCCGAAGCGATGCACGTATCCGGCTGAGCAGTACCGTCACCGACTGCTTGCCGATCCCAAGACGGCCAGCGATTTCATCGTTGCCGTGCTGTTCTAAATACCGCATGTTCAGTACTTCTTGCCGCCTGGGGCTGAGCTTCTTGATGCACTTGTCCAGTACAACGCGCATCTGACTCAGGTCCGGGCCCATGTCCTCGGCTTCGCTTGCGATCTGCTCGATCACGTCCGCGGTGAACATCAGCCGTTCGGTCCTGTTCTGCCGGCGGTAATTCAGCAACTCGAACCGTGCGACGCCCAGAGCCCACGCCGTGAACGGCCGCTCCGGATCGTACTGGCCATACTTATCGACCAGGACGAGTGCCACGCGCTGCACCAGCTCGTCGGCGATCTCAGCCGTGCCGACCGCGCTACGCAAAAACGAAAAGACCAGCGGCTGTGCCCGTGTCCAGTTGGCTGCTAATTCGCGCTGTTGCTCGGAACCAATCATATACCTTACAAGCCTAAATAGACTCGGCGTCGCTTTTATGATCAGTCTAAATCAACACTTGTTATCACTTCATTCCTAGATTTGGTTACACAATCAGCGGCGTTTGAGAAAAGTTTAAAAGCCGAGTGATAACCGGGGACGCATCGTGATGAATATGGGGCAGTAGGGGTTGTATCTCATTCTGTTAAGCCCCGCAATAACCGGAGGCCACAGGGCTGATTTTTACGACGAACGGACGAGGCAGCACGGCTACCCGATGCCTCTCACTGATCCCGGCAACCATTGCCAACATTCGATTGTTACTTCAAACCAGGAGGTTTTATGAAGCGTAACACCCTTGCCTTGCTCCTTGCCAGCGGGTTGCTGGGCGCCGCCTCAGCCGATGCGTCGGACGTGTACTTTGTCAATAACGCCGGCGAAGTCCGATCCTTCACCGGCATCACCGCGGGCGCAACTCCGATCGACGGCAACGCATTCGGTGATGGTAATCTGGAAACCACCGTGGCGGCCTACGGCGCGTACCAGGGCTTCACGTCCACCCCTGACGGCATCGTCTACGGCGTGAACGGTGCCGGCGGCGTGGATAGCTGGTCGAGCATCGCCTCGTGGCTCGCCGGCGACGCCGCGACCGTCGAGTCGGCCGGCGGGACCTACAGCGCCGGCAGCGGCTTGGACGGCGGCCTGCACGGCGTCAGCTACGACGGCAACACCGGCGGTATCTACGCTGTGGTTGAAGGCACCTCTGGTGCCAACAACAACCCTGACCGAGACGGCAGGCTGCGCCAGTTCGCGACCCTCAGCGACTTCATCAACAACGTCAACTTCACCGAGAACACCGTCGTTGGGTACGGCGCCAACATCCTGAATTTTTACTATGAAGATGAAGACGCGCCCGCGAGCGTGACTCCCAACGCCGATGCGGAGGCCGGCTCGAACTATTTCCAAATCACCGGCACCGGCCTCCTAGAAGGCTGGACCGTGCTGGAAGGTGACGGCTTCGGCTACTTCGGCGGGCCCGCCGATCCCGGCGGCAACGGCGGCGGGTCGAACCGGTCTTATCAGAACGCGATCACCTTCGGTGACGACGTGATCGGCGCGTTCGCCGTCGTGACTGTCCCCTTTATCCCCGCGGATCTCGACCGCGACGGCGATGTCGATGACGCGGATTTCGGCCTCGCTTTTGCGGCGTTCACCGGCCCGGACAACGGCCCGAGCAGCAACCCTGCCGCCGACCTCGACAACGATGGCGACGTCGATGATGCGGATTTCGGCCTCGCGTTCGCGGCGTTCACCGGGCCCGGGGCAGCGGCCGGTGTCCCCGAGCCCGCCTCGCTTGCGCTGCTTGGTCTCGGCGGACTGATGATCGCTCGGCGTCGTCGGGCTTGATACCACAATCCTCCTTCGGCCCGGTGGCCACGTCTTGACGGGTCACCGGGCTTTTAAAGCCGCCGATTCGGGTTTTTGATGATTAACCGTCACATCCAAGCGTTTCACAGACCCCGGCAACCGTTGCCAAGTCCACTTGTTACTTCAACCTGGAGGTTCTCATGAAAAGACACACCCTCGCCTTGCTTCTTGCCAGCGGGTTGCTGGCCGCCGCATCGTCCGACGCGGCGACCATCTACTTCGTCAACAGCTCCGGCGAAGTCCGCTCCTTCACCGGTGTCGCCGCGGGCGCGACCCCGCTCGATGGCAACGCCTTTAGCGCCGGTAACCTCGAAGCCACTGTCGCTGCCTACGGGGCGTACCAAGGCTTTACATCCACCCCCGACGGTATGGTGTACGGCGTGAACGGCGGAGGCGGGGTGGACAGCTGGTCGAGCATCGCCTCATGGATCGCCGGCGACGCCGCGACCGTCGAGTCGGCCGGCGGGACCTATGGCGCCGGCAGCACCGTCGCCGGCGGCCTGCACGGCATCAGCTACGACGCCAACACCGGCGGCTTCTACGTGATCGTCGAAGGCGCGCCGTCCGATGGCCGGCTCCGCGAGTTTGCCACACTAAACGACTTCATCAACAACACGAACTTCACCGAGGACGGCAACGCCACTTTCGGCGGCAACATCGCGGCCCTCTATTACCCCGACGAGGACGCGCCCGCGTCTGCGACCCCCAACGGCGACGCCGCTGCGGGGTCCAATTACCTGCACGTGACCGGCGGCGGTGTGCTTGAGGGCTGGACCACGTTGGATACGCCCGGCTTCGGTATGTTTGGTGTGGCGGCCGACCCGGGCGGCAACGGCGGCGGGTCGAACCGGTCGTACCAGAACGGAACGAATTTCGGAAGCGGCGTGGTCGGCGGGTTCTCTGTTGTGATCCCGGAGCCGACCTCGCTCGCTTTGCTTGGGCTTGGTGGCTTGTGCATGCTTTCCCGCCGACGAGGGTAAGCATGTGAGTTACGCGTCTTTGCGGGCGCGTTGTGTTTGAATGATTCGAACAAGTTGTCCTTTATATGGGTGCCGCTGAGAGGCGGCCCCCATACTTTTCTCGGCACGGGGAAGAACCCCCTCGAGCTCACAGGATTGTCGTCCCCGCTTGATCAAGGACAGTGACGTGAAGAAACATAGAGGCTTCACCCTGATTGAACTGCTGGTCGTGATCAGCATTATCGCCCTGTTGATCGCGATCCTCCTGCCGGCACTCGCGGCCGCGCGGGAGTCCGCCCGCAAGGCGGTATGCCTTTCCAACCAGCGCCAGCTCGGCATCAGCCAATCGGCCTATGCGACCGATCACGACGACTGGCTGCCGCCACACCAGCCCAACGTGATCCCGCCGGGCACCGAGAGGTTTGGTGGCATCGACCACCCGCTCGCGAACTCCGGGGCCCTGTCGATCTGGGAGAACGCGCGGAACCCCCGCCTGCAATACTTGAAAGGGTTCCAGGGGCACGGCGTGCTCTGGGGCCTGGACTACATCAGCGAGGCCACTATCCTGTACTGCCCGAGCTGGTCGGCCGACCGTTACGGGATAACGGATGGGGTGAACGGCCTGGCCGCCGCGATCGCCGTCCGGGACGCGGTTGAGAACGGGTCGGTCGGCAGCCCGATCCTGCCGGGGACGAGCTTTGTCTCAAACACCTACCAGTACCGCGCAACGATTGATTTTAACCGCAATGGCAACGGCAGCCGAGACTCTCGCCCGGCCCGATTGGGGTTTGAGAAGGGGGATTCCAGCACCCCGGTCAACGCCGACGCGTTCTCGGTGCTCTTCGGGGAGCCGGCCGCGCGCTGGCATCACGAGTCGTCGTACAACGTGCTCTTTCTCGATGGCCACGCCAACAGTGTCAACGATACCCAGGAAGTGCTGATCGACGCCGCGATCCCTACCTCCTTCGCGCATGCCCTGCGTCAAGAGAGCATCGCTTGGCAAGGCGTGTTCAAGCCATGACCCGGGTGCCGGCGTAGGACATCGGTTCAACGATTTAGTATGTTGATTGAAGTGCTCGCCGGGCCGCGGGTCCAAGAAGACGGTCTTGTCGCAACGGCCTATGAGCGGTACTCGCCGCATATGTGGGTCTTTGTCCGCCCGGCAATACAACTGCCCAAAGACCCGCTCAAGCCGAGCGGGTGTGGAAGATACGGATACCGATATGAAAACGATCGATTGCCGCCGGCTCGTTGCGTTGTTTCTCCTGGCCGTGATGCTGGCGCCTGCCGCGTCCGCGCAGACCCGGCCGAACATCCTGCTGATCCTCGTCGATGACCTCGGTTACAGCGACGCTTCATTTATGGGCGGCGAGGTGCCGACTCCGAACCTGGACGGGCTTGCGGGCAACGGGCTCCGCTTCACACAGGTCTACAATTCCGCGCGTTGCTGCCCGAGCCGGGCCGCGTTGATGACCGGCCTCTACCCGCACCAGGCGGGCATCGGTTCGTTCGCGACCGACAGGCCCAGCAGCAAGGGGCCGGCTTACCTGGGGCACCTCAACGACACATGCGTCACCCTCGCCGAAGCCCTGGGCGACGCGGGGTATCAGCGATACATGGTCGGCAAGTGGCACATGGGCGTGCCCGGCCCGATCGAGCGCGGGTTCGAAGAGTTCTACGGCTACATCCGGAACCACAGCGAGGACCAGTGGGACCCGAGCCGCTATGAGCGTCTGCCCGCCGGGCGTACGCCGGAGCTGTCTTACAAAGAAGGCACGTTTTATGCCACCGATGTTTTTACGGATTATGCGCTGGAGTTCCTGGAACAAGCCCGGCAGCGCAACAAGGGTGGCGAGCAAAAGCCCTGGCTGGTGTACCTCGCGCACTCGTCACCGCACTTCCCAATCCAGGCCCCGGAAGAATCGATCGACCGGCACATGGAGACCTACCGGGCCGGCTGGGACAGGCTGCGCGAGCAGCGGTTCGCGCGGATGAAAGAGATGGGCCTGGCGCAGGCGTCGTGGGTCCTGACCGATCGGTCCGTGGTCCCTGTTGACCGCGAGGACATCGCCAACGGGTACCCCGGCAGGCAGAACCCGGCCTGGGACGAGCTGCCAGGCGATCGGCGCGAAGACCTCGCCCGACGCATGGCGACCTACGCGGCGATGGTGGAACACGTCGATCAAGGCATTGGCAAGATCGTCGAAGACCTCAAAGCCAACGGTGAACTGGACAACACGATCATCCTGTTCATGAGCGACAACGGCGCGTGCTACGAGTGGGGGCCGTTCGGCTTTGATCAGCGCAGCCGCGCGGGCAAGACGACGCTGCACCGGGGCGAGGCGCTCAAAGGGATGGGCGGCCCGGGCACATACAGCTCGTACGGCAGCGGCTGGGCGAACCTCGGCAACACGCCGCTGCGGTCGTACAAGCACTTCACGTACGAAGGCGGGAACTGCACGCCGATGATCGCGCACTGGCCGGCCGGGACCGTGGAAGGCGATCGCTGGGTGCGCGAGCCCGCCCACTTCATGGACATCATGCCGACCCTGCTCGAGGCGTGCGGGGTGGCGTATCCCGAGACCCGCAACGGCAAGAAGCTCCAGCCCGTGGAGGGGGTCAGCCTGCTGCCGCTGTTTAAGGATGCCTCTGCGAGGCTCGAAGAGCGCCCGATCGCGTCGGAGCACAACGGCTCGCGTTCGCTGCGCAACGGCAAGTGGAAGGCCGTCTACCCGATCCGGATGCCGTGGGCCTCACAGTGGGAGCTGTACAACATCGAGGCGGACCGGTGCGAATCGCGCAACGTCGCCGCGGAGCACCCCGAGGTGGTCAAGGAGTTGTCTGGCCAGTGGATGGCGTGGGCCATGCGGGTCGGCGTGCACCCTTTTAACCAGTCAGGCAGGCAGGCCGACCAGACCAAAGCGATCCCGATCGACAACCGCCCGCTGACAATCGAGGCGACGGTCGCGCTGCCGGAGGCCGGCCTGTCGGGTGTCGTCGTCGCGCAGGGCGGGCAGATGCACGGCTTCGCGCTGCACCTCGAGCAGGGCAGGCTGGTGTTCTCCGTCCGCAGGAACCAGACCGTCGTCAGCACCGAGCCCTACGCGTTGACCGGCCTGAAGGCGGAGCTGAGCGCGCAGCTCGCGCGCGACGGGAAGATGACGCTGTCTGTCGATGGCGAGCCGGTCGCCACGGCAGACGCCGGCGGGGTGCTGAACGCGCAGCCCCAGGACCCGTTTGAGATCGGCAAGGACAGCCTGACCGCGGCCGGGCCGTACAGGTCGCCGCACCCACTCCAGGCCACGATCACCGATGTCGCCGTGAATGGGCAGGCGGTTGGCGATACCGGTATGCCTGTCGTTGATGACTGGCGCTACACGCTGAAGGAGCCGAAGGCCGGTTGGGAGCGGCCGGAGTTCGATGACAGCGCGTGGCAGGCGGGCAAGGGCGGGTTCGGCAGCGAGGGCACGCCGAACGCGCGCCTCGGCACGGCCTGGTACTCGGACAGCATCTGGCTCCGCAAGCAGGTCAAGCTCGATCAGGTGCCTGACGAGCCCGCGCTGCTGATCCACCATGACGAAGACGTCAAGGTTTTTCTTAATGGCCAGGCGGTGCTTGAGCGGGAGGGTTACATCACGGACTATACCGTTGTTCCCTTGAAAGCGGAGCACGTCAAGCGGCTACGCCAAGGCATGAATGTGCTGGCGGTGAGCTGCAAGCAGACCAACGGCGGGCAGTTTATCGATGTCCACCTGGTCGATGCGGAAGCCGTCCCGGAGCTGCCCCAGCGAGAGATGACCGTGCCGTTTGAACCCAACACACTGACGACGGTGTGGGGGCAAGACGTCACGCCGGACAACGCATGGACGGAGTACCCCCGACCTCAGATGAGGCGTGACCAATGGGTCAACCTCAACGGTATGTGGGACTACACGATCACTGCCGACAGCCAGCAAGAACCGCCCAAGGAGTGGGCGGGCGAGATCCTCGTGCCCTACCCGATCGAGTCGTCTCTGAGCGGGGTCGAGCGGCTGCTCAAGCCGTCCGAAGCGCTCTGGTACCGCCGCGTGTTTACGGCCCCGACAAAACAAGGCGAGCGCCTCCTGCTGCATTTCGAGGCGGTGGATTACCGATGCGAGGTGTTCGTCAATAGCAAGGCGGTGGGCAGCCATGTCGGCGGCAGCTCGCCGTTCTCAATGGACATAACGGACGCCATCAAGCCCGGCGATAACGAGCTGCTCGTCAGGGTCGAGGACGAGACCGGCGGCTATCAGCTCGTCGGCAAGCAAATCCTTGAGCCGAAGGGTATCTGGTACACGCGTGTCTCTGGGATCTGGCAGACGGTCTGGCTCGAGCCGGTCCCCCAGTCGTCGATCCGGGACATCAGGATCACGACACGGATCAACCCCGCAACGATCGTGGTGGACCCTGTTACGACCGGCGGTAGTTCGATCCGTGTTGCGATCAAGAGCGATGACGAGGTTGTCGCCAAGGCCAGCGGCCGGGGCCCGTTGACCGTTGAGGTCCCCGACGCGAAGCTGTGGACACCCGACGAACCGCACCTGTACACGGTTATCGTCGAGTTGCTGGATGATGCGTCGAACGTGATCGACACGGTCGAGTCCTACGCGGGCATCCGCACGGTCGGCAAGAAGCGGGACGCGGACGGGCACCTGCGTTTCACGCTCAACGGTGAGTTCCTGTTCCACTTCGGCACGCTCGACCAGGGCTGGTGGCCCGACGGCCTGCTGACCCCGCCGTCGGACGAGGCGATGAAGTTCGATATCGAGTGGCTGAAGCTGGCGGGCTTCAACATGATACGCAAGCACATCAAGGTCGAGCCGCGGCGGTACTACTACCACTGCGACCGCATCGGCATGCTCGTCTGGCAGGACCAGCCCAGCACGCGGGCGGGTAGCCCGAAGTGGTCCCGGCTTCATCCCGATCCCGCCGACGGGGACTGGCCCGATGATGCGCACGAGCAGTTTCTGTACGAGTTTGATCAGATGATCAGCACGCTGGGCAACCACCCTTCGATTGTCGTGTGGGTGCCGTTTAACGAAGCCTGGGGCCAGCACCGCTCGGTCAAGGTCGGCGAGTGGACCGTCGAGCGCGACCCGACCCGGCTGGTCAACATCGCCAGCGGGGGCAACTTCTTCCCGGTCGGCGACGTGGTGGACCACCACCAGTACCCGCACCCCGGCTTCCCCTTCGAGCTCGGGTCGGACGACCGGTTCGACGGCTACGTCAAAGTCGTCGGCGAGTTCGGCGGCCACGGACTGCCCGCCAAGGGGCACCAGTGGAAAGCCAGGCGCGCCTGGGGCTACGGCGGGCTGCCGAAAGACGAGGCCGAGTACAAGCAGCGCTACGTCGAATCGATCCGACGCCTCAATGACCTGCGCGCGAAGGGCATCGCCGGCGGGGTTTACACCCAGACCACCGATGTCGAGGGCGAGATCAACGGACTGTTGAGCTACGACCGCCACGTGATGAAGCTGCGCCCCAATGAGCTGCGGCAGATCCACGCCGACGTGCTTGGGCCCTTCGGGTCGGGCCAGCGGGCCGACCTGATGCCGGAGGCCTACCTGGTGTACAAGACCGACCGCGAGCCCCGGCCGGTCATGAGCCCCGAGGCAATCCGCGCCGGCGTGAAGAGCCGCGACAAGGCGCTGTATATCAAGTCCGGCTGGATCCGGGACCCCTACATCACGCTCGGCCCGGACGACTACTACTACCTCACCGGCACCCAGCCGACCGAGGGCGACCCGCGCGAAGCCGGCGACCCGTACAACATCGGCCTGGGCCCGACCAGCATCGTCGGCAACCAGGTCCGCGCGTACCGCAGCAAGGACCTCGCCGAGTGGGAGTCACTCGGGCCGATCTTCGAGCTTAAGGACACGTTCAAGGGCCAGCGCGGCGAGAAGCTGAGCAACCCCTACATCTGGGCGCCGGAGGTCCACTGGGTCGGCGACCGCTGGGCGCTGGTGCATTGTCCCTTGCAGCACGCCAGCCTGGCCCTGAGCCCCGGCAAGGAACTGGCCGGGCCCTGGACGCACCCCATGGAGGGCCGGCTGGGCAAGCGCCACGACCCCTCGTTCTTCATCGACGATGACGGCCAGAAGTACCTGCTCTGGGCGAACACCAATATTGCGCCGCTGAGTAAGGATATGACCGCGTATACCGCCGAGAAGACATGGATCAGCCCGAACAGCCCGCGGAAGCGGCTGGATGGCAGGCCCACGAAGGTCATCGGCCACGAGGGCGCGACGATGATCAAGGTCGGCGACAAGTATGTCTCGTTCGGGACGGCGTGGTCCACCGACCTGATGCGCCGCGGCAGCTACAACCTCTACTACACCGTCGCCGACGAGGTCACGGGGCCGTACGGCGCGAGGCAGTTCGCCGGCCGGTTCCTCGGCCACGGCACGCCGTTCCAGGACCGCGAGGGCAACTGGTGGTGCACCGCGTTCTACAACGCCAATTCCCCGCCCCTGCCCAGCGAAGGGATCCAGCAGCGCGACCTCCGACAGCACGCGCAGACCATCAACGAGCAGGGCGTCACGATTGTCCCGCTCGACGTGCGCACGCTGGAAGATGGCGGCATCTACATCCGCGCCATACCAGACGAGTATGCGATACCGGGGCCAGAAGAGACGCAAAAGTTTGATTGAGCCAGACCTTTTCTGGTCGTGCCTCAGCTTCATGCCTTATCGGCTGGGATTATTGGATGGTGTTAACGGCGGTCTCGAGCACTTTGCCCGGGATCACACTCGCTGTTTCAGAAAGCGGAGAGCGTGGGATTCGATCAGGCCATATCCCATCACAAAGGAGTGGGCATCATGTTGGCCTTAAGGGAATCAGGAGCGCAGATTTTAGACCCACCGCGTCGTTTGACTTTTTGATTGCGTCGCCAAGCGATCCATCCGAATGTGCGTACAGACAGAAAGATGATTTGTTGTTTGATATGGGACACCCCAAGGACACTCATCCCCTCAAGAAATATTTCGTCTGCAATTTTCCTAGATCTACCCTGATCCCAATACAGCCAATCATGGATGACCGCGGCGTTGCCGTACTTGCCCCAGCGCGGGATCGCTGCCCAGAGCAGGCGTGGGACACTGGTGAAATCGGTAGTAAAACCGATTGGAACGTCGATGACATCACCGCTGCCTTCTTGACCTACCTCGTATCCGAAGTCGCGGCGGATGACCCAGGTTCTACCATCGGGAAGCGGGCTAACCAACAATAATTCGGTGAACCGGCTCATTGGGATTGACTCTTTAACTAGCGTAAAAGACTTAGGTATCTATACACACCTTAAAACATAAACTGCCCTCTTCAAGTACAACAATAACAGAACTCGTTCCGGGCTCGCTAGAGGTTGCAATAATCCAGTCCTTAATGTCCTGCTGGCCCCAATCCTCAGGCACGACCTGGCTCTCCCAGCACTGACCAGCGATTTCGTTGACCTCCGGGATAGCTGGTCCTGCGGAGGTGCGGTAGCACACTTTGAATCGGCGTTTGCCTGATTCATTGACAACAGTCACCGATTCGACCGTGGGTGCGTTCAGTAGAATGCGTTTGCGTTTGGAAATATCAGAGCTGGACCAAGACGCAGGGATGTCTTTGAACTTGCAGATCAGGGCCATCGGCGGTCTCCTGGCGATGTTGGGAGCATAAAAAGCAACGTGGCTACTCGTTTGAATGTCCGAGCCAGACCGTTAGCATTGTCTGATTGAGTCTCCCCAAGAAGATATTGGCCTGCCGAGCATCGTCAGGCAGCGTATCGGTCCGTGCTATATCGAATGCCACCGGTACATCAATGTCGGGGTCTTGGAGGTTATTGGCGAAATGGCGATAGAAATCGGTTCCCATCTGCTGAGCGGCATGGCTGAGGATCTCATCGCGCGCCTCGGTCGGGAGGTTATTGATGGTCTGGCGGAGCAGGGATTCACTGGCCAAGGGCGGCTGGTCGGTGCTGGATTCCAGCCGTTGGATCGTTGCGACGGGGAGGCCAAGTACTCCGCCATCCATGATTGGGAAGTCAAATCCCAGGTAACCGATGACCAGTGGGCGATCAAATGCCTCGTCCATTGCGATCGACCGGTCATTGGCCCAGGCGATACGGAAGGATGCACCTGGTTGGCCGGGTATCTCCGACTGGGCTAGTTCGGCATTGAGCGCGGCGATATTGGCTTGATGCGCCTCAAAAGCATTGCGTTCGGTGAGATCGGGGATCGAAAAGGACTGCCGCTGGTTAACATCGACCCCAGCGCTGCCCGAGCCGGTGTTTGTTAACGACACCGAAACGCGACCGGTAAGATAGACACGGCTGACAACACGGACATAGACTGTGCGGTCGCGGTTCTGGTGGTAGGCGTCCGCAAGGATCACGCGGGTGAGAGGGCGGCTGGACCACCCGAGGACGCTTTGGATCATCTGTTCTTCAGGAAGGCCAAAGGTATAGGTATCTTGGATTGCGACAGACCCGGTGGCCTTATCAGCCCCGATCAAGCTTAATCCCACAGGGACCCCTTGTATCGGGAGTGCGGCCTGGATCCCCCCGCCAGAAGTCACATTGAAGGTGTACGTCGGAAACGCTGCCCGCGGTGCTTGTGGCCAGTTTGTTGGATAGACGTGCCGGTCGGGTTTCCCGTCACCATCGTCGTCGATATCTCCAAGCTCAGCAGGGGGCGGGTCAGGGAACTGCCAGTGGTCGGGGGTGTTCGTTCGACCATCGATGCCGTAGGACCCCCGATAATAGGTGGCGTAGTCGAAGCCGGCTATGCGACCGAGGTGGTGATCAAAGGGGAGAAAGCCACGCTTGCGGTAGTCGGTGTGTTGTTGCTGCGCGGTCCGCGTGACAAGGAAGGCGTCGCCGGGCCGAAGGTCTTCGGTGAGGGGATAGACCGGCACGATTTGGCTTGCGCGAATCGTCAGGCACCAGTCCCGTGCGACCCGTTCGAGTTGTTGTTGCCGCTGCTGGGACGAGCACCCGGCTGTGAGCATTGCTGCAGCGGTTCCCAGCCAGATTGCTGCCGCTATGCGTGAAGTTAAGTTTTGCATGCATGTGGCCCCAAAGAGATAAGATCGAATCGGATAGATCGTAACAAGGGCGGGATTGATGACCAAGCAAAAAATGCTAACGCTTGGCTGATCTTCAAGCGCGTACAAAAAGTGACGCATCGTACACTTGCCTACCCCAAGGCTTTGTTTGGATCGTGATTCACTGACTCATTCTAGGCGGCATAAAGGCTTCGGTGCATGGTTGTGAATCGTGGTCAGGCTTGTTGAGATGCCAGTGGTAGCCTCGATGAGACAATGAGCCATGAGGAGATGACTAAGCCCCTGTCGCGTTGGGCTATAGGTTTGTTCATTTCGTTAGTTTACTGCTTCAGAATCTCCGCTATGATCTAATGACCTAGCCAAACCGTGCGCCTATTATGTTTTTCTGCCTTCCGAGGGCTATATGGATCATAAATCTGCCGACTCAGAGCGATTGGGCCAGGAGCTTCAGGAGGCAGCATGTGATTCTGAAGGGGGAGTGCCACTGCTATCACTCTGCATGATTGCCCGTGACAACGAGCGTACTATCCGTGATGCTCTCGCATCGGCCAAGCCGTGGGTCGATGAAATCATCGTTGTTGACACCGGGTCAACGGATCGGACTCCTGAGATCGCCCAAGAGCTTGGGGCGCGCGTGGAAAGCTTCCCCTGGTGCGATGATTTCTCGGCGGCCCGCAACCAATCACTCCAATACGCCACGGGCCGCTGGCTCTTCTGGATGGATACCGACGACACACTTCCCCCCGAATGCGGTAAGCGGCTGCGCGATCAATTGGTCTCTGAAGACGGGATTTCGGAAGATGTGCTCGGATTGATCATGCAGGTTCATTGCCCGTCTACAGCACGTGAAGTGTCAGAAGACGGTCACGCCGAAACAGGTCCTTATAGCGTTACGGTTGTTGACCACGTCAAGGTGTTGCGAAACCGTCCGGACCTCCGTTTTGAGGGGCGGATCCATGAACAGATCCTTCCTGCGATCAGGCGTGCGGGTGGCCAGGTCCTATGGACCGACAGCTATGTGGTGCATTCAGGATCAGACCACAGCCCGGAGGGCGTCCGCCGAAAGCTAGGCCGGGATTTGCGCCTGCTCCGGCTAGATGTTCAGGAAAGGCCCGGACACCCATTTGTATTGTTCAATCTCGGCATGACACTCCTGCACCGAGGCGAGCATGAAGAGGCACAAGCTGCGCTTGAAGGCTGTATCAAAGAGTCTACGACCGACGAGTCGCATCTTCGGAAAGCTTATGTGCTCTTAGTCGATACGCTCGATCGGCTCGATGATGCGTCTGAGGCGCGTCGCCGGTGCTGGGAGGGGTTGGGGTGTTATCCCGGTGACCCGGAGCTGTCATTCAAGCTTGGTCGCTTGTGCATGCTCCGCCAGGAATGGGACGAGGCGGTTGCAGCATTTCAACGGATCCTCAACGGGGGTGAACAGCGGTACTTTGCCAGTATCGATCCGGGCATCAAGGGGCACAAAACATTTGCCAACTTTGCATCCTGCTGATCGAGGTTACGAGGACTGGCCCGCTTGAGTGGTTAGTCTGGTCCAACCCGAAAGGATCAGGCGATGCCAGGCAAGCGACACACTACGGAGCAGAAGGCCCGGATCTTGCGTGAGGCCGAGCAGGCCGGCAAGACGATTGTTGACGTCTGCCGCGAGCACCAGATCAGCGAGCAGACGTCCCAC
>JANQKT010000024.1 GCA_028280965.1 Phycisphaeraceae bacterium
GCTGGGGATGTGGCTGTTCCTCGCGGCGCTCGCGGTGCTGTTTGTTGCGGGGATGCTGGTCTACGGCATCGTCCGGGTGACCGGCACGTTTGAGCGGACCAACCCGTTCACCGGCGAGGTCATCGCCCCGGCCGCGCCGCCGCTGCACACGATCGACCTGCCGCTGATCCTCTGGCTCTCGACCGGCGCGATCCTGATCTCCAGCTTCACGATCCACCGCGCGCTGGACAACGTCGTGCACGAGCGGCAGGACCGCTTCCGCCAGGCGCTGCTCGTGACGCTGCTGCTGGCCGTGCCGTTCTTTCTGGCGCAGGGCGCGGGGCTGGCGATGCTGCTCGGCCGGGCGGAGGCGGGCGGCAGCGCACTGCAGAACGCGATCGTGTTCCTCATCATCGTCCACGGCCTGCATGTCGTCGGCGGGCTGATCCCGCTGGCGGTCGTCCTGCGCAACGCACACCGCGGCCGTTACGACCACGAGTACTACACGCCGGTCAAGAACCTGGCGATGTACTGGCACTTTTTAGATGCCGTGTGGATGGTGATGTTCGCGACGTTCCTGGTGCTGGGGTGAGGACAAGCATTGAAAAAGGGGGCAGCCCCTTTTTCAATGCCACACCACACGCTAGCGCCCAGCGGCCTGGTTGCGAAGGCGCTGGACGTTGATGTCCGGGCCGATGTAGTTCGGGTAGGCGAGGTAGAACCGCTGGATCGCGTCGGCGAGGCGGTTGTTGTCGGTGTAAGGCTCGAGCCCGTCGTCGAACTCGGCGTAGAACACCTCGCGCAGCGACTGGCCGGGCGTGACGCGGTAGCCGGCGGGCCGCCACTGGCCGTTGAGCAGGCGCACGCCGTTGACGTAGCGCCAGTCGCCGTCCATCCGGCTGTGGCCCTCGCTGTTGCGCGTCAGCTCGGACATATTCATCGATTCGAGCAGGTCGGCGATGTGCTCGTGCTCAGCGGAGAAGCGCTCGTAGAGCGCCGCGCGGTTGCGCTCCAGGAACTCGTCGTAGTACGAGTAGGTCTCGTCGGCCTGGCTGTCGCGCAGGTCCTCGTGGCCCTGGGGCACGTACCGCCTGACATCGCGGTGCTCGTCGAGGGTCTCGGCGAGGTCGCCGTTGAGCCCGTAGAACGCGGCGTTGAGGCGCGGGTTACGCATCGTGTCGGGCTGGCGCTGTGTGTCGGGCCCGGGCGCACCCGGCGTGACCTCTTCCCACACCGCGTACCGGTCCATGTTCGTCACCTGCGCCGCGCGGCGGAAGTTCCAGCCCAGGTAGATGATCAGCACGATCATCACCATGATGAACGGCAGGATCAGCACGGTCTCGACCATGACCGCGCCGCGCGATCGGCGGGCGGTGCGGCGGCGGGTTTGAGTGGACTGCGTGTTCAACATCGTTGCTCGTTCGACCCGCGGATCCGCTGTCGCTCATCCGCGGCTCGGGTGTTTCTTGTTTTAGTGGCCCAAGATCAGCGGGGCTAGTTCTTCGAGGGATTCGAGGTAATCGAGCACCTCCTGGAGTTCGCCGGTGCTCAGGCCGCGGTAGCCGGAGGCGCTGCCGATCTGGGCGCGCATCAGGTCGAGCCACTGGCTGTACTCCTGGACCGGCTCGAGCTGGGCGTGCCACATCTGGGTCCACAGGTCCCAGGAGTGGTTGTTGAAGACACCGGCCTGGGCGATGGCGGTGTGCCCCTCGTAGGCGCTGGTGTTAAAGAGCTGGCTCCACATCATCGCTTCGTTGGGCTGCTTGGCTAGCCCAAGGAACGCGAACGGGCTGCCGGGCCGGCCGAGCTCGCCGCTGGCCGGGCGGACCATCGCGGCGTGATCGAAGTCGATCGGCGCGGGCAGGTCGCTGCGGCTGGCGAAGTTGTTGGGGTCGCGGATCGTGATCTCCGGGCCGACATTGATCCCCGCCCACTCGAAGAGCCAGCGGTACTCGACGCGGTGCTCATCGACGACCTGCTCCCGCTCGCCGCGGGCGTTGGTCACGGTGCGGGTGACGGTCCACTCAGTCGTCGCGTTGTCTTCCCAGACGTAGTCGCGGACGCGGGTCGCGCCGGGCACGTTGGTCCACCCGCCACGCGGGCGCAGGATCGACCAGTCCACCATCTCCTCGGGGCCGACCGGCTGATCGTTGATGAAGTACTGCTCGAAGTCCTGGCGGATGAACTGGGTGTAGGCGACGCGCGGGGTGCCGGCCGCGATGATGCGCTCGGCCTGGATGAAGTCGGTGATCCACTGCGGGTCGAGGAAGACCCACTGCCTCGCCGAGCCGGGCCAGAGGTAGTTGAGCTTGTTGCCGCCCATCCGGTTCATGCGGGTGACGAACTGGCTGTTGTAGAGCACCGAGGGCTGGTCGATCCGCTGCCGGATGATGTCGCCCAGCCACTGCCAGGTGCCGTAGGTCGTGTAGCTGGTGACCGGGCCGGGGCGGGTGGTGGGTGCGCGGCCGCCGCGCCCGGTCCCGCCGGACCAGCGCGAGCCGGGGCGGTCGGTGGTCTGGGTGGGCGATTCGTTGCCGGGCCGGGGGATCTCGATCGACTCGCGCTGGGTGGCACGCCAGCCGAAGATCGTGTCGTACGGCCCGCGGTTGGTGACGCGGTCATCGACCCAGTCGGGCAGCCGGCCGCGTGTCACCGGGGCGCGGAAGTCGTCGAACGTGTAACGCTGCCAGAGGATGCCGTCTTCGTAGGGCGCGAGCGTGGCGACGGCCTCGGCGCCGGAGCCGCGCATGTTGCGCAGGCCCGCCTCGATCGCGGTGATCTGGGTCAACTCGGTGAGCTGCTCCATCGTCGCGGTGCTGACCGCGTCCAGCGACTCCATCGCCTTCCACAGCTCGCCGCGCTCGCCGTCGCCGGGCACCTCGTAGAACGTCATCCGCGTGACGAT
>JANQKT010000081.1 GCA_028280965.1 Phycisphaeraceae bacterium
AAGAGCTGGCTGCGCGTCGATCCGTGTCCGTTTGTGAACGGATCACGCGCATCGGCGAATTGAGGCGGAGCGCTTCTTCGACGACACCCGCCTCCGCCCGGTCGCCGGGGTGCGGGTAGAGCGCGTACGTGAAGCGGTGCCTACCGCGGTCGGCGTCCGGGTCCGGCTCGATCGGGGCGCGCAGCAGCGACAGACGCATGACGTGGCCGTGGATGTCGTAGCCGTACTTGCAATCGCTCATCAGCGCGACACCGTAGCCGCCGGCCGACGCCGCCCCACCCTCGGACAGGTCGGCCCAGCGGTGCGCGCAGACCTCGAAACGCGCAAGGTCCCAGCTCGTGTTGAAGTGCGTCGGCCGCTCGACCAGGCCGAACGGCACCTCGTACGCCGCACGCTCGCTGCGCACCGACACGGGGAACGCGGCCTTGAGCAGCTTGTGCCGCTCCTGCCAATCGATCTCGGTCTCGAAGTCGATGCGTGCCGACTCGGCCCGCAGAAGGATGCGCTGAATGATCGACGAGCCGCCGAACCGACGGACAACCCGGACCGCGGCGCGCAAGGGCGATCGCTCCTCCAACTCGACCGACTCGGTAGTGGTCAGGTCCTCGCCCGTCTCGCGGTAGTAGGGATCGACATCCCACGCGCCCCACTTGTTCGGCCGGTCGTCGTGCAGTTGCAGCACGTTGCCCGTGATCGCCCCGCCATCGGTCAGCGGCGCAAGCACCTCGCGGTCGCCGACGCGGTGATCGATCAGGCTCGTCAGGCAGCCGGTCGCACGGTCGATCGTGATGGTCACTATACCGTTGCCGAGCGTGTAAACACCTCTGCCTTCCTCGACATGCACGCGCTGCGTCGGCGCACTGACATCCGCCTCGGACGCAACCCGGTAGCCACACGCGGGCGCTTCGACGAGCGCCGGCCCGCCGCTGGGCAGATCGATCACCTCGCGCCGGTCGTGGCCGAGCGTGTTGACAACGCAATGCTCACCACCCGGCGCTGTATCCAGCAATGCCGCCGCGGCGTGGTCGAGCACGGCGGTGCCGATCGCGTGGATGACCTCAAAGTCCCGGCGGGCGTCTTCGTAGACCCAGGCGATCGACGATCCGGGGATGATGTCGTGGAACTGATTCAGCAGCAGCAGCTTCCACGCCCGGCCCAGCAAAGCCCGGCGCGTCGTCGGCGATTGATCCTGTTCATCCGGCGTCTCATACACCGCCAACGCCGGCGGGTCGTATCCCTCGATCGTGGCACCTTCATCGTGCCCCGCCGTGAGCCAGTGCATCGCATCAAGCAGCTCCGCGTCGCGCAGCAGCCGCTCGGCCTTGCGGTTGGCACGCTTGATCCAGGCCTGGCTCGTGTACGTCCCGCGGTGGTACTCGAGGTACAGCTCACCGACCCACGTCGGCGGATCGGTTGCGTCGGCCTTGGCCTTCTCGAAGAACGCGTTGACTGATTCAACCTCGACCCGCGGCAACCCCTGCAGATCCCTCATCAGCGGCGCGGACGCGAGCATGGAACGCGTCGGCCCCCCGCCGCCGTCGCCGTGGCCGAACGGGTAGAGCGAGCGCGATGCGCGGTCGTGGTCCTTGAAGCGCTTGACGCTCGCGGACAGCTCGTCGGGCCGGAGCGTGCCGTTGTACGTGTCGGCCGGCGGGAAGTGCGTGAAGACCTCGGTCCCGTCGATGCCCCGCCAGTTGAACGTGTGGTGCGGGAACTTGTTGAACTGGTTCCACGAGATCTTCTGGGTCAGGAACTTGTCCACGCCGCACCCGGCCATGATCTGCGGCAGGTTCGCGCAGTAGCCGAACACATCCGGCAGCCACAGGTCGGTCGTCTCGATCCCGAACTCGGCTCGGAAGAACCGCCGGCCGTGCAGGAACTGGCGGACCAGCGACTCGCCGGACGGGATGTTGCAGTCCGCCTCGACCCACATCGACCCAATAGGCGTCCACTGGCCGCGCTGCACCGCTTTCTTGATGCGCTCGTAGATGGACGGGTAGTGCCGCTTCATCCACGCGTACTGCTGCGGCTGCGAGCAGGCGAAGATGAACGCCGGGTCCTCGTCCATGTAGTTGAGCGCGCTGGTAAACGTGCGGGCGCACTTGCGGATCGTCTCGCGCAGCGGCCAGAGCCAGGCGGTGTCGATGTGCGCGTGGCCGACGGCGGAGACCGTGTGGGTGTGGTCCGCGTTTTTGCTATCAAGCAGCGGCCGAA
The DNA here is from genome assembly GCA_028280965.1 of Phycisphaeraceae bacterium. Classification (GTDB taxonomy): domain Bacteria; phylum Planctomycetota; class Phycisphaerae; order Phycisphaerales; family Phycisphaeraceae; genus JAHQVV01. The sequence continues at coordinate 2,215 of JANQKT010000081.1, forward strand.
GCAGCGCGTGCGCTTCGCCGATGCGTGCGGGGTCACCGGGCCCGAGCGCGTTCAGCGATGCGTTGAGGCCGGCGAGCAACTGCCCCCGCCGGGCGCTGTCGCCCGGCAGTTGGTCGTGCAGGTCCAGCAGCAGCTCGTAGGCGATCAGGTACGACCACGCCGCCTGGTCGAAGGTGCGCAGCTCGCAGCGTTTAAGGACGAAGCGCTTGTCGCCGCCGAAGTCCGCCGGGACGTGCCAGCTGCCATCAGCAACATTCTCCGGCCGGATGTTTGCCGCGGCCTCGACATGCACGACAAACGGCTCGCCGCCTTTGACTTCATCAAAACGCAGCACCTCGTCGCGGAAGAGGTTGATCGCTGCGACCGGCTTGCCGTCGAGCCAGGCCAGGCCCTCGCAGCTGATGCCCTCGCACCAGTCCGGGTCCGGGCCGAGGTCCATGCTGAGGATGGCACGTGCTTCGCCGGCCCAGTCGGCAGGCAGTGCGCCCTCGATCCTGAACCAGGTCGTGTCCCAGGCCGCGCCCCAGCGCCCGCCGACCGCGATCGGTTGGTACGGCGCGGCGACCGCCTGTTCGCAGGGCACCGGCTCGCCGCCGACGTCATAACACGACACTTCTACCGGCGCTGACCGGCGGTGGACCAGCGGGCGGATCGTGCGGCCCAGCGCGGTGCGCAGGCGCGTCTCGGTGATCGCGGGGTGCTTGTGCATCGTCTTCAGCCCCCGCCGGTCGAGCCGCGGATGATCAGCTCGGCGCGCAAGGCGTGGCCCTTGGCGGCAGCGCCGGCGTCGGAGATCATGCCCTCGGCGACGGTCGCGGCGGTGTGGCCCAGCTCGACCAGCGGCTGGCGCATCGTCGTCAACGCCGGCGACAGGTGCGCCGCGCTCGGCGGGTCGTCGATCCCGACCACCGACAGGTCTTTCGGGATGCCCAGGCCCAGGCGCGACGCGGCCGCGTACACATCCAGCGCCAGGTAGTACCCTCCGGACAGGATCGCCGTCGGCCGGTTGTCACGGTTCAGCAACTGAGTCAGCTTGACCTTCTCGTCGCTGCTCAGCCGCCAGTCCGCCGCGTCGCAGCTGCTCACGTCCGCGGGCTTCAGGCCCAGGCGTTTGCAGGTCTTGGTAAAGCCCTCGCGGCGGTCGCGGCTGTGCGAGCGCTCGTTGTTCGAGCCGACGTAGCCGATCCGCCGGTGCCCGAGCTCGTAGAGGTACTCGACCGCCTTGGTCGCGAGGTCGATGTTGTCCACGTCGATCGTCGTGACCTGCTTGATGTCCGACTTCTCGCCGACCGCGACGACCGGCAGCTTCTTACCGCTCATCTGGTAGACGCGCTTGAGCATGTCCGCCGAGAGGTTGAGGCAGAGGTAGCCCTGGCAGCCGAGGTCGGTGCGCTGGTGCGGGTGCATCATCAAGAGCTCGATGTCGTTAGCGCGGCAGGCCTGGCACATGCCCTCGAGGATCTGGCTGTAGTAGAAGTCCGCCATCGATGCCTGCGGGTTGAGCACGATGCCGAGCTTGTGCCGCCAGCTCTTGTCCCCGGCGAAATCGCGGACGAACGTGCCCCGGCCCTGGGTGCGTTCGAGGTACCCGCTGGCGACAAGCTCCTGCATCGCGCGGTGCGCGGTGACCAATGAGACAGACAGCTGCTTGCTGAGCTGCTTGGTGGTCGGGATGCGATCGCCGGGGTGGAAGATGCCGGCGCGGATCGCGTCGACCATCGCGTCGCGCACGTCTTTGTATAGCGGCACGCCGGGGCGGGGGACGATCGGTCCAAGTTTGGCGGGGTCAGACATGAGGCTTGGCCGAGCTGGAGTCAATCACGGTCGAGCAGCCGGACGCCGAGGTGCGCCGCGACCGGGCGGTGGCTGCCGCCGCTGGGCTGGTTGGTGATCGTATGGGAAGTCGCACCGCCGCGCCGAGCGAGGCCGCGGTAGACAAACGAGCTCGACCCCCCGCCGTCGAGGTTGACCGCGTCGTCGGCGCCGGCTGCGATCAACACATCGGCGAGCTCGGGCAGCGTCGCGCCGACACTCCAGCCCGGCTGCCGGCCGTCGATCACGACCAGCCACAGCGTCGCCCCCGCCGCGTCGACGCCGGCCGCCGTGCGCGGGTGGCGCACCATCGGCTGCACGCGCGCGGCCGCGCCGGTATTGACACCGTCGGTCACCAGCAGCCCGCCAAGCGCGGGCGCGCGGGCGGACGGTCCGACCCCGGCGACGGCGGACCACGCGTCATCCAGATCGGGCCGCGTGCTGACCCGCGCATCACCACCGTGATCGATCACCAGCGCGGGCCCGGCGACACCGTCATAGAAACGCTGCGGCGAGACGACCCGACCGCCTGCGATGCACAGGCCGATGACATCCGCGAGCGCAACCGCCTCGGCGGCTTCATCGTCATCGACCACTGAAAAGTAGTTAGCGTTCACCGCGAGTACGACGCCGCGACGCTCGGCCCAGTCCGGTGTCGGTTCGAGGCAGGTCTCTGCGCGGCCAGCTGCGCCGTCAAACAGCACCGCCGGGCGCGTCACGACGACCTCGACCGCGGGGTCGGAGAGGTCGATGCGTGCCAGCCAGCCGCGCACCGGGCCGTCATCGGAGTCGTAACGGATTGGTTCGACGCGGATCGGGCCGTTTGTTGTGGCGCACCCGCCGGCAACGAGCAGCGCGATACAAAGCCATGACAATCGGCACCGCATCTCATTGCCCCCTACTGCTGAAGTCCAGCTCGCCCGCTACGATCTGCCTGAAGATCGCCTCCGCCGCGCCGCTCATCGCGGCCTGCGCCTGCTCGTTGGTGCCCTGCACGTAGACCGCCAGCAGGTAGTGCCCGCCGCGCTGGACGTCGTAGATGTAGCACAGCTCGCAGTTCGCGCCGTCGCCCGGCCACCAGCCCGGCTTGTTCAGCACCACAAAGCCCGGCCGACCGGGCAGCGCCGTGGTCACCCGCCAGAGCCCCTCGCGGACGTAGCACTGGTTGGTATACGCGAGCTGATCGGTTACGAACACGAAACGCGGATCGGTCCGGTCACCAGCCATCAGCGTCGCGGCGCCGCAGCGGATGAAGTCGTCGGCCGTAAACCAGTTGGACTCGCGCTTGCTCCCGGGCGCAGGGTCGCTGTTCAAGGGTATGTCCACCGCCGGCCGCTCGGCGATCGGCTCGAGCTCCTCGCCCGCCGGCGACCAGACGCGCACGACGCGCGAGTGGTTCCAGTGCGGCCGGGTGAAGTGCCGGCGGACCAGGCTGTCGCTGCAACCGATCGCACGCATCCAGTCGTACGTCTCTTTGAAACCGACCGCCTCCTGCAGCGTGTTGAACGCGTCGTTGTCGCTCATCACCAGCATCCCGGCCAGCAGGTCGCGCAGCGTGCGCGGCGGGTCATCACCCACCTGCATGGCATGGTCCAGCGACAGCCCGCGCTCCTGCATGACATCGAGCATGAGGAACGCGGTGTTCCACTTGATCGTGCTCGCGGGGTAGAAGCCGAAGCGACCGGTGTCGCGCCAGCGGGCGCAGTAGAGGTCGCCGGTGTCGGGATCGATGCGCGCCAACGTCAACGCCGAGCCAGCGGGAAGTTCGAACAACGGCCCGAGGTCCGTGCCGCTGTTAATAAGCCTGGGCGCGCCGTCGAGTGCGGGCAGGTCGAGCCAAGGGCGGTTGACGGCTTGCGCTTCGGTCTGGGTTTGCAGCATGGAGCAGCCCGGCAAGGCCAACAAAGAAAACAGGATGAGTACAAATCGGTCAGGCCGCGGCCGCATGGTTCACCTTCAGCTCAGGTCGATCCACCCGCCGCCGGTCGCCGCCGAGCGGTTGCCCGCCTCCATGACCGCGATGTTCTCGACGATGCGCTCGAGCGAGGCCGGCGGCGCCTCGCCGCCGAAGAACCCGACCATGCCCTCGACCAGCCGGTCGTACACGCCATCGAAATCGACCTTGAAGCTGTGGATCCCGCCGGTGCCGTGCACAACCGCGCCGAAGTCGTACGCGCCCACGCGCTCCATGCGCAGCCGCGCGACGCGTCCATCGGCGTACGCCAGGTCCAGCAGGTCGCGGTCGTCGGTCGAGGTGCAGCGGACGCGCGCAACACCCGGGCCCCAGATGGCATCGATCATCTCGACCGTGTGCACGCCGTAGTGGAAGAGCCCGGGCATCGACGGGTTCAGCTCGCCCGGGCCGTAGGCGTCGATGGCGATCGCCTTGCCGATCGTGTTGTCCTCCGCCGCGGCAACGACCTCGGCGGCAAACCGCAGCGAAGACGCGGAGTAGCACCGCGCCCGGTGCCGCTCGGCGAGCTCGAGGATCGTCCGCGCCTCGTCGAGGCTGCACGACAGCGGCTTATCGATGTACGTCGGCAGGCCGCGCTCCAAGGCCGGGCGGGCGTGCTCGAGGTGGCGGTTGCCGTTCACCGTCAGGACAAGCACGCCATCGACCGCGTCAAGCATGTCATCGAGCTTGTCGCTCGCCACGACCCCGAACGCCTCGGCCTGCATCCGCCACTTTGTGACCTCGTCGGCGGGCATGTCGTGCACGCCGTCGGTCCACATCTGCGTGACCTGGCAGGGCGTCGCGCCGTTCTGATTGAGCGTGTTGATCCGGCGGGAGAACTCCGAGAGGTGCGAGCTGTCGATGCCGATCACGCCGAGCTGGATCGTGCCGACCGCGCGCTCCGGGGTGGCGGCGCGCCGCGCGGTGGGCGTGGGCGCGGGTGTACGGGTTGAACGCGGGGACGCCATATGAAACCTCCGTGATTCCGGGGACTAGCCCGCAACGGCCGGCTGCCCGGCCAGCACCTCGGTCACCGCCGAGGCCTCGGTCAACGTGCACAGACCAGACGCCGAGCCCGGCTCGGCGAGCAGCTGCGCGAACGCCTCGAGCTGGCGCGCGAAGCGCACCTCGTGCGTCTCGATAGACAGTACCTGCGCTTCGCCTTCGGACGGCTTGAAGACCAGCTCGGCCGGCTTCTCGTAGTCGTAGCTCAATAGACCCTTGGTACCGACGACCGTCAGCGTGAAGCGCACCGGCTCGGCCCAGCCACTGTTGAGCACGCCCGCGATGGCGGCGTCCTCGGGGCCCGCGGCGACCAGCAGCGTCGCGTTGGAGTCGCCCCGGCCGGGCCAGCCGTGGTGTCGGATCACGCCCTCAAGCCGGCTGGGCCCGCACAAGAAGTGGAACAGGTCCAGGCCGTGGCTGCCGGTATCGATCAGCGAGCCGCCGCCGGAGACGCTTGTGTCGCTCATCCAGTGGTCGCGCATCGCCGGGTGCCAGCACGCAAAGGTGTTCTCGAAGCGCACCAACTCGCCGAACCCGCCCGTTTCGATCCGCCGGTTCATCTCAACCACCGCCGGCGTGAAGCGGTGGCAGTACGCAACGCGAAACGCCACGCCTGGCGAGCGCTCGGCCAATGCAATCAGTTGATGCGCGTGCTCGACCGAATGCGCAAGGGGCTTTTCCATGAGCACCCCGATGCCCTCGGCCAGCAGCGGCTCGATCAGCTCGGCGCGCACCGCCGGCGGCGTGCACAACACCACGCCGTCGAGCCGGTCGCGCATCGCGCGGTCATCGAGCATCGACTGCACGGAGTCGTACACCGCAGCACCGGCCTGCTCGGCGAAGGCCGCGCGCTTGTCCGGGTTCGGGTCCACACCCGCGGCCAGCCGGACCGCGGGCAGCTCGTCCGCGGCGCCGCGGTGCGCACCGGCAATGCCGCCCAGTCCGACGATAGCAAGCGTTGTTTCGGCCTTCATTCTTATATATTATCTATTCCGGCCCGCCCTGCAAACCCCCTCATCAGGGGGATCTGCACAGAAAACGTGCACGAAACCGGAGAATAACCATGCCGCAGCTTACCCAGTTGACCAAAGCCCTCCTGTTCGCCGGCCTGCTGATCACCGCGGGCTGCGCTGTTGCAGAACAATCCGAAGGGGTCACCGCCCCCGCCGAGGTCCGCGGGACCTGGATGACCACGACCAACAACGAGGCGATCAACTCCCCGTCCAACGCCAGCGCCGCGATGAAGCGGCTGCGCTCGATCGGACTCAACACCGTCTATGTCGAGGTCTGGAAGAACGGATACACCCAGTTCCCATCGGACGTCCTGAAGAGAACCATCGGCGTTGACCGCCGGCCGCACCTCATGCCCGGGCACGAGAAGTACCCCGCCGATGAGATGAACGGCAAGCCGCGTGACCTCTTGGAAGAAACGCTCATCGCGGCGCACCGCAACCAGCTCATCTACATCGGCTGGTTCGAGTACGGGTTCATGGCGGCGTTTACCGAGACCGACAACCACCTCCGCCGGCAGTACCCGCAGTGGATGACCAAGACCAAAGACGGCGAGCTGATCTCGGACCAGAACCCGTTCGTGTGGATGAACCCGCTGCGGCCCGGGTGCCAGGACTTTTTGATGGGCATCGTGCTCGAGGCGGTGGACAAGTACGACCTGGACGGGGTGCAGCTGGACGACCGCATCGCCTGGCCGGTGACGATGGGCTACGACGATTACACCAAGGCCGTGTACGCCAAGGAGCACAACGGCGCCGAGCCCCCCGCCGACCCACGCGACCCGGCCTGGATCAAGTGGCGGGCGGACAAGGTCACGTTGTTCGCCGAGCGTTTCTACAAGGAATTGAAGGAGAAACGGCCGGACCTGCTCGTGTCGATCAGCCCGGCGGTGTACCCCTGGTCGCTGGAGAACTACGCCTGCGACTGGAAGACCTGGAACGACCGCGGCTGGATGGACGAGTACGTGCCGCAGGCCTACCGCATGGACTACGCCGCGTTCAAGCCGACCTGGGAACAGCAGGTCCAGACCGCCGGCGACCGGGTCGATGACCTGATCGCGGGCCTGCGCATCGTCGGCAGCGGGCCGGACACGACCTGGGACGACACGGTGAAGAAAATCGAGCAGGTGCGCGCCTCCAATGCCGGCGGGCACTGCCACTGGTACAGCGTCGCGGTGCTGGACCGCTACCCCGATCAATTCGAATCGTTCTACAACATCAAGGCCAACGGCCACGCGCCCCACCCGAAGCTACCTAAAGACTGGCGGCCGCCGCCGGTCGTCGCCGAGCGCCAAGGCGAGACATCTAACTGGGCGTTCAGCCTCGACCGCGCGGGGCGCTACCGCCTGATCGGCCGCACCGGCACGGTCTGGCGGGAGTTGTCATCGGAGGCGTACAAGGCCGGCACGCACACGGTCGAGGTCGCGGGCGTCGATGCGGTTGAGTTGCTGATCGATCGGCGTTAATGGTCGAGCAAGGGCAAGGAGGCAGCCGCTCTAAGAAGAGGGGCTGTCCCCGTCACTTATCACGCGATCAAACTCACGACCGCCAAACGAGTCTGCAACGCGTCGCGATCATCACGACGATCCCGAGCGCAAGCGTCTTCACCACCGACCAGATGAACTTGACCCACGGCTCCTCCGCCAGGCCCGCCTGCTGACGCCAGTCCGCGATCTGCTTCGGCAGGTGCAGGAAGCCGTAGTCATCAAGGGTCTTCACGCCCGCGAGCCCGAGCGGCGCGAGCAGCGGCAGCTTCACCAGCGGCAGCAGCAGGCTGCGGATGCCGGCGTAGGCGAGCATCGGGTTCTGCCCGTTGAGCACCAACAGCGCAAAGACTTTCCGCCCCCACCGCCAGCGATCAACGAGGACCGTGAACACCGCGAGCGCGAGCACCGACAGGCCGCTGGTCGTGAGGTAGTACGCCAGCGTCGCGGGCGGGCCCTTCCTGATCCCCCCCTCGAAGACGGCGTCGTGGTCGATCGTGATTTGCAGCGGTTGGCCGGCCGGGCTGAGATTGGCCTGCGGCGCAAGGTTGAGCATCAGGCCGGCGACGAGCATCGCCGTGCCCCAGGCGTAGAGCGTCACCAGCAGGCGGTCCTCGAGTGCTTGCGGCTTCAAGAGCGCAAGCCCCGCGAGGATCAGCGCGGGCCCGCCGATCATCAGCGCGACGTACGGCGTGACAACCTCGAAACCAAGCAGTGTCAGTAACACCTGCCCATGATCCTTCGCGCCGGCGAACACCAGCACAATCGCCGACACTAAAAGCGCCGAAATCAACACCAGGCGCAATCCACCCCACCGCAGTTGATCCAGCGGCGGGTCGTCGCCTTCCTTTGGATTCAAGGCGCGCACGAGCACATCACCGATCGCCAGGCCCGGCACGACGATCCACATGAACTTGAGCCAGGTGAAGTCCCAAAGCGGCGACAGGTTGAGCCAGCCCGGGTCGACCCGGCCGTTGAAGTGCTGGCTGAACCGCGACAGGTCGAGCCACTGTTTTGGCTGATTTAGTATGGCATTCACGCCATCCAGCCGGTCGCTGAGCAGCCGCCCTTCCGGCTTCATCGCCTGGTGGTGGGCGACAAAAAACACCGGCAGCAACACCAGCGTGCGCAGCAACGGCCAGCGCGGCAGCACCAGCCACAGCAGGCCGGCGAACAGGGCGGCATGCGCGAGCAGCAGGATGATGATGTCGTGCTGCGACCAGGCGAACGAATGGTCCGGCCCGCGCTTATACAGCGCGACCATGCCGACACAACCCGCGACGCCCACGAGGCGGATGGCCACCACCCAGCGCGTGGTCAGCCTGCGCGGCAGGCGCATGAAGACGGGGAACAGCAGCGCGAAGCCGGCGACGGCCAGCAGCCACGTCGCGGTCGTCGGCGAGTCGTTGATTACATAGGGATCGATCTGCCGGACGTAGACCGCGAAGCCGATGAGCACGAGCCAGCGCCAGGCGACGCCGAGCACGAGCCGCCAGACCGCCACGCCACGCTGCCGGCGGTTGGCCATCGCCAGCGGGATCGCCGCGCCCATCGCGAAGAGGAACATCGGGAAGACCCAGTCCACCCAGGTGAAGCCGGGCCAGTCGCCGCGGAACAGCCACGGGTTGTCCACACGTCGCCAACCGCCGGCGTCATCGGGCAGGTAGCGCGGGTAGTAGCCGTGGTACATCGCGTTGGGCAGCCAGTTGGGCACGACCCCGGACAGGCACATCAGCAGGATCGCCAGCCCGCGCAGCGCATCGAGGCCCAGCGAGCGGGCGGGCGGGGGCGGGTTGGCGGCCGGTTCGTCGGGCATGGCGGCGATTGTTATATAAATTGAGCGACACCTATGCTATCTTAAACCCCGCTATGGACCGCACCGCACACATCCCGGCGCTGATCGTCGGCGGCACGACCGGCGGGGTCGCGGCGGCGCTGGCGCTTGGCCGAAACGGCGTGCGCTGCCTCGTCGCCGAGGCCACCGGCATGATCGGCGGCCAGCTCACCGCCCAGGGCGTCCCGCCTGACGAGAATAAGTGGATCGAGGGCGCCGACGGCGTGCAGTCGGCGACGCGCAGCTACCTCGGCTTCCGCGAACGCGTCCGACGGCACTACCGCGAACACCCCCACGCCAGCGAAGACACCCGGCGGAGTGACCACCTCAACCCCGGCGGCGGCTGGGTCAGCCGGCTGTGCTTCGAACCTGTCGTCGGCCACGCGGTGCTGCAGGGCATGCTCGCCCCGCACATCAGAGACAAGCATGTCGAGCTGCGCTTTCACCTCAAGCCCATCGCCGCGGATACCGAGCGTGAGCAAGTGCGCTCGGTCACCTTCGAAGACACGCGCACCGGCGACCGGCTCACCGTCGAGGCCGATGTCATCCTGGACGCGACCGACCTCGGCGACCTCTACCCGCTGGCCGGCATTGAGCACTTCGTCGGCGCTGATGGCAGCGAGCGCTTCGGCGAGATGCACGCGCGCCAGCGCGACCCCAACCCCGCTGATCAGCAGTCATTCTGTTGGTGCTTCGCGCTCGAGCACCGCGCAGGAGAAGACCACACGATCGATCGGCCGGATGCCTACAACACCTGGCGAGCCTTTGTGCCCGAACTCGAACCGGCGTGGCCCGGGCCCTTGTTTTCATGGCAGATCCCGGGGCACGACGGACAGACACGGACGCTTCGGATGATCCCCCCGCCAGAAGACCCCGGCAAGGAGTGGGAGCTCTGGCGTTACCGGCGTATCGTTGACCCGGGCATCTACGCCCAGGCGCACCGTGCGGAACACCCCGAGGTCTCGCTGATCAACTGGGTGCAGATGGACTACTTCCTCAAGCCGCTGATGGGTGTCGGGCCGGACGAGACCAAAGCCGCGCTCGCCGGGGCGCGCGAGCAGAGCCGCTGCCTGCTCTACTGGCTGCAGACCGAAGCGCCCCGGCCCAACGGCGGCGCGGGCTGGCCGGGCCTGCGGCTGCGCGGGGATGAGCTGGGTACCGACGACGGCTTCGCGCTGTCGCCCTACATCCGCGAGCCGAGGCGGCTTGACGCGCGGGCCATGCTGACCGAAGCGCACGTCGGCGCCGGGCAGCGCCGCGCGGCGGGCGTGTCGGCGGTGGATGAAAAAGGCCTGCTGCCCGGCGAGGCGTTCGCCGACAGCGTCGCGATCGGCTCGTATCACCTGGACCTGCACCCCACGACCGGCGGGTTCTCGGGCATGTACGTCGAGTCCTGCCCCTACCAGATCCCGCTGCGGGCCCTGCTGCCCAGGCGGGTCGCCAACGTCGTCGCCGCGGGCAAGGCACTGGGCGTGTCGCACATCGCCAACGGCTGCACCCGCCTGCACCCGGTGGAGTGGGCGGTCGGCGAAGCGGCGGGCGAGTTGGCCGCGGCGAGCCTCCGCGAAAAGAATCCAACGGCCGCGTACACCGAAGGGCAGGCCTTCAAGGGGCTTGCCGACCGGCTTGATCAATGGGGCATGCCACGGTTCTGGCCGTGGGATTAGTTATATAATTGAATCGGCTGGAAACGCGATCCAACCCGCCCTTCTGTGGGCCTGTCATCACCCGAAATCTTATTATATCGCCCTGTAATATAATGAAAGAGGGTTTTTTACGCATGCCATCAAGGTCAGCGAATCAGGAATCCCACAAAAGGGGGGGTTGACGCATGAGAATCCGAGCAATTATTATAGAACTTATTGTGGCAGCGCCCAAGCTGCGTCGGTTTCGGAAGGAACCCCGAGACCAAAACGGACTCCACCTCAACACCCCCGTTTAGGAGAAAAAGATGACCCACCTGACAACGACCCTGAAACGCTCTTCAGCGGCGTTGGTCGCGGCGCTGGCCGTCGGCACGTCCGCGGAGGGGACGCTGCCCGCCTCCGACCCATGCCTCTCGGGCAACGACCGCGGGGCCGGCGAGTACACCGCCGGCAACGACATGCGGACGATGGGCGCCGCGGCGCTCGGCTGGCAGGGCGGCCCGCCCGACGGCTTCGGCGTCGCGCACGCCGGCTCGACCGGCAACTTCGTCGCCAACGCCGTCGGCGAAGACTCCGCCGCCGTCAGCTACGAGCAGGGCGGCCGCATGCAGTGGCTGGGTGTCGGCAACTTCCCGTTCGACCGTAACCTCACCCGCCAGCTCAACCCCACTCCCGCCTCGACCGAGTGGTGGATGAGCATCCAGGTCAACCGCCTGGGCTGGGCCGACTCCGCGACCAACACCTACGCCGTCGGCGGCTTCACCGACGCGGGCGGCAACGGCCTGCAGGTCGGCTACGACGACACCGCCGGCAACAACATCCCCGACCTCGTGCTCCGCACCAACGGCTCGAACATCGTCCTCGCTTCGGATGTCGCGTCCAACGACAACCAGCTCGTGATCATCAAGATGGATGTCGATGTCGCCGGCAACGAGACGCTCTCGATCTGGGTCGATCCGACCAGCGTGCTCGACGCGCCGGACATCGTGGACTCGAGCCTGGATATCACCAGTTCGACGACCCCGTTCACCCAGTCCAAGTACGAGTCGCCGGGCCAGTCCGGCGTCGTGTACTTCGATGAGATCCGTTTGGCGACCAGTTTCGAGGGCGCGACCGGCGTGCCCGAGCCGACCTCGCTGGCGCTGCTCGGTCTAGGCGGACTGCTCGTCGCCCGCCGACGCCGCGGCTGATTCGTGCACCCTCCTTCGTCGTCTTCGGCGAGAGCCGTTGGCGGCGTTTACCCAAACCCCGGAGTTCAGAGAATGCAACGCTCAACGAAACTGATCCAGACCACCGCGGCCCTCGCACTCGCCGCGGGCACCACCGCCGCCCACGCCACGCTGATCGCGTACGACCCGTTCCTCACCGGCGACGACCGCGCCGCGGGGCAGTACACCCCGCAGACCGACATCCGCACCATGGGCGCCGCCGCGCTCGGCTGGGTCGGCACGCAAAACGTTGACGGCTTCGGCGTGCCATACACCGGCTCAACCAGCAACTACCAGGCCGACGACCCCGGCGAAGACTCGCCCGCGGTCAGCTACGAAGCGCCCGGCCGGATGCGCTGGCTCGGCGTCGGGCCCTCCGCGCCCTTCGACCGCAACGTCACCCGGCAGCTCAACCCCACCGGCGACTCGAGCGAGTGGTACTTCAGCATCATGGTCAACCGCCTGGGCTGGGCGGATATCTCGGGCCACACCTACATCGTCGGCGGCTTCACCGACGCGGGCGGCAGCGGCCTGCAGGTCGGCTACGACGACACCGCCGGCGACTTCATCCCCGACCTGGTCCTGCGTATGGGGGGGGTCAACCGCACCCTCGCCACCGACGTGCCGTCCAGCGACAACCAGCTGGTGATGGTCAAGCTCGAGGTCGACCAGGCCGGCAATGACACCGTCTCGGTCTGGGTCGATCCCGACAGCGTGTTCGACCCGGCGGACCTCGTGTTCGACGACACCAACGTGACCGACTCGCTCGCGCCATTCACCCAGAGCAAGTTCGAGTCGCCCGGGCAGTCGGGCTTCGCCTTCTTCGACGAGATCCGCCTCGCGACGACGTTCGAATCGCTGCATGAACAGACACCGTCGCTCGACCCCGCCGACCTGGACCTGGACGGCGACGTCGATGACGCGGACTTCGCGTTGTTCTTCGCCGCCTTCTCCGGCCCCGGTGTGCCGACGGGCAAC
>JANQKT010000082.1 GCA_028280965.1 Phycisphaeraceae bacterium
ACGCCGGCGAACGCCTGGACATCATCGACGCCGAGCGCGTGCGGATCGACCTCGCCGAGCTGCCGCGCGAGGGCGAGCCGCTCAAGCTCGCGGTGATCGAACTCGACGGCGCCAGCGTCCGGCTGATCGACAGCGAGTCCGGCGGGCTGGTCGGCTTCTCCGATTTTGTCGTGGACAAGACGCCGACCGATTCGCCGCCGATCAGCGAGGTGCTGCAGATCACAAAGATCGTGATCAACAACGGCGCGATCGAGTACGACGCGCGGCAGCCGGGGACCGAGGCCATGCGCTTCGACGCGATCAACACGACGATCAATATCGACCCGGGCGATGGCGGACAATACGCGCTCGATCTTCAGCTTGAACGCGAGAGCGTGCTGGACGCACAGATCCAGGGCCTGTTCGATCTGGACGCCATGACGCTGACGGTCCGTGATCTCAAGGCCGGGCTGGACATGTCGCGCGACCACGACCGCTACCTGCCGCCGCAGGTGCAGGCTTTTATCAAGCAGCACGAGCTGGTCGGCACGCTCGGCCTGGCCGGTAAGGGCGAGTTGAACCTCAACAACGTTGCGGACTCACAGGCCAGCCTCTCCCTGGAGCTGACTGATGCGCACGGCAGCGTCGGCGGGTACAGGCTGCCGATCGAACAGCTCACGATCCAGGCCGGCATGGCCGAACGCCGGATCGATCTGCAACGCCTCAACGGCAGGCTGCTCGGCGGCGAGCTCTCGGGCGACGGCGGGTTCGCGCTCGGAGGCGGCTTGCCCGCGACGCTCAACCTCAGCGGCAACGGCCTGAAGCTTGAGGAACTCATCGACACCCAGGACGGCGAGCCTGTTGCGGTCGCCGGCGGGGTCGGCCTGCAACTCAACGCGGCCTCCGACCTCGCGGACGTGCTGAACCGCATGGCCGGCGACGGCGAGGTGCAGATACGCGACGGGCGCATCGCCCGGCTGCCGGTGGTCTCCAACCTGATCGACTTCATGGCCCGGCAGGGCGACCTGAGCCGAGGGTCCGCGGAGGGCGGCGGGGCCGGGCGGGACAAAGCGGACTTCGTCTTCGAGCTGCGCGGCGACCACGCCTACCTGAGCCAGGCCCATGTCGAGGGCACGTGGTTCGCCATGCGCGGCAAGGGCAAGACGTTCTTTGACGGCCGGGTCGCGATGAACATCAACGCCGGCCCGCTCGAGAAGGTCCAGCAGTCCATCGGCCTGATCGGCAAGCCGCTGAGTGCGTTGACCGACAGCCTGTTGGCCTACCGCGTCAGCGGGGCGTTTGGCGACATCAAGATCCGCCCGGTCCCGCTCGGCGGGCTGCTCGGCGCGCCGGGGGAGGATGAGTAAGGCAAGCTTAGGCTTATTGAGTGGTTTACCATAGCACCCGGCGGGAGCCCGGAGCATGCGGTAACAAAGCGCTATGGCGTTTTACCCAGGCCCGTTGATCCATGCCCCGGGCCCCCGCCGGGTGCTACTTCACGTTCAAGCAGGTTAAGATGTTGCCGCCATGTTCGACCAACTCAAAAACATGAAAAACCTCGCTGGCCTGATGGGCAACCTCGGCGAGATCCGCGAGAAGATGGAGCAGTTCCAGGCCGAGCTGGGCGAGAAGACCGTCGAGGCCGACAGCGGCGCGGGCGCGGTGCGCGTCACGATGAACGGCCGGTTCGAGGTCGTCACCGTCACGGTGGACCCGGCGATGGTCTCGGTCCTCGCGGGCGTGGGCACCGACGCCGACCGCGCGATGGTCGAAGAGCTCATCGCCTCGGCGATGAACGCCGCGGTCTTCAAGGTGCAGGAACTCTTAAAAGAAACCCTCGGCGAAGCAGCGGGGGGCATGGGGCTGCCGGGGGTTTAAGGTCCGTAGCACCGGGCGGGAGCCCGGAGCATGCGGCAACAAGGCGTTATGGCGTATTGCCCAAGCTCGTTGATCCATGCTCCGGGCTCCCGCCCGGTGCTACGGGCACAATCAAACTAATGATGTTTCTTACCCCACCGCGGCGATGCCGAGGTCTTCGATCTGAACGGCCGGGCAACGCTCGGACACGCGCTCGGCGTACAGGCCCGCGGTGCCGCAGTTCAGGTACGCGCCGTCCTCGGCGGTGAAGTAGCGCAGGCGTGTCCGGCCGGGCGCGACTTCCGCGACCGCGGTCCACAGGCCTGCCTGCTTGGCGTCCGGCTGCATCTCGATCCACCGGCTGGGCGCGGTCGCGCTGTCAACGACCAGGTACACGCGGTCGGCCGTGCCGGGCCGCGCGGTGAACCGCCAGGTCTCGCCTTTGCTTTCGTCCATGGCTGACTCGCTCTCTCCCGACCCGTCCCGCCACCGCGCGGGGCGCGGGCGGATCGCCGGCCCCTTCTTCATGCTCTCGGCCTGTTATTCCCCGGCCCACGCGGGCATGCCCGCCGACGGTAACAGAAGGGTGCGGCGTGCAATCGATCAAGCCTATGATCGGATAGATCGCCCCAGAACTGAAGTGCGACCCGGATTGGGTGTGGCATATTAGCGATATCAGCCGCGCTAATTGTTAGGCGACGGTGAGAATGGTGTCACGCGGCCCGGTTCAAGGGCTTGTCCTGCCCATCCGCCCTGGTGGCCTGTGCCGGATCGGCGGGCTCTGTGGGTGCCGCCGGTCTCCGATGCGTGGCCGCGAGTAGAAAGACAGAAATCGTATACAACATCAGCACAATCAGCAGCCCGTGCAGCGCGTACTCCCTGGGCTGGGCGTCGAGGGCGCGGTGGAAGAAGAACCAGTCGCCGTGCGTGCTGAGCCATTGCTGCAGCGGTTTGGCGGAGAGCGCTTGCGCGAAGGGCGCGTTGGGGAAGTCTTCCTTGAAGATGCGCGGGAAGTCGGGCACGCAGGCCCAGGTGCCGCCGGCCGTCATCGCCAGCGGGACCCAGCGCCAGCCGCGGCGCAGCAGCAGCGCGCCGAGCGATGCCGCCGCGCCGGTGCCGGCCATGCCGAGGGCGAAATGCATCGTGGTGAAGGCCATGGTTACGCCGCGTCGCGTTTGGTGCGCCGGCGGGTGATCGGCCCGGCGGCGTCGTGGTCTGCGTAGTAGATCGGCTCTTTGGGCGCGAGGATTTGCAAGAGCGCCCGCATCTGTGTCGCCGCAAGCGGCCAGGTGTGGCGTTCCAGGACCCACTGCCGGGCGAGTTCGCCGGTCGTGCTCGCCTGGGCGGGGTTGTTCCAGACGCCCTCCAGGCCGTCGGTCCAGTCTTCGGCGCGCTTGCAGACGATCATCGGCGGCCGGCCCTCGTTGAACTCAAGCCCCTTGACCGCACGCGGCGAGGCGAGGATCGGCATCCCCATCGCCGCCGCCTCGAGCAGCTTGTTCTTGATCCCGTGCCCGCAGCGCATCGGCAGGATGGCGGCGCCGGCGCTGCGCAGGTGTGGGCGCAGGTCCGGCACGTCCGGCAGGACTTCAACGCCGGGGATATCAACAAGCGAGAGCACCGCGTCGGCGGGGCGCCGGCCCATGATCGTCAGCTTCGCGTCCGGCCGGCGGTAGGCGAGCTCTTTCCAGACCTTGTGCGTGAACCAGCGGATCGCATCGACGTTCGGCTCGAACGAAAGGTCGCCCCAGAACGCGCAGGTGCGCGGCAGGCGCATGACCGCGGGATCGGGCGCGTAATAGCCGGTATCCACGCCGTTGCGGATGGTCACAGCCTTGCACCCGCCGAGGCGCGCGAGGCGCTTGGCGTCGCCGGGGCTGACGCCGACGGCTGCGGACAAGCGGTGCGCCGGGTTGCCGCGGTTGAACAGCAGCTGCATCAAACCGAACACGATGGCGAGGCGCGCCCGCCTGCGTATCGACTTGATGCCCTCACGCCGGAGCATCGACATCTGGAAACGCACCGGCTCGTCCGCCGCGTACCAGACACGCGGGAGGTTCGGGTAGGCCCAGCTCAAACCCCGCAACAGCATCGGGCCGTGCTGACCCACCGCGATCACGGCGGCGGGGCGCACCCGATCAACCAGCGTCAGCAACCCCGCGAGCTCACGCCCGCTGAGCGCCTGGTGTTCGGCGACCTTGCAGCGCAGGCCGAAGAGCGAGCCGGACCAGCCCAGGCCGAAGCGCTTGATATCCGTCGCGTTCGCGGTCGGCCAGTCGAGCGTGCGCTCGGTCAGCCACCCGGGCATCGTTTCGCCGGCCGGGCGCAGCGTGCTGACGCCGACGCGCAGGCCCGCCCGGTGCAGGGCCTTGACCATGTTGACCCCGTGCACGCGGAAGCCGCGGTCCAAGGGCCAGAGCGGCAGCTCGCTGATCACGAGCACGTCGAGTTGGGGTTTGGGGTTGAGCTGCATCGTGTTGCTCCATACAGAGCGTTGTGCTTGGCAGGTTTTCGGGAGGGCGAGGCTCCCGCCGGGTCGCGAGTTTTTCTGTGGCGCCCGCTCGGCAGGAGCCTCGCCCTCCCATCCAGTCAATACTCACGCCGCGGCGGGGCGCGGCTCGTCGGTGCGTCGTGTCCGTCGGCCGGACCGTGCGACCGCGTCCAGCACGGCGGCGAACTTATCGCCCGCGTCCGCCCAGCGGAACTGGGTCAGCCGCTTGGTGCCGCGTGTGACCAGATCGCTGCGCCGCATCGGGTCCTTCATTAATCGTGTGATCGCGGTGGCCAGCGCCGTCGCGCTGCCCGGCGGGACCAGCTCGGCGGCGTCGCCCGCGACCTCGGGCAGGCTCGTGGTGTCGGACGTGAGCACCGCCGTCGCCGCCGCGAACGCCTCGAGCACCGGCAGGCCGAAGCCCTCGGAGAGGCTCGGGTAGAGCAGCGCCGATGCGCCGCTGAGCAGCACCGGCAGGTCGTCCTCCGCCGCGTAGCCCTGCAGGACGATCTGCCCGCGTGTGCCCAGCACGCCGCAGAGCCGTTCGAGTTCTTGCTTGGTATTGTCATCGAGCCCGACGATGACGAGCTTCCACTTCTCGCGCACGCTCCGCCGGACCATCGCCCAGGCCTCGATCACCCCGCGCGTGTTCTTGCGCGGCTCGGCGGCGCCGAAGTGCAGCACGTAGCCGCTGTCGATGCCGTACCGCTGCAGCACCTCGTCGATCGAGCCGATATCCAGCCCGCCCTGGTTCTCGACGGTCAGGCCCCAGGGCACGACGACGCCGCGCTTGGCGTTCAGGCCGTAGTCGTTGACCAGCCGCCTGCGGGTGTACTTGCTGGGCGTGACGACCGCGGTCGCGTTCGCGCAGGCCGACGCCACCGCCTGCTCGAAGCGCGCGAGCTCGGCGCTCGGCCGGCCCTCGGGCATGTCCAGCGGGATCAGGTCGTGCAGCGTCACGACCGTCGGCACCGGCATCCACCTCGGGCAGACGTTCGCCGGGCAGTGCAGCACATCAACACGATCGAGCTTCGCCGCCGCCGGCAGCCGGAGTTGTGTCCACGCGTCGTACCGGTCGCCGGGGATCTCGATGTGCCTGGGGATGAAGCTGGCGGGCAGGTCGCCGGGCGCATCCGCCGGGCTGCGGTGGTAGGCGATTACTTCCCAGCCCGGGTGCACCGCGGCCAGGCGCTGGTACAGCTTCAGCAGGCTCTTGCCGATGCCCCGGCGTTGGGGGCTGAACAGCGTGCGTGCGTCCAGGCCGATGCGCATACAAATAAAACCTCCGGACACCAGCGTCCGCCGTAGATATCGGCACCGATGCGCGGGCGGGATGAATCGATCGGTGTTCAATATGGCGGGCTGGATGTGATCGGCATCGTGCGTGTTATGCTGGTGCCGTTCTTTTCCCGGTCTCAAACCCGCTGACCCGAGGTGGAAGCATGTTCAGCCCGCGACTCGTTTGTGCTGCAGCCCTCGCGCTGTGCCTGTTTGCCGGCCCCGCGGCGCTCGCCAAGGTCTACATCGACAAAGAAGGCAAGGCCGACCGCGAGGACAAGAGCGAGCACCGGTTTGAAGTCAAAGAAGATTTGCAGGAATTCAAGCTGACGGTCAAGGCCGATCTCGAACGCGCCGGGCACCTCCGCGTCTACTTCTACGAGCCCTCGCCAAAGGGTGGCTGGGCCGAGATCCAGGAGATGCGCGTCATCCTGCGTGACAACACAGACAAGGCGACGACGTTCAAGCTGCCCAAGAACCGGTACAAAGTCAAGATCTCGGTCCGCCGGGTGGCGTACACGGTCAAACTTGAAGACGCGGTGGATGAGGAATGAGCGGGACAGGCTTGAGCCGTTGATTCAATGATGAGACTGAAACACATCTGGATCGCACTTTTCCTGGTGTTCGGGGTATTGGTCGCGGGCTGTCGCACTGCGCCGCCGGCCGCGGGTTCGGTTGATCTGCGCGTGATGAGCTTTAACATCCGCTACGGCACCGCCAACGACGGCGACAACCACTGGAATCACCGCAAAGCGCTGGTCGCACGCGTCATCGACGACTACGACGCCGACCTGGTCGGGCTCCAGGAGGCCTACCGCTTCCAGCTCGACTACCTCGCGAGAAGCCTGCCGCAGTACAGCGAGATCGGCGAGGGCCGTGACGGCGGCAGGGATGGTGAGTACTCCGCGATCCTCTACCGCACGGACCGCTTCGACGTCAACGCGTCCGGCACGTTCTGGCTCTCCGACTCGCCCTGGATGCCCTCCAGGCATTGGGGCAACACGCTTAACCGCATCTGCACCTGGGCGCACCTGACCGATCTGCGTACAAACGAATCGTTCTATATGTTCAACACGCACTTCGATCACGAGTCGCAGGACGCGCGGCTCAAGTCCGCCGAGTTGATTATCCAGCGGATCGCCGAGCGCGAGCACAAGGACCCGGTGGTCCTGACCGGCGACTTCAATGCGGGCGAAGGCAATCCCGCTGTGGGGTATCTGACGGGCGTTCCATATGGGTTGCCCGATTCGGGAGCTTATCCTATTCCGACTATCGTGCTTCAAGATACCTTCCGCGTTATTCATCCCGACGCCACTGATGTCGGCACAGGCAACTTCGGCTACACCGGCCGGCGGGACGGCGCGAAGATCGACTACGTCTTTGCGACGCGTGATATCGAGGTGCTTGGTGCCGCGATCGATCAGGCCCCGCGCGAGGGGCGCTACCCGTCGGACCACTACCCTGTCACGGCGGTGCTGCGCTTGACGCCGGCCCGCCCCGATCTCACGCGTTGCACATCCCGCCCGCCTCGGTTTCAATACCCTGATGCACTACGACCACCCCGCAGCCGGTAAGCACGCGATCATCGTCGGCGACGGCCACGCCGGGGTCGCCGCCGCCGTCCGGCTCACCGACCTGGGCTACCGCGTCACCGTCGTCGAGAGCAAGGTCCACGTTGGCCAATCGACCTCCGGCGAGGCGACCGACGCCAGCCAGCACACGCTCATGCGCATGTGCACCAACCAGGCCGACCTGTACCGCCGGCTCGGGGTCATCCGCGACATCGACTGGCACAAGACGCTGTACTTCACCGGCAGCGACGGGCTCATCGACGAGTTGACCGGCGACGACCTGCCCGCGCCGTTCCACCTGACGCGCGGGCTCATGGCGATGAAACGCTTCGACTGGCGCGAGAAATTCTCGATCTTCTCCGGCTTCCTCGCGGCGCTGCAGGTCGGCCGGGCGGCACGCGAACAGCTCAGCGGCGAAAACTTCCGCGAATGGCTGGTCAGTGTCCACCAGCCCGAGCACGTGATCGAGGCGTTCTGGTCCGCGATCATCGCCGGGGCGTGCAACCAGCTGCCCCAGCAGATCAGCGCGTCCTACGGCGTGCGCATCCTGCAGGAAGGGTTCCTGCTCAGTAACACCAGCTACCAGCTCGGCTTCTCCAAGATGAGCCGCGCCGCGTTCTATGAGCGCGCCGAGGAAGTGGTGAAGCAGGGCGGCGGGGAGGTGCTGCACGGCGTCGCCGCGGACCGCTTCGAGTACGACAGCGACAACAAGCGTGTCACCGGCGTGCACCTGGCGGACGGGCGGACGCTCCGCGCCGATGCCTACGTCACCGCGCTGCCGCACCTGCGGCTGGAAGAGCTCGCCGGCGACGCGATGAAGCAAGACGACGCGCGCCTGGGGCACCTCAACGAGATCGAGGACGTGCCGGTGCTCGGCATACACTTGTACTTCAACGCTCCCGCCGGCCACGACGTGATGCGGCGGACGCACCTGATCTTCACCGACGGCTGCGTCCGCTGGGCGTTCGCCAAGGGCGTCGAGCAGGGCGGCGCGTACGACGGCCTGCACCACGTCCACGCGGTCATCGGGCACGCCGAGGACTACGCGCACCTGGGTGATGGCGAGATCGTCGAGCGCGCCGTCGCCGACATGCGCAAAGCGATGCCGGGCATCACGGACGAGGTCACGGTCAACACCGCGCACGTCGTCCGCGAGAAGCGTGCCGCCAGTTCGCCCCGGCCCGGCGGGAAACGCTACCGCCCGTACCCGTCCGGCGAGATCGCCAACCTCTTCGTCGCCGGCGACTGGGCCTCGACCGGCTGGCCGACGACGCGCGAGGGCGCCGTCCGCTCGGGCTACCGCGCCGCGTCCGCGCTGCACGAGTTCCTGATCGAGGGCGACCCGGTGAAAAACGTCAACAAGCTGCTGATCCCGGACGTCCAGCCCTCGGCGCTCTACGTCGCGATGAGCGGGTAGCCGCGGCATCGCTACGGCAGTTCCCGGTGAGAATCGCGTAAACGTATTGGCCCGGGTTGAGTTTCTGGGGTCTAATGTGTGTGATGCGAACCGAGCCAAGGCTTCCGCGCCGGGTCATCATGGGCTGGTGGGCGCTGATCGCAGCGATGCTGCTCGGCCACCACGCCTATTACGTCGCACAGGGGGAGTGGGGCAACCCCGCGGGGGATGAATACAAAGACATCGCGATGAGCCTCGCCCAGGGCGGGGGGTTCAGCTTCCCCGGGCCCGACCGGTGGCTGTACCAGGACCAGAAGCACCGACCGGGCCTGCCGGACTACGGCGCGACCGCGTGGAAGGAGCCGATCTCGACCGGCTGGATGGCGCTGTGGTACCGCCTGCTGGGCGAGCGCGGCGGGGACATCGCGATCACGGTCTGGCAGAGCCTGCTCTGGGCCGCGGCGTGCGTCCTGCTCGTCGTGCTCGGCACCAGGCTGTTCAACCAGGTCACGGGCATGGTCGCGGCCACGCTGCTGGCGTCGTCACCTTTCGTCGCGCGCTCGGCGTTGGGGTCGGTGCAGACCTCGACCACCGGCGCGGTCTTGCTCATGCTGCTGTTGCTCGTGCTGATGTGGGTGCTTGCCCGGCCGAGCCTGCGGCGGTGCGCCTTGCTCGGGCTGCTGCTGGGCTTCTCGGCGCTCAACCTCGCGCCGCTGCTGCTGTTCTGCTTTGTCATCGCCGCGGCACTGCTTGCGCGCGCCTGGGCGGACCGGTCGATCAAGCCGATCGGGCACCTCGCGCTGGTCGTGGTCGTCTCCGCGGCGACCATCGCCCCCTGGACCGCGCGCAACTACCACCAGTTCGGCGCGTTCATCCCGATCCAGAACGGCCTGGGCAACTTCGCCTACTACAGCAACCCGCTGCTGGCCCGGACCTACCGCCCGGAGCTGAAGTACCCGGCGGAGGACGACCGGCCGCTGACGTTTACGAGCAAGGGCCCGTTCGACGCGGTGCGGAAGCTGACGTCCCACCCGCACGGCTCGGACATGATGCACCGGTCGATCTTCTCCGCCGCCGACCACCCGCCCGACGGCTGGGAGATGATGGACGAGTATGAGCGCGACCGGGTGTTCCTGGGCCACTTCAAGCGGTTCGTCGCTGAAAACCCCGGCGAGTTCGCCAAGCTTGCGGCGAGCAAGTTCGTGCTCATGTTCGCCCGGCCCGGCCGGCTGCTGCCGGTGGCGCTGTTCGGCCTGGTGGGCCTGGTCTTGGTGCTGCGTCGGCCAAACGGTTGGATACTGCCCGTGGCGGTCGTCGCATACACGCTGCCGTTCCTGATCACGGCCCCGCTGTACTACCGATACCGCTACCCGATCGAGCCGCTGCTGATGCTGCTCGCCGCGGCCCCGATCGCGTGGTTATTAATGCGCGTTGTCGCTGGGCGCATCAAGGCGGGTGCGTCTGCGCACACAAGAGGCTGACCCAGAGCAATTCTCTTAAGTGCGTAATGAACGAGAGACGGGGACAGCCCCTCTTGTTAGAGGGGCTGTCTCCTTGCGTACGCTCAAAAACAAAACCCCCGCCTCTCGGCGGGGGCTGTTGTTGTCAGGCACCAAGTCGATAGGGCTTACACCCGCTTGATCCCGCAGCCGACGGCCTGGGTCTCGCTGTCCACCGGCAGATCGCTGCCGTCGAGCAGTGCATCAATGACCGGGCCCAGGTACTGCTCGTCGCTGTCGCCGCAGGCGCCGGGGTTGCTCGGTCGCTTCTCGACGCCGCCGCGGTACCGCAGCTTCTTCTCTTGGTCGATCACCATGACGTGCGGCGTCACCTTCGCCCCGTACGCGTCGGCGATCACGTTGTTCGGGTCCTTCACGACGACGTAGTTGATCTCGTGCTTCTCGACGTAGGCCTTGACCTTGTCGGCCGACTCGTTCTTGTTCGAGTTGATGCCGATGAAGACGACGTCCTGATCGGCGTAGTTATTGACCATCTCGACGAAGACGCGGTCGTACCCCTTGTTCTCGGTCATCTTGTACCACGGGCACGACGTCGAGTGGAACAGCAGGACGACGACCTGGTCTTCGAAGTCGTCGAGGCTCACATCTTCGCCGGTCTTAACATTGGTCGCGGTGAAGCCGGGCGCCGCGGCGCCGATCGCCGCGGCGTCGGCGGCGTGGGCGTCCTTCTGGCCGATGAGGAAGAAGCCGGCGGCGGCGGCGAGGACGATCAATGCGGTGAGCGAGGTCAGCAGCCTGGTCATAGCGGGTCTCCTTGGGTTCGGGCTTCGAGGGTCTACACAACAGGATAAGCCTAGGCCGGGACAACGCGTCGGGCCGTGCAAATCCTGCAAGCCGATCCATTATTTCTGTCCAGCCGGCGGATCCACCACCTTCACCTCCAGCGGCCGCATCGTGTCCAGGTGCACGTCCCGCTGCGGGAAGGCGATCACGATCCCTGTTTCGTTAAAGAGCTCGTCGATCCTGAACCGCAGGTCGCTCTCGATGATCTGCCGGTCCAGCGGGGCCTGGACGTGGGCCCAGACGTACATCAGGAAGTTCAGCGTGTTGTCGCCGAACTCGGTGAACAAGACCTCCGGCGGGGGTTCGATCTCAACCTTGTCGTGCTCTTCCGCGGCCCGCAGCATCAGCTCGCGCACCTTCGGGACCGGCGAGCCGTACGCGACGCCGACCGCGACCTCGGCGCGGATCTTCGCGTCGTGCAGCGTCCAGTTGATCACGTTCGTCTCGAGGAACGTCGCGTTGGGCACCAGCACGTCGATGCCGTCCGTCCGGCGGATACGCGTCCGGCGGTTGCCGATCTCCGCGACCTTGCCCTGCATCCCGTCGATCTCGACGATGTCCCGCCGACGGATCGGCTTCTCGGTGAGGATGATCAGCCCGGAGATAAGGTTGTTGAAGAGGTTCTGCGCGCCGAAACCGACGCCGATTGCTAAAGCGCCCCCGAGCACGGTGAAGATCGTCGTCGGGATGCCGGCGACCTGCATCGCGATGAGGATGACGACCGCGGCGGTGAGGTAGTAGACGATCTTGCCCAGCGTGTCGGCGACGACCTCGCTGACCTTGCCGACCTTCATCAGCCGGCCGGTGACGAACCGCGTCACACGCTTGGCCAGCCACAGGCCGATGACGACGACCAAGAGCGCGATGATGATCTGGTTGAGCCGGATCTGCGTGTCGCCGGAGGTGAACAGCGTCGCGTTCCAGACGGTCCGCAGCGTCTCGGTCGGGTCCTGCGCCATGAGGCGGTCCCACCAGCCGTCGCCCGCGGTGTTGGCCAGGCCGAATCTCCAAAACCCGATCGCATCCATGGCCAAGACTATACCGTGAGGTACTGGCGTTAGAATCTCGCCATGCCCGCCATCACCACCCGCGGCCTGAGCAAGACCTACCGCGTCGCGGACAAGAAGCCGGGCCTGCTCGGCACGCTGCGCCACTTCATCAAACGCCGGCACCGCGAGATCGAAGCGGTCAAGGTGGTTGACCTCGACATCGCGCCCGGCGAGGTCGTCGGCTTCCTCGGGCCCAACGGCGCGGGCAAGACGACGACCCTGAAGATGCTCACCGGCCTGGTCCACCCGACCGCGGGCGAGGTCAGCGTGCTCGGGCACGAGCCGTTCAAGCGTCGGCCGGAGCTGCTCAAGCAGATCACGCTGGTGATGGGCAACAAGCAGCAGATGATCTGGGACCTGCCGCCGATGGACTCGCTGCACGTCAACGCCGCGGTGTACGGCGTGCCCGACGACGAAGCGATGCGGCGGGTCAAGGTCTTCGCCGAGATGCTCGGGCTGGATGAGGAACTGACCCAGCCGGTCCGCAAACTCTCGCTCGGTCAGCGGATGAAGTGCGAGCTGGTCGCGGCGCTCCTGCATCACCCGAAGGTGCTTTTTCTGGATGAGCCGACGTTGGGCCTGGACCTGAACGCGCAGACCGCGGTGCGTCAGTTCCTCAAGCAGTACAACGAAGAGCAGCAGGCCAGCATCCTGCTGACCAGCCACTACATGGCCGACATCACCGCGCTCTGCGAGCGCGTCGTCGTGATCCACGAGGGCGCGATCCTGTACGACGGCTCGTTGGACGGCGTGATCGAGCGCTTCGCACCGCTGCGCGAGGTCAAGCTCGACCTGGGCGGGCACGCGGATGATGCGGTGCTTAGGCGCTTCGGCGAGGTCGAGGTGAATGACGGCCGGTCGGCGCGCCTGCTCGTCCAGCGTCAGACGCTCACCGAAACGGTCGGGCGTGTGCTGGCGGAGCTGGATGTCGAAGACTTAACCGTGACCGACCCGCCGATCGAGGATGTGATCGCAAGGCTGTTCGCGTCGGGGGATGGCAAGGCAGAGCAAGGGACCACAGATGCACACGGATGAAAGGCACTGTATCCGTGTGCATCGGTGTGCATCTGTGGTTTCAAATTCATAGTCGCTTATGACCCCTACCCCGCGCACCACGAGAGCCTACTTCGCCGCGTTTTACGCGCTGATGACGACGTACCGCGCCGAGATCTTCCTCTGGGCGCTCGCGACATCGCTGCCGCTGATCATGATGGGCATCTGGGTGCAGGCCGGTGAGAGCGGGGCGTTCTCGGGCTTCACCTCCGTTGACGCGGCGCGGTACTTCATCGCGGTGTTCGTCGTCCGCCAGCTCTCGATCTGCTGGGTGATCTACGAGTTCGAATGGGATGTCGTCAGCGGTCGGCTGTCGTCGATGCTGCTGCACCCGGTCCACCCGGTCTGGCGGTACATCCTGATGCACGCCGGCGAGCAGGGCACCCGCCTGCCGTTCAGCATCCTCTTCATCGGCCTGAGCCTGTTCATCTTCCCCGAGGCGCTGTGGGGCAACGCGGGTCAGCCGGGCGCCTGGCTGCCGCAGTGGTGGCGGGTGCTGCTCGCGCTGGCGTGCGCGTACTGCGCGTTCCTCCTGCGATTCTTTATCCAGTACACGCTCGCGACCATGGCGTTCTGGATCGAGCGCGTGTCGTCGCTCGAGGGGCTGAACTACCTGCCGTACCTATTCCTGTCCGGCCTGATCGTGCCGATCCAGACCCTGCCCGCGGGCCTGCAGGAGGCGATGCTCTGGACGCCGTACCCCTACATGCTCTGGTTCCCGGCGATGCTAATCGCCGCCCCGCCCGAGGCGCTGCCGCCGGCGATGATCGTGCGCGGGCTGGTGACGATCGCTTGCTGGCTGGGCGTGTTTATCGTCATCAGCCGGGTGCTCTGGCAGCGCGGGCTCAAGCACTACTCGGCGATGGGGGCCTGACGTGAAGCGCTACCTCAAGACGCTTGTCCTGTTCTGGTCCGCCTCGATCTCCGCGGAGATGGAGTACCGCGCGAATTTCATCCTCGCGACGCTGTCCTCGCTCGCGTCGATGGGCGGGGCGTTGTTTGCGCTGTGGGCGCTGCTCAGGACCGAGTATGCTATGGCGGGTTGGTCGTTTGATCAGGCGCTGATCGTCGTGGGCATCTACACGATGCTGGACGGCTTGCAGCAGACGCTGCTCGCGCCCAACCGCCAGCAGATCAACGAGTTTGTGCGTAACGGCACGCTGGACTTCGTGCTGATCAAGCCGGTCGATGCGCAGTTCTGGCTCAGCGCCCGCAAGGTCTCGGTCTGGGGCGTGCCCAACACGCTGCTGGGCATGGCGCTCATCGTCTACGTCGCGTCGTTCCGTCTCGAGCCGGCGGCCGCGCTGACCGACTACCCGCGGCTGGTTGTCCCGCTGGCCGCGGGCATCCTGATCTACTACGCGCTGGGCTACCTGCTCTCGACGCTGACGATCTGGTTCACCAAGCTCAGCAACGTGACCCACGCGATGCACGCGCTCTTGGAGGCCGGACGCTACCCGGTCGGCGCGTACCCGCCGGCATACCGTGTGTTCTTCACGTTCGTCGTGCCCGTCGCGTTCATGACGACCGTCCCCGCCGACGCGCTGCTCGGCCGGGCGCAGCCCGCCTGGGTCTTGGGCGGGCTGGCGATTGCCGCGGTGCTGCTCGTCGCGGCGCGGTTGTTCTGGCTGTTCGCGCTGCGGTTTTACACGAGCGCGAGCAGTTGAGTTAGCCGTCTCCTGCAAGGCGATGCGGCACGTTGTTTGTGCGTTCCGTCGTCTTGCAGGCGACGGTTAACATGACCGTATTGCGATTGATATGACTGATCCTATCCTCGATCGCGCGATATCATCTGACCGCCTGCTCCGACTCTCCCGCGCCGACCCACGCCCATGACGATCGCCCGCGCCCTGCTCGGCCTTGCCTGCTTCATCGCCCTCGCCTGGGCGATGTCGTCCGATCGCCGAGCCTTCCCCTGGCGGATCGTGCTCGTCGGGCTGGCGCTGCAGATCGGCCTGGGCGCGCTGATCCTCAACACGACCATCGGGCTGCGCGTCTTTGAAGCACTCGGTGCGCTCTTCGTCAGGCTCCTTGATTTCTCCAACACTGGCGGGGCGATGGTCTTCGGCGACCTTGCGACGGGCGATGGCCCGGCCGGCTTCGTCTTCGCCTTCGCCGGCAAGGGCCTGGTCGCGATCATCTTCTTCAGCGCGCTGCTCGCGGTGCTCTACCACCTGGGCATCATGCAGGCGGTCATCTGGGTGCTCGCGCGCATCATGTCCCGGCTGATGGGTGTGTCCGGCGCCGAGGCGCTCGCGATGGCCGCCAACATCTTCGCCGGGCAGACCGAGGCGCCGCTCGCGATCCGCCCGTACCTCGACAGGCTGACGATGTCCGAGCTCAACGCGATGATGACCGGCGGGTTCGCCACCATCGCCGGCTCGGTCCTCGCGGTCTACCTCGGGTTCATCGGCGAAGAATACGCGCCGCACCTGCTGACCGCCTCGGTCATGTCCGCGCCCGCCGCGTTTTTGATCGCCAAGGTCATGCTCCCGGAGGCTGAGAAGTCTGAGACCGCCGGCCACGTGCCGTTCAAGGTCGAACGTCAGGCCCGCAACACGCTCGAGGCCGCGACAATCGGCACGCAGGAGGGGCTCAAGCTCTGGCTGAACGTCATCGCGATGCTGATCGCGTTTGTCGCACTGGTCGCGCTGATCGATTGGCCGCTGGGTTTGATCGGCGAGTACGTGATCAACCCGGTCTTTGTCGCGATCGACCGACCGACCTACACGGAAGACGACCCGCTGTCGCTGGCCATGATCTTCGGCACACTGCTCGCGCCGCTGGCCTGGGTCATCGGCGTGGACGGCTGGCACGACTGCCAGTGGTTCGGTTCGCTGCTGGGCACCAAGATCGCGGTCAACGAGTTCGTCGCCTTCCTCATGTTCAGCGGCGGGGCGAGCACTGGCGGGCAGACGCTGGGCTTCAATGACCCGCGCCACGCGAAGATGGCCGCCTACGCGCTCTGCGGATTCGCCAACTTCGCCTCCATCGGCATCCAGATCGGCGGGATCAGCGCGCTGGTCCCCCAACGGCGCGCCGACCTCGCCAGGCTCGCGACCCGCGCCATGCTCGGCGGGGCGTTCGCCTCCTGGATGACCGCCGCGGTCGCGGGGATGTTTATCCGGTAGACCCGCGTCGCGGGTGACGCGCAGCGTCCCGAGCGGATGGTGCTGGATGTGTGTCGCGGGACGCTGCGCGTCGACCGCTAAACAGGCTTTGATTGCAGTATCGGGTTGATGACAGCCGTTGCCTGCTCGACGCGCTGCGGCACGCTGCCATTGACCACGATGTACCGCCGATGGCTCGTGTCCATCACCTCACGCAGGCGCGCATCGAACCACGCCGCGCTGCCCGCGCTCCGCCTGAGCCCGTCGTCTTCCCAGTCCAGCTCGTCCGCGCACAGTACGTACAGATCGTGCCGGTGCCGGCCGGCGAGTTCGACTACTTCCGGTACCGCCCGCCCGAAGTAGTACTCGCTCCACAGCATCGTCGTCATCGCGTCGGTATCACAAAAGAGCACCCGGTCGGCGAGCTGCGCGTACTCGTCTTCCCGCCGCATCTGCCCGTGCGCCAGGACCGGCGCCTGCTCGGCGGTGTACGTGCTGCCCTGGACCGTGAGGTAGTCGCGTGCAAACTCCGGCACGAACGCCGTGTCGTAGTGCTCCGCGAGCGCCGCGACCAGCGTCGACTTGCCCGTCGACTCCCCGCCCACCACGCTGACCCGCAAGACATCGGACAAGGCAGAACTCCTGATGCTGAAAACCAATCATATCCACCCAGCCCCGGCCCAAGCGCAGCGCCGGCCGGGGCCCAATACACTTGAGCCCGGAGTTCAACGATGGGCACCTTCCTCCTACTGCTGTTGATCCTGGGCTTCTTTGCCTGGCTTGTCATCGTCGTGCTCGGCGGCACGATGGGCCCGTCATTCAACCGGTTTAATCCTTTCATCCGCTCGGCCCCGCCTGACACGCTCACAGATGATGGCGTCTCGCGCTTACGTCATCCGACCATCCCATCCTGCGGCCGATGCGGCTACCCCGCCCGCGGCATCAGCACGCTTCAATGCCCCGAGTGCGGTGCCGACCTGCGCGAGGTCGGGATCACCACTGGTAAAGAACGCGCCTCCGCTGCCGGCTGCATGCTTCCCGTTGCGTTCAGTATCGCCATCCTGCTGATCGCCGGCGTCCTCCGCCCGGCCATCGACAGCCGGTTGCCGACGATCGCCGACTACCAGTACCAGATCGGGATTACGCCGAACTCGCAGCAGTACGCCCACGCGCAGCTGATGGTACGCATGGACGAGCGCCTGCCCACCCGGCCGAACCATGCTTCGTTCAACCACGGCATCTCTTCGTCAACCAATCACAGTGCCGGCAGTTCAACCACGACCCTGTCGGTCAACGGTCACGGCAGCACGTTGACCGTACGCTCCCTCTCGCTGACCGCGGCCCCGTACAACCCGGCCGGCGGGGCCTGGCGCGTCGCACAATTCGATGTCGACCCCACGACCCGAAGCGCCGCCTGGATCACGCCCAACGGCAAGAAGAAGCACAGCAAGGGCGTGTTCACCGATCAGGATGTCCTCGCATTCCTCGGCGACTTGGGCGCGAACACCGCCGACACGGCTGTCCAGGCCGAGGCCCGGGAACTGCACACACTCATGGACGGTCTGGCGACGGGGCTGAACCACTTCCAACTCGTGCACATGAAAGCCGGCTCAATGACCTCCAGTAGCGGCCACCGCCAGGCACCGGACTGGTTCGACACCGCCTACCTCTTGTTCTGGCTGGTGTTCTGGATCGGCGGCCTCTTGCTCATCGCCCGCAGAAGGAAGCGCCAATCCCGGGTCAACGGTGAATGAGCCAATCCCCAATGCACACGGCGTGTCTGCTTTGAGGCATGCCGCAGGATATCGAGCGCTGCTAAATGAGTTGACCCAAATCAACCCAAACAAAATCCGGAAAAAATATTAAACTTGTCCCTTGACACAACCCGAACAGAAACTATCGTAGGGCAGTCCGATCGAAAACCTAACACATACCCCTTCAGTCCTAACCCCCGGAGACGCTACGATGGTGACCGCCACGGCCCTTGAGAAGACCAAACCCACCCGCAACGGCTTCAAGAAGAAAGAAAAGCCCATGAAAGCCCCGTCCAAGACCGTCGCCGAGGTCGCCGACAACGACCCGGCCAAGCGCAAAGCACTCGACCAGGCGGGCACCCAGGTCGAGCGGGCCTTCGGCAAGGGCTCGATCATGAAGCTCGACGACGACCCGACCAAGATCCCCCCCGGCATCTCCACCGGGGCGATCTCGCTGGACCTCGCCCTCGGCGGCCGGGGCATCCCGACCGGCCGTGTCGTCGAGATCTTCGGGCCCGAGTCCTCAGGCAAAACCACCCTCTGTCTGCACCTGATCGCGAGCATCCAAAAAGAGGGCAAGATGGCCGCGTTCATCGACGCCGAGCACGCCCTGGACCCGTCCTGGGCCCGCAAACTCGGGGTCAACCTCGAGGAGCTGCTCGTCTCCCAGCCCGACACCGGCGAGCAGGCCCTGGAGATCTGCGAGATGCTCGTCCGCTCCAACGCGGTGGACCTGATCGTCGTGGACTCGGTTGCGGCGCTGATCCCCCGGGCTGAGATCGAGGGCGAGATGGGCGACAGCCACGTCGGCCTGCAGGCCAGGCTGATGTCCCAGGCCCTGCGCAAGCTCACCGGCGCCATCAACCGCAGCTCGTGCACCGTTGTCTTCATCAACCAGATCCGCGAGAAGATCGGCGTCATGTTCGGCAACCCCGAGACCACCCCCGGCGGGCGGGCG
>JANQKT010000151.1 GCA_028280965.1 Phycisphaeraceae bacterium
AGTGGCCGATGTTGCCGACGATCGCCTTGTCCTTCATCTTCGCCATGTGCTCGGCGGTGATGATGTCGAAGTTGCCGGTGGTCGTGATGAAGATGTCCGCGCCGCCGACGACAGATTCAAGCGTTGTCACCTCGAAGCCCTCCATCGCGGCCTGCAGGGCGCAGATCGGGTCGACCTCGGTGACGATGACGCGGGCGCCCTGGCCCTTGAGCGACTGGGCGCAGCCCTTGCCGACGTCGCCGTAGCCGCAGACGGCCGCGACCTTGCCGGACATCATGACGTCGGTCGCGCGGTTCAGCCCGTCGATGAGCGAGTGGCGGCAGCCGTAGAGGTTGTCGAACTTGCTCTTGGTGACCGAGTCGTTGACGTTGATCGCGGGGAACAGGAGCTTGCCCTGCTTAGCGAAGTCGTAGAGCCGGTGTACGCCGGTCGTCGTTTCTTCGCTGACGCCCTGGCACTGCTCGGCGAGCTGGGTCCATCGGCCGGGGCTGGCCTCCAGGTTCTTCGCCAGGACCTTGAGGATCTCGCCCCACTCCTCGGGGTCGGACTCGGGGTTGAACGCGGGCACGCTGCCGGCGGCCTCGAACTCGACGCCCTTGTGGATCAGCAGCGTCGCGTCCCCGCCGTCGTCAACGATCTGCGTCGGGCCCTGACCATCACCGAAGTCCAGCGCCATGTCGGTGCACCACCAGTACTCATCGAGCGTCTCGCCTTTCCACGCGAAGACGGGCACGCCCTGCGGCTCGGCGATGGTCCCCTTTGGCCCGGCGACCACCGCGGCGGCGGCGTGGTCCTGTGTCGAGAAGATGTTGCAGCTCACCCAGCGCACCTCGGCACCGAGTTCGACCAGCGTCTCGATCAGCACCGCGGTCTGCACCGTCATGTGCAGCGAGCCCATGATCCGCTGGCCCTTCAGCGGCTTGCTCTGCCCGTACTCGGCACGGCAGGCCATCAGCCCGGGCATCTCCTGCTCGGCCAGGTCCAGCTCCTTGCGGCCCCACTCGGCGAGCTCTTGCAGTTCCTCCGGCGACGCGCCGGGCTTGAGCTTGTAAGCCAATCCATTCGCGGCGGTGTCCACGGTCATCGAAGAAGTCGTCGTCGGTGCGGTCGGGGTGGCGGTCATGGTTCGATCCTTGGTATTGGGTGTTGGTTTCTGGTTCTTGGGACTTAAGTGTTAGCCGCCGCCTGCAAGACGACGCGTTGGGTATCAAGTCAATCACAAGGCCTGGTCGCAGTCGCAAGCAACAGCGCCGGGCCGGTCGCGTCGGGTGCCGGCGGCAACGGGCGGCAACTCACATCGACGAGCCCCGCATTACTGAGTGCTTGTTCAAGCGTGTCGGCGGCAAAACCGCTGTATACCTGGCCCATCTGTCGGCGGAACGGGTCGCGGTTGTGCGCGAGCAAGTCGACGACGACCACGCGCCCGCCGGGCCTGAGCACGCGGTGCATCTCGGCGAGCGCCGCGGCGGTGTCTTCGACGTACGTCAGCACCAGCACGCACAGCGTCGCATCCACGCTCGCATCATCAATCGGCAGCGCAGTGAGGTTGCCTTGTCGCAGGCCGATGTTGTCGGCGCCGCGTGCCCGCTGGCGTGCCGCGTCGAGCATCGGCTCGGAGTTGTCGACCCCGATGATCTGCTTGACGAACGGCGCGAGCTCAACGGCGAGCGCCCCGCTGCCGCAGCCCAGGTCCGCCACAGTCCAGCTTGGCGGGATCAGCGCGAGCATCGCGTCGCGCGTGAACGTCGGGCCGTACAGCTCGTGACGGATCGCGTCCCAGTGCTCGGCGGCGTCGGCGAAGAACGCGCCCGCGTCCTGCTGCGACAAGACGAGTTGCTGCAGCCGCAGCCGGTCCTGGTCCAGCGTCGCCCAGCCGGCAGACTGCTCGCGCGTGATCAGCCAGAGGTCGCGCTGCGGCACTTCGAGTTCGTCCAGCACCATCTGGTACAGGTTGGTCGTGCCCTGCCGGCGGCTGATCACCCAGCCCTCATCCGCGAGGATCTTCAGGTGCCGCGAGACCGTCGATTGTGGCAGCTGCACCACGTCACACAGGTCCGAGACCCCCAACTCGTGCTCGGCGACCAGCGCCAGAAGACGCAGCCGCGTCGCGTCCGCGAGGGAGTTCATCCAGCGCAAGAGCCGGTCGGGTTGGGCGGTCGGGGCTTGGGGCACTTGATCAATCCGTTTATCCGGATGAATAAGTATATCGACCAATCGACCGCACTTCCACGACCCAGGGCGATCTTTTTTGAGTAATCGGGATTGAGTGCCGTCTGTGTCGGGTATGGATCTCTTCTTCCGGCCCCGGCCTGCCCCGGCTACACTGGGTGACCCCGCCGGGCCCTGCCGACGATGCCGTTTCCGAACCCCCAACGCGTTTTAGTTTTGCTGGCCGTTCTCGCCTCGGCCAGCGGCTGTGAGCTGGAGCGGACGGTCATCCACGACCCGTGGGACCAGTTCCGGCAGTGGGAGTGGTACAGCGAATCGGGAACCGTGGAGGGCACGCAGGCCGGGCCGAACCGGAAGCGCTACGCGATCCAGCTCGGGTCGTTCCGCGGGGCCGACGCCTTCGGCCGGGTCTACCGCCTGATCACGACGGCGCGGCAGAAAGCCGGGCTGGCGGACCTGTGGTACACCTCGACCGGGCAGGAAGCGGTCGTCTACGCCGGGCGTTTCGCTGACCCCGAGGGCGCCGATGCGCGGGCGGCGCTTCGGCGTATCCGCGCCGCCGAGATTGATGGCGAGACGGTGTTTGAAGACGCCGAGGTCGTCGCCGTCGCCGGCAACCGCAACGAGGTCCTGGACCCGCGCGACCTGCGCACCCTGTCGGGGCGCGGGCTGTACGCGCTGCAGATCGGTTACTACGACGGCAGCTTTGGGCCGGACTTCCGCAAGGCGGCGGAAACCGCGGTCGATGTCCTGCGCGAGCGCGGCGAGGAGGCCTACTTCTACCACGGCCCGAACCGGTCGAGCGTCCTGATCAACGCGTGGACCCACGCCGAGGCGTTCACCAGCGTCGTCGGCCGAGCCGACCGCTATAGCAACACCGTCCGCACGGTGCAGGAGCGCTACCCGCACAACGTGCCCAACGGCAGGCCGTTCACCGCGTCGGACGACCCGGAATACGTGCGGAGCCAGCACTCGTTTCTCGTGCCGATTCGATAATAAATTGGCTGTGGTTAGCCGCCGCCTGCAAGGCGACGCGCCGGGTGCCCGCACGCGCCGCCTTGCAGGCGGGGGCTAACCAGACACTGCTGCAA
>JANQKT010000202.1 GCA_028280965.1 Phycisphaeraceae bacterium
GAGGTAGAGGTCGCCGACGGCGTGGATCTGCTTGATCGACCCGCAGGACACATCCTCAACCGGGTCGGCCGCCGCCGATGCACGATCGTGTGTTTGGCAGGCGGTCAAGAGCATCAGCGAGTAGGCAAGCGCGAGGGCGGGGGCGGTCTTCATCGTGTTCTCCGTCGGGTGAAACCATGTTGTAGCAGCTTACCCCGGGAGCGCAAAGAAAAACCCGCCGACGGGGGCGGGCTTGCGTGTTTCCAACTGGCCCACAGGGACTTGAACCCCGACTGACAGAACCAGAATCTGCTGTGCTACCAATTACACCATGGGCCAAAGGGTGTTGAACGAAGCATGCTAGATCGACCGGTGGCGGGCGTCAATCGGCTACGGCAACCCGCACGCGTGGAAGGCGTCGATGACCGCCTTCGGGTCGTCGCTGCCAAAGAGCGCCGAGGCGGTGACCATCGTGTCCACGCCCGCGGCGGCGGCGAGCGGGGCGGTCTGCGGGTTGAGCCCGCCGTCCATCTCGATGCGCGTGTGCCGGTTCACCCGCTCGCTGACCCAGCGGGCCTTGTCGAGCACCTCGGGCATGAACGACTGGCCGGAGAAGCCGGGGTTGACGCTCATGACCAGCACCAGATCGACGGCGTCGAGGTACGGCTCGAGCGCCTCCACCGGCGTGGGCGGGTTGATCACGATGCCCGCGGTCATGCCCAGCGTGTGGGCCTTCTCAATGAGCGCATGCCCGTCGATGCCGCCGGGCTTGAACGTCTCGCAGACCTCGACGTGGAACGCGAAGTTACTCGCACCGGCCTTGGCGAACGGCTCGACATAGTGACCGGGGTTTTCGACCATCAGGTGCAC
This sequence comes from Phycisphaeraceae bacterium, assembly GCA_028280965.1. Classification (GTDB taxonomy): domain Bacteria; phylum Planctomycetota; class Phycisphaerae; order Phycisphaerales; family Phycisphaeraceae; genus JAHQVV01. The sequence goes on from JANQKT010000202.1 coordinate 850, forward strand.
ATCGAGGTTGACATGCGGCAGGTGCCTGCGGACGCCCCTGATCATGTCCGCGCCCATCGTGAGGTTGGGCGCGAAGTGGCCGTCCATGACATCGATGTGCAGGAGGTCGGCGCCGAGTTCGAGCACGCGCCGGCAGTCGCCCGCCATGTCGCCGAAGTCGGCCGAGAGGATCGACGCGGCGACGAGCGGGTGCGTCGGCGGGGTGCGGAGGTCGAGCATCGGGGGAGCTAAAGCCATGATGGTGACAGCATACCGCGAGCGCTCAGCCCGACGATGCCTGGGCGAAGGTTTCTTCGAACGGCTGGATCGTGACCCAGCCCTCACCCTCGAAGTGCATCTGGTACGACTCGCCGCTGGATCGGCCGATGAAAGTCTTCAGCGACACGTCCTTCTTGAACTTCGGTTCGAGGTTCGCCGACCACATCACCGTCGCCTGCGGGTCGGTGAACACCGGCTGGCCTGGCGTGACGCGCAGGGTCAGCGGCTCGAAGTGGCACGCCACCGCCATCATCCCCGAGCCGGAGATCCGGACGTTGAAGAGGCCCCCAGCGGTGAACGCCGCGAGCGACTTGACCATCTTGATCTCGTACTTCAGTGACGGCTCGAACGCGAGCAGGTCGCTGCCGTTGACCACGACCGCCTCGTCCTGAAGGTTGAGGATCGAGACCTTCTTGCCCTGGTCGGCGAGGTAGAGCTTGCCCGCGCCCTCGGCCTTGGTCAGCCGGGCGCCCTCGCCGGACACCGCTTTTTTAAGCAGCGTGCCGATGCCCTGCTCGAGGATGCCCTCGCGCGTGAACTTGATTGCGCCGACGTAAGCGACCATCGACCCCATCTTGGTCCAGACCGAGCCATTAAGGTTGACCTCGAGGAGCCGTTCGGTCTCAAACTCAAAGAGGCCCTGGTTGCGGTCGCGCTCGGCGGTAGAGTCAACAAAATCAGAGATGGAGTAGCGGTTCTGGTCGGACATGGTCGGCCCCCTGTCGCTGGGTGTGGGTGTGATCTTCGATCCCGGCCATGATAAGCAGGCGGGCCGACCGCTGTCGCTGCGGTGACGCTTACCGGGATTCCGTTAAGATGCGGGTTTGGCGAACCCCTGCCCGCGGACCGAAGGCTCATGCGCACCGCCCTGATCTCTGATATCCACGCGAATCTTGATGCGCTCCAGGCCGTGCTCGCCGACATCGACGAGCGTGGCGTGGACCGGATCATCTGCCTGGGCGACATCATCGGCTACGGCCCGAACCCGCTGGAGTGCCTGGACCTGGTGATGGACCGCTGCGCTTTCGCGATGATGGGCAACCACGACTTCGCGGTGCTCTACGAGCCGACGAGCTTCAACACGACCGCGGAACAGGCCGCGTTCTGGACACGCAAGCAGTTCGAGGAAGAGCCGGATGCGGGCCTGCGCAAGAAGCGCTACGAGTTCCTGGGCAACCTGCTGGTGCGCAAGTGGGAAGAGGGCAACCTGTACGTCCACGCCTCGCCGCGTCGGCCGATTAATGAGTACATCTTCCCGGACGACGTCATCTCCGCGCCCAACAAGATGACCGCGATCTTCGACCGGATCGACGCACGCTGCTTCGTCGGCCACACACACGTCACCGGCGTCTTCACCGACGAGCCGGATTTTTATCCGCCCGCGGACCTCGGGGGCGCGTACAAGTGGGGCAGCGACGACAAGGTCGTCATCAACCCCGGCAGCGTCGGCCAGCCCCGCGACCGCGACCCGCGCGCGTCCTATGCCGTCATGGACGACGAGCAGATCGAGTTCATCCGCATCGAGTACGACATCAACGCCGTGGTCGAGAAGGTCAAGGCGATCGATGAGTTAAGCGACTTCTTGGGCCAGCGGCTGCTTGAAGGGCGTTAAGAGCGCCGTCTTGAAGCGACAACGCAGTAAGGCTCAAAAACTCTCCGCCGCCTCGTCGACCTCGTCGTACATCGGGAAGACCGAGTCGAGCCGGGTCACCTTGAACAGGAACGAGACGTTCTCCTGGCAGCCGACCAGGGCGATCTGGCCGCGCTGGTGCTCGATGTCCTGCAACAGCTGGACCAGCGAGCCGATGCACGCGCTGGCGAGGAACTCGACCTCGGCCAGGTCGAAGATGAAGTTCTGCGCGTTCTCGTAGCGCATCTTGTCGATGCACGCGTCCACCAGGTCCTGCATCTCCTGGTAGGCCAGCTCGGCCTGGCGGATATGCGCGGTGACCATCGAACCGGCCTGCTCGACTTCGATCGACTGTGGCAGCATGCGTCGCACTCCCTCACCCCGGCGCCGGCGTGGCGGCCTCGGTATGGGTGTTATCGGTGGGATCGGTCCGCGACTTTGGGCAACGCCGAGGCGAGAACGGTTGCCAGTCTTGCCTGATCGTTACAGAAGGAGGCGTAGAAAGCGCTATCCCGCGGAGTAGAGCCCGCTGACTTCCGCCTCGACCATCTCGCCGCCGACGGGCAGGGCGACCTTCGTGCCCGGCTTGTGCCGGCCCCACTTCATCACGGCGAAGGCCAGGCCCGTGCGCCCGAGCAGGGGCGAGAGGGTCGAGCTGGTGATCCCGCCGATCTGCCCGCCGCGCGGGGCCTTGGCGCGCTTGTCCGGGTCGTGCTCGAAGACCTGCGTGCCGGCGACGGCGAGCGCGTCGGCCGGGAGCCTGAGCCCGACGAGCAGCCGCTTGGGGTGGCTGAGGTTGTGCATCCGCGCGACCGCCTCCTGACCGAGCCAGCAGCCCTTGGTGAGCGAGACCGATTCGTCGAACGCGGCCTGGCCCGCCTCGGCGGGCAATGAGTCGGGCCCGAAGTCGATGTGGTACAGCGCTCGGCCGGACTCGATCCGCGCGGTGTTGTACGCCGACCAGCCGACCGGCCGGCCGCGCAGTGAGTCCCGCCGGCGCTGGGCGTGGTCTGCATCGATCTCGGCGTCCGGCTCGTAGCCCGCGGCGTCGAGCAGTTGCTGATGGATCGATTCTGCCCGCGCGCTTGGCACGATCAGTTGGAACCCGAGTGTTTTGCCGAGGTCCCGCCGGCAGACGGAGACAAGCGCATCATTGATTTTTACGACATGCGTCGTCTCTGGCATCTGGCTGATCTGCTCGATCGTCATGCCGGGCGCACTGTGCGTGGCGACGCTATCGAGCAGCTTCAGCGACGCGGGGCCGAGCAGCGCGATCGCGGTCTTTTGTTCAGACACATCTTCGATCTGCACCTCTTCTGCGAACAGCCTGCTGTCAAGCAGCCTGATCGTGCTGTCGATATCGAACCGGTCGAGCTCGAGCCAGGTCGATTCATCGCCGTGGTGGACAACCATGTCGGCGAGGACGCGGCCCTCGGCGTCGAGCAGCAGCGAGCGCTGGGTCTGCCCGCCCTGCATCGCGTTGATGTCCTGCGAGAGCATGTCGTGCAGGAAGGGCTTGACCTCTCCGCCGGTGAGCTGGATGACGCCGGTCTGCGGCAGGTGCAGGACGCCGACGTGCCGGCGGATCGCGGCGTACTCGGCCTCGAAGGCGCCGAAGGAATCAGCGATGGCGAGATCGTCGGGCCCGTAGGCAATGAATTCGGCGCCGAGTTGTTCCAAGTGCTGCTGCATCGTGATGAATCCTAGACGCTTTGGTTCGCCGCCGCCCGCATGGCGACGCGGCTTGTTGTTGTCGCGTCCGCGCCGCCTTGCAGGCGACGGCTAACGGGAGATTGACGCGCGGTTATCCAGTATCATGCCGCGCCCGCAACCAAGAACCAACGGAACCAAACCATGGCCAAGAAGACCATTTCCGATATCGATGTCGCCGGCAAGAAGGTCCTGATGCGTGTGGACTTCAACGTCCCGCTGAAGGACGGCGTGATTACCGATGACCGCCGGATCACGATGGCGCTGCCGACGATCCAGCACGTTTTGGATCAGGGCGGCAGCGTGGTCCTGATGGCGCACCTCGGCCGGCCCAAGGGCGCGCCGAATCCTGAATTCAGCCTCAAGCCCGCGGCGGACCGTCTGGGCGGGCTGCTAGGCGGCGGCGTCACGCTGGCCAGCGACACCGCGGGCGCTGATGCGAAAGCGAAGGCCGAAGCCCTTGAGCCCGGGCAGGTGCTTGTGCTCGAGAACGTCCGCTTCAACGCCGGGGAGAAGAAGGGCGACGACGAGGCCTACAACGCCACGCTCGCGTCCTTCGGCGACATCTACTGCAACAACGCGTTCGGCACCTGCCACCGCACCGAGGCGTCGATGTACGCCGTCGCCAAGGCGATGAAGGACGCGGGTAAGCCGGCGGTCGTCGGCTTCCTCGTCGAGAAAGAGATCAAGTACCTCACCGACGTCATCGCCAACCCCGAGCGTCCCTTCGTCGCGATCCTCGGCGGGGCGAAGGTCTCGGACAAGATTAACGTCATCGACAACCTGCTTGGCGTCTGCGACAAGGTGCTCATCGGCGGGGCGATGGCGTACACGTTCTCGCTCGCGCAGGGCGGCAGCGTAGGCGGGTCGCTGGTCGAGAAGGACAAGGTCGATCTGGCCAAGTCGCTGATCGAGAAGGGCGGCGACAAGCTGGTGCTGCCGGTGGACACGCACTGCGGCGATGACTTTTCGGGCGACTGCAACAAGCAGGTCGTGAAGGCCGGCGGGATCGCGGACGGGTTCGAGGGCCTGGACATCGGCCCGGAGACGGCGAAGATATACGCGGAGATCGTGAAGGGCGCGAAGACGGTGGTGTGGAACGGGCCGATGGGCGTGTTCGAGATGCCGCCGTTTGATGAAGGGACCAAGGCCGTCGCCCAGGCGATCGCGGATTCGGACTCGACGTCGATCATCGGCGGGGGCGACTCGGCCGCGGCGATCGAGCAGCTCGGCTTCGCCGACCAGGTGACGCACGTCTCAACCGGCGGCGGGGCGTCGCTGGAGATGCTCGAGGGCAAGTCGTTTGCGAGTGTTGACCTGCTGGATGACAAATAAACCGAGCAATCCTGCATCTATGTTCGGTGATGTACCGAAAGAGTCGGCGGAGTACTTTTTATGAAACATACCCCGCGCCTAGCCCTGGCCTGCCTGCTGTCCGTGGCGACCCTCCAATCTGCTGCCCAGATCGGGCCGGAGATCGTTCTCACGCCGCCTAAAAGCCAGGGCAATGTCGAAATCGACCTCGGTACTTTCTTTGCCCCAACCGAGGCCGACGTCACTGGCGCAGACGTCGATCTGTCGATCTATGACGCGCGTGGCCGTGTCCTGTTCCGTCCGCCGAGCGGCCCATCGGCGACGCCGAAAGCGCCCTTCATTGATGTGGTTGGGTTTGAATACACGCAGTTCGATATCGACACGACCGACGCCGCGCTGCCCGATCGGTTGTTCGATGTGGCCGTCGCGGTCGGTGGGGGGCTGGGCGATTATGGCAGCCGTGACCCGGAAGCGAAGGGCTATGCTGACGGCACGTGGAAGACGGGCTATACGCTTGGCATCGGTTATGCAGGCACCGCGCCATTCAATGACGGCGACGCTTGGTATGGTCTGGCAAACCTCTTTGCTTTTAAACCCATCGATCGTGATACGCGCTGGTTGGTCGGTCTTAACTACGATGGCAACCGCGTCTTCCTCCCCGACGTGCCGCTGCCCGTGGTGACGTATTTCAGTCGGCTGAACGAAAACGTGGTCTACGGCATCGGCCTGCCGTTCTCCAGCCTGACCTGGACGCCGACCGACCGCTGGACGATCGATCTGCGCTCGGCGGTGTTCTTCTCGATCACCGGCCGGGCGACGTATGACGTGACCGACGACCTGAGCCTGTTCGCCTCATTCGTCCGGCGGAGCGAGGCGTTTACGGTGTCCGGCGGCGCCGACCACCGCCGGCTGCTGTTCACCCAGCAGCGGGTCGAACTGGGTTTGAACTACGACCTGGGCGCCGGCGTCTCGCTGACGGTCGCCGGCGGCTGGGCGTTCGATCAGGAGTTCGATGTCGGCTTCGACTCGCGCGACCCGGCGGGCCTGCGCGACCTCGATGATTCGGGCTACATCCGGGTGGGGATCGATCTGCGGTTCTGAGCCGTCAAGCGGTGCGCATCATCCAAACGGTTTACCGCCCGTCGGGCTATCGGGCTTTTTTGCGGATTACCCCTAGACATCCGGCCGGGCCGATGAAATCATTAGCCGATGTGACGCGTTGGTCTAGGGTTCCCGCGGACATGCCGATAAACTGTTGGAGATGCCCGGCTTGTTATTGATCGCGCAACTCGACGGCCCACCGCAGCAGGGCTGGTGGTGGTCCACGCTTGCGAGTGGGCCGGCGCTGACGCTGCTGGCGGTCGCCTTGCTTTGCCTGCTGCTGCTGGTGTACCTCGGTGTGCGGCTTCGTCGTGTGACCGCGGCGCAGCGCAGGTCGACAGTACGCGAGCGGCTGGCCGGTGACTCGGGCGTCGCGATGATCGAGTTCGTCCTCGTCACACCGATTCTCCTGTTTATCACGCTGCTGCTCCTGCAGACCGCGCTGGTCTTCACCGGGTTGTTCTACGTGCAGTACTCGGCGTTCGCCGCGGCGCGCTCAGCGATCGTCTATATCCCCAGCGACTACGGGCTGCCGCCCAACGAGATCGATCTGCGGTCAGACAAGTCCAGCGTCATTATTGGGTCCGCGATGATCGCGGTTGCCCCGGTGAGCGGGCGCGAGAGTGGCACGAGCCGCACCGAGGTCGATGTCGGCCCGATGTTTTCCCGGGGCTTCTCGTCGATGTACAGCTCGCTTGGCGAAGACGAGCCCCCGTGGGTGAACGGGATGCTCAATGAGCGTCTCTACTACGCGATCAATCACACCGAGGTCGAGCTGCACCGGGTCTACCCGGGCGTCGGCGACGGTGCGGTGCGTTTTGAACCACTCGATGGGTATACGACGTTCGGCCCCAAGGACGCGGTCGCAGTGACCGTCCACCACGAGTTCGCACTGACGGTGCCGCTGGCCAGCCGGGCGTTTGCGCTGGCGGGCGAGTCCGGCAGCTATACGCCCGCCTCACGCAGCGGCAGCGAGAGCCCGGGCCCGCCCGGGCAGTGGACCCTGATCAAGGCCCGCGCGATCCTGACCAACGAGGGCATCGACCGCCGACTGCCCCCCGCCCCGGCCGTGCCCAGGCGGTGACCGCTGTAGAACTTGTTTTATTGATTCCAACGCGATGACCAAGCCAGGCTCCAACCCGAAGACCGCCCGCCGACGCGCCCGCCTGGCTCGGCGGTCTGCGCGCAGCCGCGGGGCGGTGATCGTGCTGGCGCTGCTCGGCGCGTTCATGATCGCGGGCATGATCGGCTACGTGTTTAACGCCGGCCGGCACGCCCAGCTCCGCCAGCAGACCCAGCACGCCGCGGACGCGACGGCGATCTCGGGCGCCGGCTACGTCGCGCGGTCGTTCAACACCGTCGCGATGAACAACGTCGAGATGTCACGCCTGATCGCGGTGGTCCAGATGCTCGACGCGGTGCCCGCCGCGGTGGCGTACACGTTGCTGGACGTGCAGGCGACGCTAGAGACCGTCGAGGACCAGCTCTCGCGCGGCGGGACGGGCGACCCGATGGGCGACATGACCCTCGAGCAGATCGCCGAGGAGCTGCGCGACCAGGAGCGCCAGCTCATCGAGATGGACCGGCACTTCAACTCGAGCTCCGACCCCAACGGCCTGCAGTCCGACATCGTCACGCGGATGACGTTCTACGAG
>JANQKT010000227.1 GCA_028280965.1 Phycisphaeraceae bacterium
TTGGCGCCGATGAGCCCGCTCTTGCCCAGGCCCGACACGACCAGCGTCCCCGGAAGCTGGATGATGAGCTGGACAGCATCTTCGAACGACGCGTCGAGCTGGATGCGCCCGATGGCGTCGGCCTCAGCGTCGAGGACGCTCTGTCCGAACGCGAGCGGGCGTTGGGTGTCCGGTGTTGGGTGTTGAGGATCAGGCATTTTCGTTGGCCGTTATGATACCGCTCAGCACTTATGGAAGAGCAATCCACGCCATCTGAGGCCGCGGTGCAGACCGGGCATGCCGGCACCCAGCACCCGGTGCCCGGCACACAGTCCGCCGACTACCGCGTCCGCCTGGACGCCTACGCCGGGCCGCTGGACCTCTTGCTTTACCTGGTCAAGCGGCACGAGATCGACCTGCACGACATCCCCGTCGCGACGCTGACCGAGCAGTACCTGCGGCACCTCGAAGTGATCAAATCGATCGACGTGGACTCGGCGGGCGAGTTCCTTGTCATGGCGGCGACGCTGGTCGAGATCAAGTCGCGGATGATCATCCCGCAAGCGCAGCGTGAGGGCGAAGGGGACAACGACGACCCGACGCAGGACATCGAGGAGACAGCCGACCCGCGGTACGAGCTGGTCCAGCAGCTGCTGGCGTACAAGGCGTTCAAGGACGCGGCGTACGCGCTCGAGGACCGGGCCCAGCAATGGGAGCACCGCTTCCCGGTGCGTGCGAAAGCGGGGCAGCGCCCGCCGGACGATGACAAGCCGCAGGAAGTGACGATCGATCTGGAAGACGTGAACGTCTTCGACCTGTGCGAGGCGTTCGGGCGTATCCTCGAGACGGTTGGGCACGTCGGCGACCACGCGGTCACGTACGACGACACGCCGATCTCGATGCACGCCGAGGATATCCATGACCGGCTGCGGACCGACGCGCCCAAAGCCGGCCTGACGCTGCAGCAGATCTTCGAGGGCCGGAGCAACCGGTCGGAAATGATCGGGCTGTTCCTCGCGACGCTGGAACTGGTGCGTCAGAAGCTGGTGACGGTCGTGCAGGACGAACCGTTCAATGATTCGGCTCCGGGGCTTGCGGGGGCGCATGTCCGGCTGGTTCTGGTCAGCGAAGAAGACCGGGCCAGGATGCAGGCGGAGAACGACGCGTCAGACAACCGCTCTACCGAGTCGGGCATGCCGGCATACGACTGGCCGGATGAGGAGAGCCGGCTGCGTTTCGAGCGGCGCGAGCGCCTGCGGGCGACCCTGCAGGCCAAGGCCGACGCCGAGGCGCGCGGCGAGGAATTTGATATCAAGGCCTACAAGAAACGACTCGCCGAATCGACCGGCGGAGAGATCGACGGGCTGGACGAGGAGGAGCTCGCGATCGAGGCGGATGACGCAGACTACTTGAGCAAAGGCGACAGCGAAAGCGATGGCTGAGCACAAAGCGACGATCGACTGGCACCAACCCGGCCCGGATTTCGTGCGCGGCAGGTACTCGCGTGAACACACCTGGTCTTTCGACGGCGGGCAGACCATCCAGGCATCGCCGTCCCCGGCGGTGGTGCCCGCGCCCTGGTCCAACGAGGCCCATGTCGATCCGGAGGAGGCCTATGTCGCATCTGTATCGAGCTGTCATATGTTGACGTTTTTGCACGTCGCCAGCCGTAAGGGATTCGCGGTCGAGCGCTACGTCGATGAAGCGATCGGTGTGACGTCTAAGAATGACCAGGGCGCGTTCTGGGTTAGCGCGATCACCTTGCGCCCCAAGATTGACTACGCCGGCGACGCCGTGCCATCGCCGGAAGAAGCCCAAGAGATGCACCATCTTGCCCACGAGCAGTGTTTTATCGCCAACTCGATCCGTACAAGGGTGACGGTTGAATAGCCCAACCGCATCGGAGAAGTCATGACCGCGACCGACACCACCGCCGCACCGGACCTGACCGACAACCCGCTGATGCAGGCCGCGGGCCTGCCCGCGTTCGACAGGATCACGCCCGAGCACGTCGTGCCCGGCGTCGAAGCGCGGCTCAAAGAGATCGGCGAACGCTTTGATGCGATCGAGGCGAACGCCGAGCCGACCTGGGGTGGGCTGATGAAGCCGCTCGAAGACCTGGACCGGGTGTTCGAGTACTGCTGGGGACCGGTCGCGCACCTGATGTCGGTCAAGAACTCGGACGCGCTGCGCGACGCGTTCATGGCGGTCCAGCCGCAGGTCGTTCAGATGGGCCTGCGGATGAGCCAGAGCCGCCCGATCTACGATGCGCTGGTCGCGCTGCGCGATGGCGAGGCGTGGGGCCCGCTCGACGGCGCGCAGCAGCGCGTCATCGAATCGAAGATCAAGGAGATGGAGCTGTCCGGTGTCGCGCTGGAGGGCGAGGCCCAGGCGCGGTACCAGGCGATCGCCGAACGGCTGTCGGCGTTGTCAACCGATTTTTCGAACCACGTACTGGACGCGACGAAGGCGTTTGAGCTGGTGATCGAGGACCCCGCCGACACCGAGGGCTGGACGACGACACTGCGGAACATGGCGAGCCAGTCGTACAACGACCAGCACAAGCCCGAGTCCCCCGCGACGCCCGACGCCGGCCCCTGGCGGATCACGCTGGACGGGCCGTGCTTTATGGCGTTCATGCAGCACAGCAAGAGCCGCGCGCAGCGCGAGCAGGTGTATAAAGCCTTTATCTCCCGCGCGACCGAAGGCGAGCTCGACAACGCGCCGCTGATCGTCGAAACGCTCGAGCTCCGCAAGGAGAAGGCGGCGCTGCTCGGCTACGACCATCACGCGCAGGTCAGCCTGGCGACGAAGATGGCCGGCACAGTGGACGCGGTGCAGCAGATGTTCGATGAGCTGACCGAGGCGTCACGTGCCGGTATGCAGCGCGACCTCGATGAGCTTCGTGCGTTCGCGAAGGAGCAGGGCGAGGCGGACGAGCTGATGCACTGGGACCTTGCGTTCTGGGCCGAGCGGTTGCGCGAGCAGCGGTTTGATTACACGGACGAGGAGCTTCGGCCGTACTTCCCGCTGCCGCGGGTGATGGACGGGCTGTTTGGCATCTGCACGAAGCTGTTCGGCGTGACCTTCGAGCGCGACGACGACGCGGCCCCGCGTTGGCACGATGACGTGCAGTTTTATCGTGTGCTCAACGAATCGGGCGGCCACATCGCGTCGTTCTACTTCGACCCCTACTCGCGGCCGGCGGACAAGCGCGGCGGGGCGTGGGTCAACGGTTGCCTCGGCCGACGCGTTGTCGATGGTGAGACGGTCAACCCGGTGATCCACGTCATCTGCAACGGCACGAACCCGACGGGCTCGGCTTCCGGGGGCGGCAAGCCGTCTCTGATGAGCTTCAGCGAGGTCGTCACGCTGTTCCACGAGTTCGGCCATGCGCTGCAGGGCATGCTGACGACGGTCGACCACGCCTCGGCGGCGGGCCTGAGCAACATCGAGTGGGACGCGGTTGAGGTCTGCAGCCAGTTCATGGAAAACTGGTGCTACCACAAGCCCACGCTCCTGGGCATGACCGCGCACGTCGAGACCGGCGAGCCGCTGCCCGATGCGCTGTTTGATAAGATCACGCAGGCACGCACGTACCGCGCCGGCTCGGACTTCATGCGCCAGCTCTGCTTCGCGGTGACGGACATGGCGCTGCACACGACGTTCGATCCTGACGGCGGGCAGGCTTTCCTCGATGTCTACCGCGAGGTCGCCAAAACGTACGCGCCGCTGCCGCCTTTGGAAGAGGACCGGTTCCTCTGCGCGTTCGGCCACATCTTCGCCGGCGGGTACGCGGCTGGGTACTACAGCTACAAGTGGTCGGAGGTGCTCAGCGCCGACTGCTTCGGCGCGTTCGAGGATGCGGGGCTGGATGATGAGGCCGAGGTCGCCGAGGCCGGCCGACGCTTCCGCGACACCTTCCTGGCACGCGGCGGGGGCGAGCACCCGATGGACGTCTTCAAGGCCTTCCGCGGCCGCGGGCCGTCGAGCGCCGCGCTCTTGCGGCATAACGGGTTGGGGTGAGCGTTAAAGCAGCGCGTACACAACAAGCCCGATCACAGCCAACAGCGCGAGTACGAGCACGCCGACCAGGATGTACAGGTAGAGCTCCGCGTCGGGCGAGACATCTTTGAAGACCTGCCTGGGCGAGAGGGTGATCGCCGGCCTCTTTTCCCCGCACACCGGGCACTGCTTGGGGGTGTTGACGCTTTTGCGTCCGCATGACTTGCACTTGAACATCGTGGCGTCATCTTATCCCCGGCCATTTGGCCGATGGGCCTGGGTCCGCTACACTCGCAAAAATTTTGAGCTGTTTTCGCCGCGCGGTGGCTGCGCGGGGCCGGACAAGCCTTGTTTTTTGCCTGAAATCGCCTACGAGCGACCTCAAGATGCCCAAACGCACCGACATCAAGACCATCCTCATCATCGGCGCCGGCCCGATCGTCATCGGCCAGGGCTGCGAGTTCGACTACTCCGGCACCCAGGCGTGCAAGGCCCTCAAGGAGGAGGGCTACCACGTCGTGCTCGTCAACTCCAACCCCGCGACGATCATGACCGACCCGGAGTTTTCCGACCGGACCTACATCGAGCCGATCACGCCCGAGGCCGTCGAGAAAATCATCGCCAAAGAACACAACGGCCCGTTCCACATCGATGCGCTCCTGCCCACGCTCGGCGGGCAGACCGCGCTTAACTGCGCGTGCAAGGTCGAGGAGCTGGGCATCCTCGAGAGGTACGGCGTCGAGATGATCGGCGCGACCCGCGAGGCGATCTACAAGGCGGAAGACCGCGAGCTGTTCAAGCAGTGTATGGATTCGATCGGCCTGCAGAGCCCGCAGTCCAAGACCGCGACGACGATGGAGGAGGCGCGCGCCATCGTCGCCGAGCTCGGGCTGCCCGCGATCATCCGCCCGGCGTTCACGCTCGGCGGGACCGGCGGGGGGATCGCCTACAACCAGGAGGAGTTCGAAGACATCGCCAAGCGCGGGCTCGACGCGTCGATGACCAACCAGGTCCTGATCGACAAGTCGCTGCTCGGCTGGAAAGAATACGAGATGGAGGTGATGCGCGACAAGAACGACAACGCGGTCATCATCTGCGCCATCGAGAACTTCGACCCCATGGGCGTGCATACAGGCGACTCGATCACCGTCGCCCCCGCCCAGACACTGACCGACAAGGAGTACCAGCGGATGCGCGACGCGTCGCTGGCGATCCTCCGCGCGATCGGCGTCGAGACCGGCGGGTCCAACTGCCAGTTCGCCATCAACCCCGAAGACGGCGAGATGGTCGTCGTCGAGATGAACCCGCGCGTGTCGCGCTCGTCGGCCCTGGCTTCCAAAGCAACGGGATTCCCGATCGCCAAGATCGCCGCGAAGCTCGCGGTCGGCTACACGCTCGACGAGTTGCCCAACGACATCACCGGCAAGACGGTCGCCTGCTTCGAGCCGTCGATCGACTACGTCGTGACCAAGCTGCCGCGGTGGACGTTCGAGAAGTTCCCCGAGGCGGACGAGACGCTGACGACGCAGATGAAGAGTGTCGGGGAGGCGATGTCGATCGGGCGCACGTTCAAGGAAAGCCTGCAGAAGGGCATCCGCTCGATGGAGGTCAAGCGGTTCGGGCTCGGGCTCGATCAGAACGACAAGTACCTGCAGAACATCCGCGGGGTCGAGCTGGCGGACGGGTCGAAGGTGCAGTGGCCGATCGAGGAAGACCGGTTGAAGCGCAAGCTCCGCGTGCCCAGCCAGGGCCGGATGTACTACGTGCGGTACGCGTTCAAGATGGGCTGGTCGATCGACGAGGTCTTCGAGTTCACCAAGATCGACCCGTGGTTCCTCGACCAGATCAGGCAGCTCGTTGACTTCGAGTCGAAGCTTGAATCCGCGGGCTCGCTCGCCGACTGTTCGCCCGATCTGCTGTTCCAGGCCAAGCAGCTCGGCTACAGCGACCCGCAGCTGGCGAACCTGTTCTTCGGCGCGATCACGACCACGAACATCATGGCCGTGCGCAAGCAGCGGAAGGCGATGGGGATCGAGCCGGTCTACAAGCTGGTAGACACCTGCGCCGCGGAGTTCGAGGCCACGACCCCTTACTACTACTCGACCTACGAGACGCCGTTCACGATGAACGGCGAGGAGGTCCTCGACGACGAGATCCGCGTCAGCGACAAGAAGAAAATCGTCATCCTCGGCGGGGGCCCGAACCGCATCGGCCAAGGCATCGAGTTCGACTACTGCTGCGTCCAGGCCGCCTTCGCGGCGAAGGAGCTCGGCTACGAAGCGGTGATGGTCAATTCCAACCCCGAGACCGTCTCGACCGACTACGACACAAGTGATTTGCTGTTCTTCGAGCCGCTGACGCTGGAGGACGTGCTCAACCTCTGCGAAAAGCTCAACGGCAAGCCGTTCGGCGAGGACGGCGGCCTTGTCCACGGCGTCGTCGTCCAGTTCGGCGGGCAGACCCCGCTGAACCTCGCCAACGGCCTGCGCGCCGCGGGCGTGCCGATCATCGGGACCAGTGTCGACTCGATCGAGCTGACCGAGGACCGCGACAAGTTCAAGGCGCTGTGCGATGAGCTCAACGTCCGCCAACCCGCCAACGGGATCGCCTACGACGTCGAGCAGGCCGTCGAGATCGCAAACGACATCGGCTACCCCGTGCTGGTCCGCCCGTCGTTCGTGCTCGGCGGGCGCGCGATGGAGACCGTCTTCGATGATGAGCAGCTGCGCAAGTACATGGTCATCGCCATCGGCGCTTCCGACCTCGAGGGCCAGCCGATCCTGATCGACAAATTCCTTGCCGAAGCAACGGAATGCGACATCGATGTGATCGCGGACTACGGCCCGACCAAGCCCGGCGGCGAGGAGGCCGCCGACCAGCGCGCCATTGTGTGCGGCGTGCTCGAGCACATCGAAGAGGCGGGCATCCACTCGGGCGACTCGGCCTGCTCGATCCCGCCTTATTCGCTGCCCGTGGAAGTGGTGCAAGAGCTCAAGGGGAAGTCGCGCGCGATGGCCAAGGCGCTCGGCGTCCGCGGCCTGATGAACGTGCAGTGGGCGATCCGCGACAGCCACGACGGCGACGGGCACGAGATATACGTGATTGAGGTCAACCCCCGCGCCTCGCGCACCGTGCCCTTCGTCGGCAAGGCGACGGGCGTGCAGTGGGCCAAGCTCGCGGCGAAGGTCATGGCCGGGCAGCAGCTGTCCGAACTCGGCGTGACCGAGGAAGTGACCCCGGCGCACACGTCCGTCAAGGAATCCGTTTTCCCGTTCAGCAAGTTCCCCGGGGTGGACGTCGTGCTCGGCCCGGAGATGCGATCGACCGGCGAGGTGATGGGCGCGGACGCGGACTTCGGCGTCGCCTTCGCCAAGGCGCAGATGGGCGCCAACCAGCAGCTGCCGACCGAGGGCAAGGTCTTCCTCTCGGTGAGAAAGAGCGACAAGGACCACGCGGTCGGCATCGCCAGCGAGCTGGTCAAGCTCGGCTTCGAGCTGCTGACGACCGGCGGGACGCACAAGCACCTCAAGGCGCACGGCATCGAATCGACCCGCCTGAACAAGATCAAGGAGGGCCGGCCCAACGCGATCGACCTGATCAAGAACGGCGAGATCGCCATGATCATCAACACCCCGACCCGCAAGGGCGCGGGCACGGACGAGGGCAAGCTCCGCGCGACCGCGGTCCGCTTCGGCGTGCCGATGATCACGACCGCGACCGGCGGCGTCGCCGCGGCCCACGCGATGCGCGCGATCAAGCAGGGCGGCTGGGGCGTCCATGCGCTGCAGGATTACGCCGCGAACGTCGAAGCCGCGGCGACGTGATCATCGCCTCGTGTCGCCGGTGACGCGCAGCGTCCCACTTGATCGATCTCAATTCGTTCGCATGGGACGCTGCGCGTCACCGGCTAAA
>JANQKT010000045.1 GCA_028280965.1 Phycisphaeraceae bacterium
TAGACGTCGTCGCCGGGGTTCGGCTCGTGCCCGTGCTCAATGCGCGCCTCTGCTCGGGTGATCCAGCCGGCGCGGTAGGCGTCTGACGTTCGCCGGACTTTCGTGTCCTGGTTCTCGCGCAACGCCTCAACGTCGGAATTGTCAAACTCGGCCTTGGCGACGTCGAATTCCGGAGCCAGCGTCCGCGAGATTTCACCGCCGATGACCCGCTGCGTCGGGATCACGCCGTTGTGCCACGACAGGCCCCGAAGCTCCTTCATCGTCGCGCCGACCTTGGTCTGTTGCAGGCCAGCACCGAAGCCGACCACCGCAGGCTGCACGCCCACCGCCGCGCACACCCTCTCTTCGGAAATGTCCCGCAGCGGGGAAAGGTCGAGGTCCTTCGGCGAGAAGCCGATCGTATTGACGTTGGTGTCCGCCATCATCACCATTGCCTGACCGCGGCGGGCGCCGGTGTACTCGGTTTGAATCTTGGCCTTGGTGGCCTCGGCCTCGCCCGGCGTGATCGTCGCGTCGCCTTTCGGGGAAAACACGACGCCCGGCAAGCCACCATTGCGCAGCAGCGACGCCGTAAACTGCGCCGCTTCGTTGTCGGTCCAGACCTCCCGCAGTAGGCCCTTGAGCCTCGACAGCCCCTTGCGCGGGTTGCTCGGGTCGATGCCGTCGCGGAAGTGGATCATCGCCAGCCCGTCGCGCACCTCGGGATCGGCATCCTCGGGTGCCAACCCAAGCGGGCGGATCTTGTCGGGCACGCCCGTCACCTTGTAGTTGTAGTGCGTCACGAACTTGGTTGGGTCGTTCTTCGGCCAGCGGGGGTCAACGTTCAGGTGCGGCGCCCACCAGATTTGTCTGATTCGCCGCGTCGCCGAGAAACACACAACCCAATACGCGTTTCCGTCCAGGCTCAGGCTGAGTTGCGTTCCGGCCAGCAGCGTTTCCAGCGAGAAGAACGGGGTCGGGGTTTCCAGAAGGGCGATGAGCTCGGATTGCTCAAGCGGCTCCCCGGCCGAGTCCTTCGCCACGATCGGCGCTTCCACGATCGACCGCTGCAGCCAGCCGATCGGCGTCATCAGCACGTCCGACGAGGTTCCGTCGCCTACCGACTCGTGGGCCGCTCCCGTCGTGCCATCGAGGTACGCATCATCCCAGCCCCAATAGTCCGCGTGCGCGTACCGGGTAGCGCCCCCCGGATGCCGCACCGTGCCGGCCGCCTTGTAGGCTGCGAGTGCGGCGCCGAGCTTGGATAGGACGTTCATCGCATCCCCTCGTGCGCCAGGCTGTAGTGGTTGCCGTCGTTGAATCGCCCGCCCCACCGGCAAAGCTCGTGCTGAGCTTCCCACCACTCACCGTAGGGTTTGTGCGCTTCGGTCGAGCTTTGGTACTCCCCGCCGATGAACAGGTGCACATCGACCGCCAGCCGCTTCTTGTGCAGCGACCGGGTGTGTCCGTGTGTCGCCGTCTCGCGTCGCTCAACCTCGCCCAGCGTGTACTCCACGCCTTCGTCCATCTCCATCCGCAGCAGCAATCGGGCGAGCAGCCGAGCGAAAAGGCTTTGCTTCTCTCGGAGCCTCACGCCGCCCCCCATATCCGAACCGGCTTCGAAAGCTCGGTCATCGCCCACACGATCGCGTCGGCCCGGTTCGGGGAGCCGTCGCCGACGTAGCCTTGGGTCGTCATGTGCTTGAGTTCTTCCTCGGCAAGATCGAGCTTGGCATTCCGGCGGTGAACCACCTTTCCCTGCTCGTACAGCAGCGCGACCGGCTCGGCCCGGATGTGCTTTCCGCGAGAGGCCGTGACCATGCGGACGGGCAGGGACGGGTCGGCGTTCTTCAGCGTCGAGAGAACCATATCACCGCCGAAGTTCCTTTCCGCTACCACCAGGTCCGCATTCCACCTGTCGGCGAGCTCGACCGTTCGGCGCGCCCAGGTGTCCGGGGAGCCGATCACGGTCCAGTCATCAAGGATCGCCCAGCGTTCCGACGCAATCTGCCCAGCCGCCGCGATGCCAATCTCATCGCCACCGCCCGAGGGGTCGACGCCCACGACCACGCGCGATAGCTGCGACGGGTCGATGTCCTCGTAAGCGAACGAATCCGGCGACCACAGCGCGCCGTGGATTTCCTCGAGCACCTCGCCGTGGATCTCTTGCCGCTCCAGGCGGGTGCCTTGATAGCGTCGTTCTAGTGTGGCGATGAACTGCTCGGACAGTTCCGTGTTCTCGTAGGTGCTTCCCGTGGTGACAACGACGTCCCCGTCATCGTTGGCTCGCTTGATGAGCTGGGAGACAACGCGGCCCGGCTTCGGGGTCGACGTGACGATCATGCGAGCGTCGCCCATGCGGACAGACAGCGCGAGGTTTTCCCAGGCGATGACAGCTTTGCGCGCGCTCGTCTCCAACCCCCAAGAGTCGATCTCGTCCGACCATGCCGTATCGAAGTTGCCACCTCGCAGCGGCGGGGAGTCGGCGTTCTCGGCTGAGCAGATGTAGGCCCGGGCTCCGTTCGGCCACTCGACCTCCGACCGCCCCGGGTAGTACGTCGCCTCCGGGCTCACCGCCACGATCCCCGACAGCGGGTTCTCGATCATGAGCTGCCGCACGTGGCGGTTCGTCGAGCCGACCAGGGCGATGTTGCGAGCGAGCCCGCCGCGGACCCGATCGCGGATCCAGTGTGCCGCCGTAAACCCCTTGCCCCAGCCACGGCCCGGATGCAGAAGCCAGATGCGCCAGTCGCCCGCGGGCGGATGCTGGCTCGGGCGGCGCTTGTCGTTATGGCTGGGCTCGGTCGGCGGGTCGATCAGGTCGGCGGCGACTTCGAGCGCGGTGGTCACAGCTGGTCCTGCTCGGCTTCGTCTTCCGCGATGTCTTGGAGCCGAAACGCTGCACGAAGCAAATCCGAACGCTTGACCGGCGCTGCTGCTGCTCTAATAAGCGCTCTCCCGATTTCGCGCACTTCCTCGGCGACCAGCCGCGCGTCTCGTTTCATAGCTCGGTCACGTGGAATTCCTTCACGCCGCCTCCAACAACCGGCGCCGAACGATCTTCGGCACGTCGGGATTGTCGGCCACGCCGAGGTCCTCGAGCACGCCGCGGATCACCTGGGCAATGAGTGCGCCTTGCTGCTCGGCCAGCTTGACCTGGCGTTCGGCGATGCCGGCGGCGATGGCGGCTTTGCAGACGGCGACCAAATGGCGACGTTCGGTCTGGTAGAGCTCGACCCACACGGAAGGCTTGGCGGCTTCCTCGGTGACGCCGTGCTCGATGGACTTGGTGGTTCCCCACACCAGCGACTCGGGGTCGTGCTGCCGGACCTGAAGCTCAAGCCAGGACACGTGACCGGCCGTCCGGTGGATCTCCTCAAGCAGCGCCTCGTGGGGCTCGATTTCGCGGGGGAGTCCGTAGGTTTCGACGGCCCGGGTTGCCAGCTCGCGCTGCACGGCTTTCTTGTGGTTCGGGGTGCATCCGCCGTGCCACTTGCAGCGACCTATGCCGGGGTGGTCTGTTCCCCATCCGGCAGGTCGGGTGCAGTCGCCTTTGCCGTTCGTCTTGCGGGCGCCGCAAAGCTGCTTGCCTTCTGCGGCCGCTGGGGCTGCATGCGTGCGGTTTCCCATCGGCTCACGCTATCACGGCTCGGGCAGCGCGGACAGATCCTCGGGGTTGATGGGTTCTCCGGCGTCTATTTCCGGTGCGCAGTCGCAGAGCCCGTTGTTGAAGATCGAGCACCAGTCGTCGTGCTTGATGCCGCAAAAGGCGATCATCCCTGGACCCGGCATCGGAATGCTGCCGTCAGCGAGCATGCGGTCCCAAATCACCTCGTAGTTGTGGCGGCCCGCAATGAGCGTGTGTCGGTTTGGCCTCATCGATTCATCCGCCGTTCGAGCTCGGCTCGCTCTTCCTCGGGCGTCCAGATTTCGTGCTCGCACCATTGCCCCGACTGGTGGCGAATGTGCAGAAACCTTCCCGGCATTCGCAGCTTATAGGGACCCTGAGTCCAGGTGTGGCCCCAGGGGCGATGCGCGCCCTCAACATCGTTTTCGCCGCACACGGGGCACGGCTCGAAGGTTGGCGGTGCGCTTGCCGGTGTGATCGTGTGTGTTTCAACGACGCAAGCGTGTTTGTCGGCTACGGCTTGCGCGTCGACCTCGGACGCGTAGACACCTCGAATGTCCTGGCTCCACGGCGTCAACTCGATCACAACGTAGACCCTCACTTCGCGTCGAACTTGAGAAGCTGGTAGACCCGCTGGGCGGTGATGCCGAACTTGTCGCCTATCTCTCGGTAACTGCATCCGCGGGCTCGCATGGATCGGATGGCGGCCATGCGTTCTTGGGCGATCTTGAGGCCGGCGAGGAGTCGCTGTTCTCGGGCGTCGAGTGCGTCGCGTTCTTTCTCGCATTGTGCGAGTGCGCGGTTGATGCGGTCGGGGTGCATGACGGGGGTGGGGATGCCGTCGAAGCCTTTCACGCGAGCTCGCCCCAGGTCCTGGCGATCTTGCGGAAGTCGGCCTCGAGCTTGGCGACGCGGTCATAGAGGTCGTCGCTCGGCGGTACAGGGTCGTCGGGCTCGACGGCGCCGAGCGGCACAACCGGGGCAACCCAGGGCAGCCGGCCGTCGTTTTCCACCTCGTTCCAGACGGGCTCGGCGGTGTCCTCGACGTCGCGGAGCACGTCGAAGAGTCGGTTGGTCGGCTGGTGGTAGAGCAGGTCGCGCGAAATCGGAAAGCCGCTGCGGGGTTGGATGGTGTGCTTGCCGTGGTCCTTGCCGGCGAGG
>JANQKT010000058.1 GCA_028280965.1 Phycisphaeraceae bacterium
CGCGCGGCTCGGCGGGAGCCTCGCCCTCCCAGCCAGGCGCACGCCCGCTATCTTGCCGCCATGCCCGACACCCCGATCCGACACGCCGTGCTGCTCTTCGCCATGCAGGACGAGGCCCTGCCGCTGATACGCCGGCTGGAACTCGATGACAAAGGCCACCTCGCCCCGCCGATGCCGATGCGCTGGTTCGATGGGCGGGTCGCTGATCTGCGCGTCGATGTCGTCGTGCTCGGCAGCGATCGGCGGTTCGGCGTCGACTGCATCGGGACCCAGCCCGCAGCGATCGCCGCGCAGCTCGTCTTCGACAAGCTCAAGCCGGACCTGCTGATCAACGCCGGCACCGCGGGCGGTTTCATCCAGCGAGGCGGGTCGATCGGCAAGGTCTACCTGACCGGCGGGCCGTTCTACTTCCACGACCGCCGGATCCCGCTTGCGCCCTTCGAGCCCTACGCGGAGGGCGGCTGGACACTTTCCAACAACGCCGCGGCATGGGTGGACACGCTGGGCCTGGAGCAGGGCGTGGTCAGCTCGGGCAACAGCCTGGACATGAACGCGGACGACGCCGAGCGCATCGAGCGGTTCGCCGCGCACGCCAAGGACATGGAGGCCGCCGCGATCGCCTGGGTCGCCGACCAGCACCAGCAGCCGATGATCGCGGTCAAGGCCATCACCGACCTGGTCGACGGCGAGCACCCGACGCATGAAGAGTTCGAGCGGAATCTACATACCGCCAGCGACGCGCTGAGCGAAGCGGTGGAGCGGCTACTGCGCCTGCTTGCAGCATAAGATGAAACCAACAACGGACAAGGAAACAACGATGAAACGAATGGCCATAACCGCCCTGCCGCTGCTGACCCTATCGCTCTGCCTCTCGATCGCGCGGGCGCAGGAGAATACCGAGCCTGATGCGGCACCAGCGCAGCCCGAAGAAAAACAGGCAACCCCCTTCACGCCCCTGGCGATCGGCAACACCTGGGTCTACGAGAACAAGGACGACGGCATCCGCTCGACCGACCGCGTCGCGGGCATGGTGCTGTTCGACGGCCAGCCCTGGTACCTGGTCCGTACGACAGAGACGCCGCTGGACCCCGAGGGCGACACGGAGCCGGTCGTGACCGAGCTCTGGCTGACCCACCGCGAGGGCGTCGAGGCCGATGCGCTGGTCGATATCGATGAAGACAGCTTTACCCTCAGGCTCTCCAGCGAGAACCACTTCCTGCGCCACCCGGTCAAGGTCGGCGACACCTACGCGTCCAGCAAGGATGACCCGTCGGTCAGGGTCGAGGTCCTGGCCGTTGACCAGGAGGTCAAGACGCCGGCCGGCACGTTCGTCTGCACGGTCTACCGCGAGACGATCGACGATATCGAGGACTACAGCTTCACCGCCTACCTCGCGCCCGGCGTTGGGATCGTGCGCTACACGACCGAAAGCGACGGCCTCCGTTCATCGACGGACCTGGTCTCGTTCACGCTGGTTGAAGAAGACTAACCAACCGTCCCTGCTCGCCCGCGGCCCGCGCGTGACAGCGTATACGATCGCGCTGCCGGGCAGGACGACCACCAAAGCGGCAAGCGTCAGCAGGCCGGCGGTGTAGGCCGGGGCGGGCATGGTGTGGAGCGCTTCCAACCGCGACACGTTCGCGTTGCCAACGCGGTAGCCGTAGTTGATGTTGTCGCCCGGGCCGGCGGCCCACCGCCCGGCGGCAACGGCCGAGGCGATCAGCAGCCAGGCGCCCAGCGCCTCACGCCACGCCAGCCGGCCGCCGCGCCCCACCCGGCACCACAGCAGCGGCAGCAGGTAGAAGTGGTGGGCCGTCGCAACCCAGTCCGCGGCGGTCGCGGCGGAGAGGTAAGAAGTGATCAGCATCGGCGACCGCCCGCCGACCAGCAGGCCCAGCGCGTCGGCCAGCCAAATAAGGTGCGGCACCGCGATGGCGATCATCACCGCCCGGGCGAGCCCCGCCCAGCGGATCACCAGCGACAGGCCTGTCAGCGCCAGCGCGAGGTGCGAGAGCCAGACAATCTCGCCGGCCCGCCCCTGCATGCACTTGATGGTGACCACGGCCAGCCAGTGCGCGAGCACAGCCCAGCCGATGGCGCATTGCCACCGTGCCGCGTCGCGGGGCGCGGGGTTCACGACCCGCCCCCTCCACCGCCGCCGTAGTTGCCCAGGCTGGTTTCGCTGGACTGGTTGACCTTGTTGTAGGCGTCCAGCGTCGCCGACTCGCTGCCCTGATCCGACACGCGGGCGCGGAACACACCGTTTGCGGGGTTGTAAAAGTATGCGCCGGCGACCCCGGCCTTCAGCACCTTGTTCGTGGGGTGCTCGATGCCCGGCCAGTTGGAGGCCTGGAACATCGGCAGGCCGATCGTGTTGTGCGGGTGGTCCGGCTCGCCGTCGGCGAACCAGGACGCGTCGATCGCCGCGGGGTAGGCGCCGGTCCGCGCGTACTCGCCGGTGATCTTGGTGGAGATGCTGCGGACGTTGGTCGCGAGCACGTTCAGCTCGGCTTCCTGGTTGCTGCTGGCGAAGCGCGGCAGCGCGATCGCCGCGAGCACCGCCAGCACACTGGCCACGATCATCAACTCAATCAGCGTGAAACCACGGCGCTCGACAAAACGGTAGGACTGTATCGACATCGGCTGACCCCTAGCCAGTTCGTTTGTTTGTGGTAAGGCGACTATCGGCCGAGATAGAGCATGACTTTCGCGGGGATGAGAACAACACCCGACTATGCGAGCTGGCATGCGTTTACCGATTGAGGGGTTGGGAGCGCCGACCGCAGCTCAAACAGATCAGCCTTGCTCGCCGCCGGCCGGGTCGCTGTTGTGCCCGTGCTCGCCGGGCTTGTCCTTGTTCCGGCGTTTCTCGTCGGCGAGCTCGCTGCGGTTGATCGGTGTGTCGCGCGGGAAGTCGAAGGCGAGGCGGACCTTGTCGCCGTGGATCTGCACAACGCGGATCAGGCCCAGCGGGCTGTCCGGGTCGCCGATGATGACCTCTTCGCCGACGCGTCGTGTGAGTGCGAGCATGGTTCGGTTCGTCCCTGGGTCGGTATCCGTCGCCGTCAACGCGTGATGCTATGACACCTTTACGATAGGCCGGTGGCCCAGAGTGTTGTCGGCCTAAGCAACAGCTGCCGGCAAATGACGGCGGTTCACAGCAAAACACATTGTTATTGGACCTTCATCGAGCGGTTAGTGGACCTGCTCGACACCGGTGACGCCCGGCACCTTCTCGATCAGGTTCCTCTCGATGCCCATCTGCAGGGTCATCGTGCTCGACGGGCAGCCGACGCAGGCACCCAGCAGCTTGATCAGCACGGTGCCGTCGCTGCGGATACCGACAAGCTCGAGGTCCCCACCATCCGACTGGATCATCGGGCGGATCTTCTCAAGCACCGCGGTGACCTGCGGTTCGAGTTCGCTGCCGGCGTCGGGGGGTGCGGGGGTCATGCCTGTGCTCGCGGGCCCGGCCACCACCACGGCGGCCGAACACACGCATCATAGGCGCGGCAGGCGTATCAAACAATCGGGCAGAAAATCGCGGGCAGAAGTGTGCTTCAGCCGCCTCAAATGCGGCGGCAACCGACCAACACCAGCCCGAGCCCAAGCACCAGCGCCGCGCCCGGTTCGGGCACACCGACCGACTCGATCGGCGTGTTGCGCAATCCCGGCGTATAGCGGTAGTTGAAATTGGGGCCTACGGGGAACTTGCCGAACGCATCCGGCTCGCCGGAGAAAAACACATCGAGATCGATCGCCTCGCCGGGGTGCTTGGTCCGCCCGATCACCGGGCCCGCGTTCTTGTCCACCAGCCGTGACAGCAGGTCGATGCCCAGCGTCGTGTTGATCTGATCGATGTCGTGGCCGTTGTCCTGATACATCGGCCCGACCGCGCCGTCGCCGAGGACCAGCCAGTCGCTGACATCGTCCGCGTCGTACAGCGGCGGCTCACCGCCGTCCGGCAGCAGGTCGGTGGACCGGGCAATGCCGTGCGTGCCTTCTAGTAGCACCAGCAGCCGACTGAAATCCAGCGCGAGCGTGCCCGGGTCCGGCGGGGGCGACAGCGCGCTCATCGGCGTCGTGCGTCCCGGGTCGCCGGGCCACACCGAATCGCTGACCATGACCACCTCGGTCACACCGATACCCGCGGGCAGTGTCACCACCCCGCGTACACGCCCGAAGTTGGCCGGCGAAAAGGCGTTGGCATCAATGATCAGCAGCGTGTAGTCCGTCGCGGGATCCAGATCCGAAAACTCGATCGCCCGCCCCGCCGGGCTGCTCAGATCAATCTCGCTGATAAACGCGGCGCGGGCGGGCCCAGCAAGCAGCAAGCAAGCGGCCGCCCGGAACAACCCGCGGAAGCCAAAAATAAGTGCAAGTTGGCAGTTGAATCCGATCCGCACGGCAACAAGATAACACCGATGTGAAGCAAACCAAAGACTGACCTCGGGGAATCCGGGGAATTCCCCCGACCGCGCTAGCTAAACCGCTGCCCAAGTTCGCCCGTGCCAAATAGCCGCGGGCGGAAGCCCGACGGCCTGGATAAACGGGCTTGGGCAACGCGACCAGAGCAGGCAGATCACCCCCGCCGCCTGCGCCCAAGCAAAGCCCCCGCGAGCGCTACGGCCAACACCCCCGCCCCCGGCTCAGGCACGTTTGCCGAGCCGCCCGGCCCGCTGTAAGCGGCGAAGGCCAGACCGAAGTCGGCATCATCGACATCGAGATCGCCGTCCAAGTCCGCAGCAGGATTACTCGTTGGCACGCCAGGCCCGGAGAACGCCGCAAATGCAATTGCAAAATCGGCATCATCGACATCGCCATCAAGGTCAAGGTCCGCGGGCGAGATAGACCCATCAATGAAAACAAGTGGTAATCGGAGTAAGCCCGCCCCACGCTCCTCAACGTAGTACGCTGAATCGACATGTGCTTGCCACTCCTGCTCCGTCAATCCTGCGGGGAGCACTTTACCGAGCAGCAGATCGCCCGCCGGGGCAGCAACTTGATCACTGATCCCCGAGAGTTCTGACTCGGTCGAAATACTTGTCGACAACAACTGCGAATGCTCGCCGCCATCAAAGCCGGAGCCTAAAACCGAATAACCTACCAGCAAATTGTTCGGGCGATCAATCAATACCGATCCTGAGTTGGCGAAGTAAACCAATGATGCACTCCCAGACTCACTTGGCGGCGTGACTCCGACAAAATCATTGGACTCTGTTAGGACAGACAACTGAAGCGCGATGTCGGCATCATCGATATCCCCATCTTCATCAGAATCCCCAAGTGATTGCGTTGCACCAAATGAACCGGGCCCGGTGAAATTGGCCGAGGCGACCAACACATCCAACGTATCGATATCACCATCAAAGTCGGTATCGCCAGGGATTGCCTGTGCCGGCACAAACGGTGTATAACCGGAATCGATAATCGCAAACGAGTAGGCGTAATTCCAGCTCTCCGGGCCGATATGCGAACGGTGAGTCAAAAGATCGATGTAACCGGTGTACCGCTGCCCATCCAGCGAACTATCAAAGACCACACCGATTTGAAAACGATCGGCCTGGTCTTCAAAGGGGACATAGGCTTCCAGCTGTTGACGCACCCCATCTCGCACCACCGGCTGATAAAAGAGCGCGGCGGATCGAACGTCTTCCCGCGTCTCAAACTGGCTCGCCATACCAAAGACCCTCGACGAAGAGTCCAGCGGATCGTAACCCGCCATAATCTCGGCTGTCGTGTTGTAGCCTTCGGTGCCTCCAATCAAAGAAGCAAACCGGAAGCCGTGGTAAAAATAAAGGGAATTATCCCCTAGACTCAGGTTCGCCGGGGGTGAGGTAAGGAGTGAAAGTAGGTGAAGGTTCGCCCTGAAAAGAGCAAGCTCCCCCGGTTGGAAGAGCCGCCCCGCGAATTAGCCTCGAATTGTCGGCCATAGAATCGCTACGAGTGTTGCTATCTGGGTCGCCGTACTAACGGCTGTCAGGACTAGCAACCATGTAGCTACTGGATCCATACGCATCGTCTCCTTTCCCGTGGGGAATCCACGTGTGGTGCATGGTTCCACGAGTATGTTGACGATGTAATCCGCAGCCGACATTGTACCTCTAGCGTCGTGAATGACCTAGAGGTATTTAGTCCCACTGCTGAAGTCGTGTAGTCAAGCCGGGAGGCTGAATCACTTCTCTCTGGCTTTCGGGGATCGCGTTGTACGCTTTTTGAACTTCCGCCTTAGTGTTGTGGTAAGCCTGCAAGGCATCAGCAATCTCTTGAGCCGAAGGCCATTTTTTGGCATCAATAGAATTCGTGTCCTGAGACATTGCAATTTCAGGCGGGAATCCGCCAGAGCAGTTAGAAACCATTGCAGTTGTCCATCGCTTCAATACAGTAGCACCATCTTGAACAGTCTCCATGATGGCTTTGGCCGCCCGAACTGACTGGCCATGCTTCTCTATTGCCTCTTGATACTTTTCAATCGAGTCCATCCAATTGCTTCCTTGTAAACTAAGTCCTTATTCCCAATCAAATGCTGCAAGCAGCTCATCTGCTCGCTCCAAGTCTTCGTCGATTACTTCATCATCCCGAGACTCCCGGAGTCCCCGCACAAGTTCACTGTCCGTCATCATACCGTTGCGGAGTACAGAAAGAAACAGGTTGGGGTCTTCCCGGTTGTTGAATCGGTAGGATATCTCGGACAGGTACAGGGGTAGGTATTGCTTAGATACGCGATGATGGGTGCCGTTAACCTGCCGCTTGAGGATCGCCCATATCGATTCAATGCTGTTCGTGTGGATATTGCCCCGCACATACTCCCTTGTGTGGTTAATCCGTTCCATCGTGAATTCGGCGGAGAGTTGGTTGTAGGATCGAAGCTGATCGGCGACGACCATTTCGGCGTCGGTGTCGATGTATTCCTTGAGTACCCGCCCGAGGGTTTTGCTGGTCACGTTGGGAATCGCCTGCATGCGAACCTTGCCGCCGCGTTCACGCACGCCAGCCACAATGATTTTGTTCGCGGCACCACGACCACGCTTGCCGCCACGGGCGCGACCACCGATATAGGTTTCGTCGGCCTCGCAAATCCCATTGAAACGAGACAGCCATTCTTCTTCACGCATGGCCCGGCGTAGGCGATGGCAGAGATACCACGCGGTCTTGTAGGTGACGTGGAGATCGCGGGCGACCTGGCATGCTGATACACCCTTACGCCCATTACACAGGAGGACCGAGGCGAGGATCCACTTTGTCAGGGACAGCGATGAACTGTGCATTACGGTTCCCGTCGTCACAGAGAACTGATATTTGCAGTCCTTGCACTCATGGGTTCGGCGGGATTCGATGGGGTAGCAAGTATCACAAGCACACTTGGGGCAGACCACGCCATCGGGCCACCTCAACTGTTCGAGCAGGTCAATGCACTTGTCTTGAGAGTCGTACTTGGTCGCCAAGTCGATGATGCTTGGCACCTTACCGTTGGAATTGGGCATGCGACAGCCTTTGCTTTTGCGGCGGCGTCGCGTAGAATGCTTATGCCTAGGGGCACTCTGGCCACGTCGCCTAGTGCTTCTTACCCCCGGCCGTAGTTACAGCTACGACCGGGCTTCAAATCCCCGAGACGGCCGTTAAGCCGCCCCGAGGTGCTGGTCTCCTAGGAGACTTGGCTCTTCCGTCTCGCTGGGTCGGGTGTTCCTTCCACAGAACCCGCCCAACTCTGGTTAGCCCCCAACGCCGACGGCGTGCTGGGGGCTTTTTCATGATGACATTGCTGCACTCCTTTCCTGAAAAGTGCGTCTATAGGCCCCTGTGGCCTATTTTCACTCATCATAGGCATCTGTGACAACACTGTCAAGTTTTATCGGAATAAAATGACAAATATTAACTTGACTATCATTCGCCCGGCCTATACTGTTAAGCAGACGAGGCGACGAATGACCGAAAAGAAGCAATCCCGTAGCCCCAACTTCCCCGCGATCAGTCTGCCGCAAGCGATCAATCGCGTTGCTGAGTTAAATGACACGATCGGCCAGGACACCCGACACGCCAGTTTGCAAGACGCGGAAGAGGCGTGGGGAATCAGTGAGAGGAGTTCACAGATGAATCAAGTCTGTGCTGCTCTCCGGGCTTATGGTCTTGTTGAATACCAAAACACCGATGCAGAGCGATTGCTGCGTATCACCGGGGAGGCCGATGCAATTCGTCGGCATGAACCGCACCGACCCGACTGCCTGCTTCGTGCTTTTCTCAAGCCGGACATGTTTAGGGAAGTTTGGAATTACTTCAAAGAAGAGATAGAAGGCGAGATTCTAAGTGAGACCGAACTATATCGTTACTTAGTTTCCACACGAACGGGAAATAAGTTTAGTGACTCTGCCGCAAATAATTTCTGTGACAGCTTTTTGTATTCTCTGGAATTGATAGACCGTGAAGCCATTCCGCAGGCGGATACTCAAGGCATATTCCCGGCTGATCGCCCTGCGGCAATTGTGGGTGGAGGTCCGGCCTTTTTCTATGGACAAAGCCCAGCGAGCACAGAAAACAGTGTGCCGATCTCTATTCCGATGAGTGATGGAGAAATTAGGGTTGTAAATATTCCCAAGATGGATCGGCGAAGCTATGAGATGTTCGCCAAGCTCTTGGAAGCCTACGAATCCGCAATCGTGAACGACACACAAGATTAACAGGAGGGCAAGCCAGACCTAACTAAACATCCCGTTCTCTCTTCCGCTGTCAGATCGCCGAAGTATCACCGGCCCTAGGTCGTTTCGGATCAACGCCAAGTGGAGACAGTGTCTTCCCGTCCTCGTGACGGGGAGCATTGTCGTGCTGTGTCGGCGTTGATGGGTCGTGATACACCTGGCGACTGGCGGCATACCTTCAATGCTTCCCATTACGGGGACCGAAAGATGCCACGAAAAGCCAACCTCATTGTCCTTATCATCCTAAACAGCGTCGGATTTGTAGCTGTAGGAACCATCGCTCTGGTTAAGTTTTGGCCAGAACCCGGCGGGATTGACAGCTACCTAGAGACTGACAGTTCAGATGCAATCGAGTTCAATGCGGTCAAAGTCGCCCATGAAGTTATCAAGGTAGGCGTCAACCTTCGGATAGCCAGCAAACAAACTCTCCTATACGATCGTTCTGCCTCAGAATGGGAAATCGATTGGAGGTTTGCACCTCGACGGGAGGTTAAAATCCACCGGGAAGACGATGGCTCGACCTACACCGTAGAAACAATAGCTATCGATAAAAATGGAGCACGAATCGGCATCGTGGTGCAAATGAAATATCATGGCGGCGACGCAACTTTGTCTAGCAACTGGGAGCGTGTTGGCCATCTGCTGATGCGATTGTCCGGCGAGGGCTGGCAGGAAACAAC
The DNA here is from genome assembly GCA_028280965.1 of Phycisphaeraceae bacterium. GTDB lineage: Bacteria > Planctomycetota > Phycisphaerae > Phycisphaerales > Phycisphaeraceae > JAHQVV01. The sequence goes on from JANQKT010000058.1 coordinate 9,374, forward strand.
GATGGATGAGTTGGCGAGGCAGCTTGAGTAGGGTCTGACTTCCTTAGCTGGCTCTCAGGGATGCATACGGGCTACCTGAGTCTGCGGGATAATTCCCAAAATAAATATAGAACTCGTTGAGACCATCACCGTCCAAATCAATCACACGCGGTGTTGTTGAGATGATGATGTTTTCAAAATTCTCGCGATAGCCTGTATGCGAACCGATGATCTCGGCCGGGCCCGGTGTCCATACCGTCTCGGCCTGTGTGGGCGCGCTCACCCCCGCCAATGAACACCCGGCGATCCCCGCGGCGGCGGTGGCGCGGATAGAACTGGATAATGGCTGACGCGGCATCGGCATCTCCTGCGTGAAGACCCACGGAACCGGCCCGGCCGGGCCGAGGGGGGCGGTTGTTGATACGGTGGTCCTAAGACTCTTCCAACAACCATTATAACGAGAACCCGGTATGCCCCCAAGCACCCATCACGCCAAGCATACCGATGTCCTCTTCGCCTGGGAGCTCGGCGCCGGGATCGGGCACGCGACGCGGATGCGGCCGCTGGCCGAGCAGGCGATGGCCGCGGGGCTGGGCGTGAAGTGCCTGGCGATCCGGCGGGCGGATGCGGCGGCGCTCATGCCCTGCCCGGTTGATGAGGCACCTTGGCTCCGCGCCCCCAGGCACAAGTCACCGCCGCACATCGGTCACCTCGCCGACACTCTCGCGGCGCTGGGCTGGTCCGACCCCGATCACTTACAGGAGGCCGTCAGGCGTTGGCGTGACACGCTGGAGCGCGAACGCCCGGCCGTGCTGGTGATGGACTCGGCACCGGTCGCGCTCTTGGCGTCACAGAGCCTGCCGATCAGGCGTGTCTGGCTCGCCGACGGCTGGAACACGCCGCCCAATCATTCGCCGCTGCCCGACCTTACGGAGCCTGTCATGGGCCTGGCACGCCCGGTCGCGGACACCGAGCCGGACGTTGTCGCATCGATCAATACCGTCCTTGACGCGTACGAGCAGCCGCCAATCGACCGCCTCTACGACTTGTTTGCACGGGTGCAGTGCTCGGCGATGCTCACCCTCGAAGAACTGGACCCGCACGGGCCCCGTCCGAACACGCACTACCGCGGGGTCTGGGGCGTCCAGCCCGAGGCGATGCCCGTGTTCCCCGCCAGCACGCTGGGCGCTGATGTGCCCGGCGTGTTCGCCTACCTCAAGCCGTTCCCCCAGCGAGCCGCGACGCTCAGGCTCCTCGCGAGCTCGGGCCTGCCGACACTTGTCTTTGCACAGGGTGCAACCGAAGTGGAGCGTGCATCGATCCGGGGCGGCGCGGTGCGGCTGCTCGATCGGCCGGTCGATTGGTGCCGGGCCGCTGACCAACTGGCCTTTGTCGTCTGCCACGCGAGCCCCGCGATGACCGGACTGGCCCTGCAATACGGCGTGCCCGTCGTCGGCATCCCGCTTTCACTGGAACAGACCGCGATCGCCAAGCGGGCCGCGCAAAGCGGCGCGGTGATCGAAGCGCACCACGCCGATGCGGAATCGATCCGCTCGGCGATGCACCGCGTGCTGACCGACGAAGCCGTCATCGAATCGGCACAACGCTTTGCCAAGCAATACGCCAACCTACAGCCTGATCAGGAAGCGAATCGGCTGGGCGACGAGATCATTGAACTCTGCCATGACCCCTGCAACAAGCGGTGAGAAACAGCAACCTGCAACACATCCCTAATCATGCAGCCAGTGCGCGTGGCGGGCCCACGGCCGGACCTTTGTCGGGTCGGTCGGGATGCTGCAGTTGCAGCTTGCGACGGGGTCCGAGCCGGGGACGCCGGGGATGTGGATGTAGGCCAGCGGCTCATACGGCTTGAGCTTGCGGACCGAGACGGCGTCCTTGGTCGGGAAATCGTCGGGCACCGCCTGCGTCACTTTGTCGGTCGCGAGCCACTCGATGCTTCGGGTGAGGATCGTTTGGAAGCCGGCGCACGCCAACGCCGGACCTTCTTTCTGACCTTTCCACCAGTGGCCCATGACGTTGGTGAGGACGGTGCCTTCGCCGTAGGGGATAGTCCAGATGATCGGCTCGGACACGCCGGTGCCGCCGGTGGCTTTGTCGGCGTGGGCGGTCAGGAGGACCGTCATGTTCTCGGCGGGGCCGCGCTGGCCGTGGTAAAGCTCGTCCTTGGCGTGCAGCCACTGATCGGGCAGGCCCTTAAAGATCGGGTGGTCGTTGTCATGGGTATCCACGATGTAGGCGTGCTGCCGGCCGTGCCCGGCGCCGGGGCCTTCGCCGGGCTGCATGACCTGCTGGTTGCCCTGGTCGTCGAAGTAGATGCGCTTGCCGTCCTTGTTGCCCCGCCAGAGCAGGCCGATCATCTTTTCGTACGCGGTCCAGCCTTTGAACGGGTTGTTGCCGGCGTGGAACGAATACGCCTTGCCGCCGCGGCTGATGAAATCCTCGAAGCTCTCCTTGACATGATCCGGCCACATCTCGCCGTTGTAGTTCAGGACGATGACATCAAAGTCGCCGAAGGCGGGCTTGAACGCCTGCCACTCGGCCGCCTTGTTTTCCGACGCCCGGTCGGGGGTCTGGAGGATGGTGGTCTGGAACAGGCCCGCATCATCGAGGATGTTCTTCAGCACCGGCGAATCGATCATCCAGGCGTGGTTGTTCTGGCCGGTGAGGATCGCGACCTTGATCTTCTCGGCCGGTTTTTCGGAGGCCCTATCCGCGTGTTGGTTGGCTTGAGCGGCGGGGGCGAGCAATGCGGCAGTCAGGGTCAGAAGCAGAAAGATGGGCAGTCGCAGGGTCGGCATGGCGGGTTCCTCTCGAAGGTGCTATCCGATTGACGGTCTCCCGGGCCACCATTGTACGCGCTGGGCGCAATGAAAAACGCCACCCATGGTGCGGGCGGCGTCTTGGACTGCGGCAACAGCGCAAGTCTTTACTTGCGCTTGATCTTGTGCAGCGTGTGCTTACGCAGGCGGGGCGAGTACTTCTTCATGCCGGCCTTGAGCTTGTCCGCGATGCCGCCCTTGACGTTGATGGGCGTGCGGTAGTTCAGGTCACCGGTCTCGGTGCACTGGAGCCAGACGTACTCGACGGCGTCTTTGGATTTCTTGGCCATGACGGCTGCTCCCTTCGGGGTTGGCGGGCGTGCGCGCCCGCCGGGGCAAAAGCGGGCCGCCGGGGTAAGCCGACGGCCCGCGGGTTGGTCTTGTCTGCCTCAATTACTTGAGGATCTTGGTGACGACGCCCGCACCGACAGTGCGGCCGCCTTCGCGGACGGCGAAGCTGAGCTGCTCTTCCATCGCGATGGGTTTATCGCCCAGGTCGATCTTCATCTGGACGTTGTCGCCGGGCATGCACATCTCGGCGCCGCCCATGAGCTCGATCTTGCCGGTCACGTCCGTGGTGCGGAAGTAGAACTGCGGGCGGTAGCCGTTGAAGAACGGGCTGTGGCGGCCGCCTTCTTCCTTGGTCAGGACGTAGACCTCGGCCTCGAACTCGCTGTGCGGGGTGATCGACTTGGGCGCCGCCAGGACCTGGCCGCGGCTGATGTCCTTCTTCTCGATACCACGCAGGAGGCAGCCGACGTTGTCACCGGCCTGGCCCTCGTCGAGGATCTTCTGGAACATCTCGACACCGGTCACGGTGGTGGTCTGGGTCTCGCCCAGGCCGACGATCTCGACAGCGTCGCCGACGTTGACCTTGCCTCGCTCGATGCGGCCGGTCGCGACGGTGCCGCGGCCCTTGATCGAGAAGACGTCTTCGATCGACATGAGGAACGGCTTGTCGACTTCACGCTCGGGCTCGTCGACCCAGGTGTCGACCGCGTCCATCAGCTCGGTGATGCAGGCGGTGGCCGCGTCGTCGTTGGGGTTCTGCAGCGCGGGGAACGCGGCACCCTTGATGATCGGCGTCTCGTCAGAGAAGTCGTACTTCTCGAGCAGCTCCTGGATCTCGAGCTCGACGAGTTCGAGCAGTTCCGGGTCGGCGACATCGCACTTGTTCAGGAAGACGACGAGCTTGGGCACGTTGACCTGCTTGGCGAGGAGGACGTGCTCGCGGGTCTGCGGCATCGGGCCGGTGTCGCCGGCGACGACGAGGATCGCGCCGTCCATCTGGGCGGCGCCGGTGATCATGTTCTTGACGAAGTCGGCGTGGCCCGGGCAGTCCACGTGGGCGTAGTGCCGGTTCTCGGTCTCGTATTCGACGTGCGAGGTCGAGATCGTGACGATCTTGTTGGCGTCGCGGCGGCCGTCGGATTCCGAGGCCTTGGCGACCTGGTCGTAGGCGACCGCTTCGCCGAAGCCCTTGGCGGCCTGGACGGTGCAGATCGCGGCGGTGAGGGTGGTCTTGCCGTGGTCGACGTGGCCGATGGTGCCGACGTTGACGTGGGGCTTGGTCCGCTGGAAAGTGTCTTTTGCCATCGCTTACAAACCTCCGCTGCTAGCGGTCTTGGGGTTGGGGCCCGCCCGGTGCTTTTGGGGCGAGGCCGATGTCCTGATCCGATCGACTATCCGGTCACAAGTTTATGTCCGACGATTCCATTCGTCATCATCCGTCAAGGCTGCGGCCCGGCTGCGGGCTCCAAGCCACCCATGGGATTCGAACCCACGACCTCTCCCTTACCAAGGGAGTGCTCTACCACTGAGCTAGGGTGGCAGCGTCGCCGGCTGACCGGCATCTATCCGAAGGCCGTCGGCCAACTATCCAGCCGGTCCCCCGATACAGAAGGGGCGAGTCGTGGCACGTGGAAAGCAGCACTTTCACGCACCCATCCTCGCCCCACGTCTCGGAGCTGGCGCTTCACCCTGCCCGGCGGCACGCGGACCGGCCCAGACAGAAGGGATACGGTAGCAATCCGATTCAGCGGCGTCAAACATCTAAACCCTGCCGATCCCCCGCCCAGGCCCTTGACCCGGCGGGCCGGATCGGCTCTAATACGTGACGCACCGCAGGCCCCCCGACGGGGGCCTTATCAATAGGTGACTGGACCGCTCAGACGGGCGTTCAGCGAGTGGCCGGACGCGAGACGCCGGCCCGGATACGGGTGTAGCTCAGTTGGTAGAGCAGCGGATTCCAAATCCGCAGGTCGTGGGTTCAAGTCCCTCCGCCCGTGTTTTGACACCCCCGCGGTCAGGCAGCCCCAGCGCTGCCGGCACACCGTGAGCAGCCAACGGACGCAGAGGCGCAACGCATGGGAATGACGATTTACAAATCCGGGCAGGGCTACTGGACGCGCGTGATGACCGCCATCGGCGTGGGCACCCTCTCGCTGGGCGCCGCGGTCTGGTTCAACGAGCGGCTGCTGTTCCGCTTCGTCGCCGACCAGAACGAGATGTACTGGAAGGCCGGCATCGTCGCCGGCACCGCGCTCTTGGTCGGCGCGCTGCTGTGGTACCTCTTGAATAAACCCAGGATCGCCGACTTCATGATCGCCACCGAGAACGAGATGAAGAAGGTGAACTGGCCCAGCCGCCAGGCGGTCATCGCCCTGACCTGGGTCGTCATCGCCGGCACGCTAATGATCGCCCTGCTCCTGTTCGTCTCCGACTTCGGCTTTAGCTCACTGTTCAGAGAAATCGGCGTCTTGCAGAGCTAGCACACGCCCGCAGGCCGACAGCCCAACCGCACGCGACACAACAAACAACCCCCGATCTGCCATGACCGAACAACCGCCCACCGATAGCCTCACCCCCCCGGCCACCGACCTCGCGCCCGAAGAGGAACCACTGGTCACCGACGGGATGGACTGGTTCGTCCTCCGCGTCGCGTCGAACAAGGAGGACTCGGTCCGCCGGACGCTCTTGCGCAAGATCAAGATCGAGGGCTACGACGGCAGCGACGAGGCCAAGCCCTGGCTGGTCAACCGCATCCTCGTGCCGACCGAGAAAGAGAAAGTCGTCAAGGCGGGCAAGCAGAAGATCGTCGAGACCAAGCTGTACCCCGGCTACGTGTTCGTCGAGATGAAGCTTGAGGACGACGGTCGGATCCCGCAGGACATCTTCTTCCTCATCAAGGAGACGACCGGCGTGGGCGACTTCATCGGCACCGCCGGGCGGCCCAGCCCGATGACGCTGCCCGAGGTCGAGAAGATGATCAACGCGGCCAAGCCGCCGGAAGAGCAGCCCGAAGTCAAGATGGAGTTCCAGAAGGGCGACCACGTCAAGATCATCGACGGCGCCTTCGAGAACATGGAGGGCACGGTGGACCTCACCCTGCCGGACCAGGGCAAGGTGCGCGTGATTGTGATGATCTTCGGCCGGGCGACGCCTGTCGAACTCGAATACTGGAGCATCACCCGCGCCGACGAGGAGTAGGGCTTGCCCCCAAGCCGCGGCAGAGCGCAGCGCCGCCGCGGGTCCGACCGAACTCATCACTCCCCAACCCGCCTCCCCGGCGGGTTTTTCTTTATATCTAAATCTCTATAAAAACACGACTTAACCCTCCACCCTCAAGCGAAATTCCGTTCTGACCGATATTGACCCTGTCACGCGACCGCGTGGGACCCGCCCATGAGCATCATCGGCACCGGCATCGCAGCGGGGGTGGCCAACGCCGGCCAGACCGCCCAGACCCAGACCGCGACCCAGACCGCGAAGGACGCGGCGCGCGCCAGCTCCGCCGAGCAGACCGACCGACTCACGCTGAGCCAGCTGCACGACGCCGGTGCCGCCCGCGACACCGACCAGGACCTGCCCGACGGCCAGGCCCCCGGCTACGAAGACCTGTACGAAGGCTCGGGCGACGAACCGTCGGACAACCCCAACGACCAGATCCACGGCGCGGACGCGCCGACGAGTTCACGGACTGACGTTCAACTCAAGCCCAGCTACGGCCCGGCCGGCGCGGAAGAACACCCGCTGTTTCATGCGTTGGATGTGAAGGCTTAACAGCCTGCTGAACGGCTCATAGACCAGCCACTTCCCGCCCCTCACAGCCTCTCCGGCAGCTCCCGGTCCACCTGCGGGAAGTACCGGCGGATCACCGAACAGTCGAACTTGCTCATGATCGCGCCCGCCGGCTCGTTCGCCAGGAGGAACTCGAACGCCGCCTCGACGACTCGGCTGGGCGCGACCCGGCCGTGCGACCACAGGTCGTAGTCCTGGAAGGACAGCGTCACCTTGTAATCATGCGTCCGCCCGGCGTCGAACACGCGCACCGCATACGACCAGTGGTTGTCGGCCTCGGTCTCCGGGCCCACCTCGATGTCCGCCATCCTTGCATCCTGACTGTGTTAAACGACTGACCGAACCGCTTCGGCTTGCAGGCGTACAATACACCGTTCGGACACCGGGCATCCCCTATCGGGCACCGATTGCTTGACCTTCCTGCTTGAAACATTCCGCCTGGGGCTGGCCAACCTCATGCTGCACAAGCTGCGGTCGCTGCTGACCGCGCTGGGCATCATCATCGGCGTCGGCGCGGTCGTCGCGATCGCGGCCTACAGCGAGGGCTCCAAGCAGGCCGCGCTCGCCATCTTCAAGGAACAGGGCGCCAACAACATCATCCTCCGCTCGGTCAAGCCGCCCGCCTCGACGGAGAACACGAACAACGAGGACGAGGCCGACCGGTTCGGTGGCGAAGATGAGCAGCAGATCGAGGTGATCCCCTACGGCCTGACACGCCTGGACCACCGGCGGCTGGATACCGAGAGCATCCGCCCGGTCGAGGAGATGGTGCCGCTTAAGCGCGTCGGCTCGTTCGTCTACAAGGGCGGCCACACCGCGCAGGCCGCGACGGTCTATGGCACCCTGCCGTCCATCGC
>JANQKT010000072.1 GCA_028280965.1 Phycisphaeraceae bacterium
CATGAGCAGTGCGATCGCGGTCATGGTTTTCTCGCCGCCGGAGAGCTGCGACAGCGCCCTCGGTTCCTTGCCGGGGGGCTTGGCCATGATCTCGATGCCGGACTCGAGCACGTCGATGTTGCCCTCCTCGTCCGGCTGGAGGAAGACGTCGGCCTTGCCGCCGCCGAAGAGCCTGCGGAACAGGCCCTGCTGGCCGGCGAAATTGGCGCGGACCTCCTCGAAGGTCTTCTCGAACCGCGTGCGCGAGTCGTTATTGATCTGCTCGATGAGCTGGCGGAGCTGGCGCTCGGCTTCCTCGATGTCCCTGACCTGATCGGCGAGCTCGTCCTGCTTGTCTTCGAGCTGATTCTCTTCCTCGATCGCGCCGAGGTTGACGTTGCCCAGGCGGGCGATCTTGCCCTTGAGTTCTTCGATCGTGTTGGCGGTGTGCTGCCAGTCGATGTCGAAGGGGTTGGTGGGTTCTGCGTGCTCGGCTTCTTCTCCACCAGATTCGGGCCCGGCCGCTGAAGCGGCCTCCGCCGTGACTTTGTGGTACCGCTCGACCAGGTCGATCTCGAGCTGCTCGTGGGTGCGCTGTTTGACGGCGTCGGCCTTGACCTCGTGCTCGCGCTGGCTCATCTCGAGCTTGTGGGCGGCGGACTCGAGTCGAGATGTCTCGGCGCGGTGGGCCTTGGCCGCGTCGCGCGTCGCTTGCGTGGACGCCTCGAATTCCGCCAACGAGCCGGAGGCCGTCTCGCACTGCGCGATCAGGCCCTGCAGCTCGGCGTCCAGCGCGGCGGCGGCGCTGGCGGCGGCGTCACGCTGGCCTTCCAGTTCGGCGATGCGCTCGCGGTAGCCGGACAGCTGCTGCTCGACCTTCGCGTGCTGGCGTTCGACCTCGGCGGCGGCGACGCCGTGCTGCCGGACCGAACGCTGGGCCGAGGCGAGCTGCTCGGTGACCGTGCCCGCGGCGACACGCAGCGTCGTCACCTCCTCGCGCGCCTCTTCCGCGGCGCGGCGCTTGGTGTCGATCCGCGCTTCGATCTCGGCGATGGCCTGCTGCTTGCGGTCGGACTCGGCCTCCAGCCGCTGCTGCTCGTGGGCGTGGCTGTCGCGCTTGTCCACCGCCTCTTTCAATTGGGCGTGGACCTGCTCGGTTTCTTCCGCGATCGCCGGCTGCTCTTTCTCGAGCGTCTCGATCTGCGTGGTCAGGCCTTCGAGCCGGCTGGTCAGCTCGGCGCGGCTGGCGCCCAGGTCGTAGATCGACTTCTGGAGCTTGCTGGAGACCTCTTCGACGTGCGCCGCCTGGCCGGAGAGCTGGCTGAGCGTGTGCTGGTCCGAGGCGATGAGCGCTTCGACCTCCTGCAGCTCGGCCTCAAGCGCCGCGAGTTCGGAGCGGCGGGAGATCAGGCCCGCGGCGCTGCCGGCGTTGATCGGCCCGGCGTGGACCCGGCCGTCGCTATCCAATAGCTCGCCCGACTCGGTCACGAAGCGGTAGCCGTTGGGCAGCACATGCCGCAGCAGCATCGCGCTGTCCAGGTCGCGGACGATCAGCGTCTGGCCGAGCACACGCCAGACAACAGGGCCGAGCCAGTCGGGGAAACGGACCAGGTCGATGACACGCTTCAGCGCAGTGCCCGACACTTCCGCGCTGCGCTTCTCAGCCTCGGCGTCGATCGGGGGGACGGGGGGTTGATCGATGGCGAGCAGCGTGACGCGGCCGCCGAGCGAGCCGATGACCGCCTTACCGTTGGTCGCGGAGCAGATATCGGCCAGGCGATCGACGACGAGCGTCTGCTGGTTCTCGCCGAGCGCGGCCTCGACGACCTTCGCGCTCTCGATATCGGCCTCGATCAGCTCGGCGAGCATGCCGCGGACGATGCCGAAGGGGTTGGGCTGGTTCTGGCCGGTCGGTTGATGTTCAGGCGCCCGGGGGCTGAAGCCCCCTACGCCGATTTCAGCCTGCGCGAGCACGGCCTTGACCGGGTCGCTGATGCCTTCGAGGTTGTCCTGCATCTCGCGCAGCACGCCCTGCCGGGACTGGAGCGACGAGCGTTTTTCCTTCTGCACGGACAAGCGATCGGTGAGTTGGTGGATCTGTTCGCCGAACCTGCCCGCGAGCTGTTTCTGTGACTCGAGCTGGCCGGCCTCCCGATCGAGCAGCGACTCCGCTTCATTGAGCTTGGTGTCCAGTTCATCGCGATTGGTGAGCATCGCCTCGAGCTGCTCGGCGATCTGGCCCGAGCGGGCATCGAGTTTCTCACGTGTGCTGGTCAGGTTCTGGCTGAACGTGTCCAGCGAACGGACCTCGCCCTGCAACGACTGGGCCTGGCGGAGCATCTGGTTGACGCCGCGCTTCTCGTCTTCGAGCGTGGACTGCACCTCGGCGACCTCGCTCTGCAGCGCCTGGTACGCCTGCCGGGCGGACTCGAGCCGGGCCTCGTCTTCGGTCTTCTGCTGCTCGAGCTCAGCGGCCTGGCCCCGGAAGTCTTCGAGCTCCGCCTGGTACCGCCGCTTGGTCTCGTCGAGTTCTTCGAGCCGGTCGGCGTCGCGCTTGATCTGCAGCTTGACGTCGCCGAGTGTGGTCTCGGCGAACGCGCGCTTCTGGTCCTGCTGCTGCTTGTCGGCGTCCTTCTGGATGCGCTCCTGTTCGAGCCGCTTGAGTTTGTCGGCGATGGCCTGCCGCTCGACCTCGGCATCCGCGAGCGCGCCCTCGTGCTTGGCCAGCTTACGCGCAGCAGCAGTGCGGTCGGCCTCGGCCTGCTCGAGCTGGTCGTTGACCTCGCCCAGCTCGGTGATGAGCTTGTGGTACTCGGCCAGCGCGTATTGAAGCTGCAGCTCGCCGAGCCTCGCCTTGTGTTCTTGATATGACCTCGCCCGCGCGGCCTGCATCTTGACGCTGCGCAGCCGGCGCTCGGTGTCTTCCAGCCGCTGGCGGCACAGCGCGAGGTTCTGCTCGGTGCGGTCGAGCTTGCGCTCGGCCTCCTTCTTGCGCGCCTTGAACCGCGAGATGCCCGCGGCCTCTTCGAAGATCTGCCGGCGCTCGGCGGCGTTGGCCTCGAGCATCCGCGCGACCTTGCCCTGCTCGATCACGGAGTACGCATCGGTGCCGATGCCCGTGTCCATGAACAGCTCCCTGATGTCGCGAAGCCGGACGCGCTTGTTGTTGATCAGGTACTCGCTGGTGCCGTCGCGGTAGAGTTGGCGGGTGACGGCGACCTCGTCGAGGTCGATGGGGAGGGTGCGGTTGATGATGCGCGAGCCCGAAACCTCGCTTTGCTCTGCGTCGGTGTTCTCCTCGACTGCCTCGAGGATCGGGTTCTCGAAGGTCAGGGTGACCGACGCCATGCCGCTGGGTTTGCGGACGGCGCTGCCGTTGAAGATGACGTCCATCATCGCCGAGCCGCGGAGGGACTTGGGCGACTGGTCGCCGAGCACCCACTTGATGGCATCGACGACGTTGGATTTGCCGCAGCCGTTGGGGCCAACGATGCCGACGATGGGCCGGTCGAAGGCGATCTCGGTCTTGTCGGCGAACGATTTGAACCCGGCGAGGGTGAGCTTGGCCAGACGCATCAACGCGGCGACCTCCTGTCCTGAGTAGGCGGCGTGTGACCGCCGACATGATCCCGCCGCCGACTCCATTCGGCGGCGCTTGCTCCCGCTCCCGGGTGGGGCCATCACAGCCACTGAGCCCGATAAGCACAGGCACAAACTATATCGTCTGGGCGGGGGTCTGCGCTGCGAAAAAGGTTCAGCCGCCCCGGCTGTACTAAACACTTGCGGGCCTACTCGACACCTGGCAAACGGTTCGTGTTGCCCTGATCAGGCACACCGTCGTGCTCCGGCGCGTCGGGTGCGTCGCTTCCGCTTTGGCCCGAGTCGGGGAAGCCATCAATCTGCTCATCTCCCCGTTCCAACCGCTCAAACTCTTCCGGCGTGATCTCGGGCCGGGACTGGGTCTGGTTGTTCCGCTGGGCGGCGGAGACGCGCTTGGCCAGCGGGCTGACCCGGGCCAGGAACGGGGCGGGGATCTGTTTTTGCTTGGACATCGCACTCAGGGCCTGGACGACCTCGCTGAAGCTGAGGTCCGGGCCGGTCTTGGTGTTGATGTTGTCCTGCTTGAAGCCGAGGGTGTAGGCGAGGGTCGCGACGGTCGGGGTGACGCGGTAGACCTTCGGCTCGCGCTCGCCGGGCTTGCGGTAACGCAGGGCGATGGGCAAAGACGCGTCGGCGTCGCGGAGCTGCAGCAGCTCGCCGACCGCCGGGGTGGGCTTGCCGTTTTCATCCTTGCCGGCGGGCTGGACGACGCGGACCATGGCGATAGCGCGCGGGGTGTCGCTGGGCGTGCCGCGGTTGGGCACGTTGAGCACGTTCACCCCGAACGCGTCCTGGAGCTCGGCGTCGCGGATGTTGAGCATCATCGAATTGCCGTCCTTATCACCGACCTCAACGCGCCAGTCCGGCGGGGGCAGCTTGGCGTCCGGATCGTCCGACACGGGCGTGAGCGAGGGGATCAGCTCCAGCGCGCCGCAGCGGTGCAGGGGGACAAAGGCGGACAGGCCGGCGTGGCGGTCGCGGAGGCCGACGGGGATCGAGTCCACCGCGATCGTGCGCAGCGAGAGGTTGTCGCCCAGGCGGGCGAAGGTTTGTTTGTGCAGCGCGATGTCGCCGCCGAAGACGACGATCGACTGCTCGTCGCCCTGGAAGGCGTAGACCATCGGGTGCCTGGAGGGCACGCGGTCGATGAAGAACTTGTGGTCCGATTCGCCGCGTACCGACAAGCGTTCCACTGCGCGGTCGCCGACCAGCACAAGCGCTTCGTACGCGCCGATGCGGATGTCCGGGTCCGGGTCGTCGAGCATGTCGCGGACGATCTTGCGGGCGTTTGCGTTGCGTGACATCGCGGCGAGCGCCCGCGCGGCGCGGACCCGGTCCGCCGGCTTCCCGGCCGTCGCGATCCGGGTCAGGGGCACGAGCACCTGGGGGTCCTGCAGCCAGGAGCCGGCCTGCAGCGACGCGTCCTGCACCCGCGCGTCTTCGTGGTTGTAGTACTGACGAAGGACCGGCGTGGCGTTGGGCCCGAGCATCTTCCACGCCAGCGAGATCGGCCGGCCCCGGTCCTCGGGCGAATCAACCAACGCCCTGCCCAGCAGGTCCGCGGTGGGCTGCACGAACTGCGGCGAGGGGTCCAGGTACAGGTGCTCGATCAACGCGAGCAACTCGCCGGGCTGGTTCGAGAAACGCTGGGGCACGTTGATCTCGATCAGCCCGTCGTTCTTCGCGACCGCGGTCTCCAGCGTGTCCTCCGGGCCCTGGCGGAACCGCGAGTTGATACGCTGGGCGACCAGGTTCGCGACGCGGTAGCTCGGCTGGTTGAGCACGAACTGCACGCTCTGCGCTTCGGTCACCGTCCCGCCGTTGACGACCACACCTTGCCGGAGGAACTCGGTGCCGGTCTCGTCCTCGGGCGCGATGGGATTGACGAACAATTCGCCATAGCCCGCGGCGAGCGTCTCGGTATAGACCAGGCTCTTGTCCAGGCCGGTAGGCGAGAGCTGGGTTGGCCAGAACAGCCGGCCGCCGGCCAGCGAGGTCGAGGTCTGATCAACCATGGTGACCAGCAAGTCGAACTTGCTCCCGCGCGCCGCGCCCGGCGGGATCAGGCCCTCGACGGCGACGACCGCCGAGCCGAGGTCGGCCATGACGCGCTCGGGCCCGAACGCTTCGGTGCCGAATTGGACCGAGCCGAGGTTGTTCCGGCGCATCTCGTTGATCAGCCAGTCGCGCATCCACCGAGGGACCTCGTTGGAGCCGGTGGCGTTGAGGTCCACGACCATGCCGTAGCCGCCGACGTAGCGCGGCTTGTTGTTGATGAAGCTGCCGTAGGACCCGACGGTGCCGCGGAGGTAGGTCGGCCCGGAGAAGGTGTCGGAGGTCTCGCTGCCGATGTTGTTGTCGTAGGACGTCGGGCTCGATGTCTGACAGCCGCCGGCGATCAGCAGCAGGGCGACGACGATCAGCAAGGGCACAGGCCGGCCGCCGAGCGGGCGGGTGCAACGAGGCGTGCGGGTGTATTTCATGGCGGGCAACTATCGGTGGGAGGGAATCCCATTATTGTCGCCGACCGCCGCCGATGGTCAAGGCCGTGCCGGATGTTTTTCGCCGGCAAGTCCACGCGTAAACCATCCGGATGACTGGGTTTGTGGGCAAACGCCCCGCCGGTGCTACACTGCCGGGATGCAGGACGACATCGAACGCACCTTGCTGAGCCCCGACGAGATCGCCCAGCGGCTGGACACGCTGGCGGATCAGATCACACGCGACATCGAGGCCGCCACCGGGCTGTCGGACCCCGACCACCCGCACAACACGCTGACGATCGTGCCGATCATGACCGGCAGCATCATCTTCGTCGCCGACCTGGTCCGGCGGCTGCCGCTGCGCACGCGCATCTACCCGATGTCCGCCTCGTCTTACCCGGGCACCGCGACGGCCAGCCAGGGCGTCACGCTCAGCCGGGTCGATGACCGCGTCCCCGAAGAACTCGGCGGCCAGCACATCCTGCTGATCGATGACATCCTCGACTCCGGCTCAACCCTGCGCAAGGTCACCGCCGAGATCGAGCGCCGCGGCCCCGACACGCTGCACACCTGCGTGCTGCTGCGCAAGCAGCGGGACCAGGCGATGAGCTTCCCGATCGACTACGTCGCTTTCGATATCCCCGACGCATTTGTGGTCGGCTACGGGCTGGACTACGACGATCAGTACCGCAACCTGCCGGGGATCGTGACGCTGCGGCCCGAGGTCGTGCAGTAGAACCCCGACGCTGTCTTCGACCCTGGGCTCAGACCGAAGGGAGTCCCATCCGGGGGCGAAGCGTCTGGTCAGTCCGCAACACACCACAGGCACCCCGTCCACCTTTCACTTACGATCTCTCGTTGATGGCTCGGCATCCCACAACCAACACCAGCACCGAGGCCAAGCCGACCGGTGGGCACACGCTCGCCGCCGCCGAGGCGGGCGACGCCACCGACACCGAGCCGATGCTCGCGCGCGCCAGCGCGATGCTGCCCGCCGAACTGCTCCAGCCCGGCGAGGTGATCATCCTCCTGCTCAAGCCCAGCGCGTGGTTCATCGTGCTCGTGCCGCTGCGTTTCATCGCCGTGACACTGCTCTGTGCCGCGCTGGCGGTCCTGCTCCAGCGCAAGGGCTACGACCTAGGGGCAGACCGGTACGATTTGGCGCTGATCGCGCTGGGTGTCATCGGCGTGCGGCTGTTCTGGCAGGTGCTCGACTGGCTCGGCCGGGTCTACGTCCTCACCGACCAACGCATCATCCGCATCCGCGGCGTGCTGAACGTGCAGGTCTTCGAGTGCCCGCTACAAAAAGTCCAGCAGACAGACCTGATCCTGCCCCTCATGCAGCGTTTCTTCTGGCTGGGCACAATCGGCTTCGCCACCGCGGGCACGGCGGTGCACGAGGCGTACTGGTTCATGATCGCCCGGCCGTTGGAGGTGCACGCAAAAGTGGTTGAGACGATGAGGCGGTACCGGCGTTGATGAATGTGGCCGCGCGGCTTGCCGCGCCAAACGATCGAAGACTCACCCCCGCCGGCGCACACTCGCCGCGTGGCCGTCCAGCCCCTCTGCCTCCGCCATCGCGGCGATGTGGTTGATCGCCTGCCTGGGCATCCCGTCCGGGTACGCGACCGTGCCCGTGCGTTTCATGAACGTGATGCAGCTCACGCCGGACGTGAACCGCCCGGTCGTGTCGGTCGGCAGCGTGTGGCTCGGGCCGGCGTAGTAGTCGCCGCTTGCAACGGGTGTGTCGCCGAGGAAGACCTCGCCGCCGTGCTGGATCGACTGCATGAACGCCTGCGGGTCTTTGACCGCGAGGTTGACATGCTCGGCGGCGAACGTGTCTACCCACGCCGCGGCGGCGGCTTCATCCTTGACCAGAACCGCAAACGATGCGTCCTTGAAAGACGCCTCGATCGCGTCACGCCGGACGCGTTCGGATAGCTGCCTGTCGATCTCGTCCGTGATGTCGTCGATCACCGCGCGGTCCCACGCGATCAGGAAGCACTTGCCCGGGTCGTGCTCGGCCTGCGCGATCAGGTCCGACGCCACCCCGGGAATGCTGCAACTGCTATCGGCGACAGTAACGATTTCGGAAGCGCCATAAAACGCATCAACACCGACAACGCCGTTGACCCGCAGCTTCGCCGCCTGCACGACCGGGTGCCCCGGCCCGGCGATAAAGCTGACCGGGTCGATCGTATCGGTGCCGTATGCCAGTGCCGCAACCGCGGGCGGCCCGCCGACGCGGTAGACCCTGCTTAAGCCGAGCATGTTCGCCACCGCGAGCGTGATCGGCGAGATGTCCTTCGCTGCTTCGCCTTGCTTGCGGTAAGGCGGCGGCGTGACGACCGTGATGTCTTCGGGCCTGACCCCCGCGACCATCGCCGGCACCGCGAGCATGATCAGCGAGCTGAACAGCACCGCGCTGCCCCCGGGAACAAGGAGGCCAACAGGTGTAATCGGCGTCCAACGCAGGCCGAGCTGCGCATCCGCGATCTGTATGGGTTGCGCATCTTGCGGTTTGATGTGACGCTGATACGCGTCCACATTCTGGATCGCCTGCTCGATCGCTTCGCGCAGCTCCCCGGTGAGCCGCTTGTCCGCTTCGACCAGCTCCCCCGGTGTCACGCGCATGCGCTCTGCGGAATAACCCGGGTCAGTAAACTGACGCATGTGTTCAACAATCGCGGCATCCCCCCGCTCTCGCGTATCACGCACCAGGTCCGCGGCGAGCGCCGCCCACTTGCCATCCGGGTCGGCGGCGCCGCGCAACGCCGCCAGCCGGGCCTCCAACCCGGCCAGGTCGCTGTCGTTTGTCGGGTCATAAATCGGGAACATCAACCACGCCTTTCGTTGAGAAGGCCGCAGTGTAAAGCGCCCTTTGAAACTCAACCAATCACCAATAACTCAGCCGCGCCGCTTCACGAACAGCCCGCCCTGCCGTGAGACCGCGCCGCGGATCTCCAGCATCGTCAGCTCGGTCTGCACCTCACCAGCGGGTAGGCCGGTCCAGCTCACGATCTCGTCCAGCGAGCGCGGCGTGTCGAGCACCTCGACGATCGATCGGCCTTGCGCACTGGGTTGAGCGGGCGCCGGCTCGTCGCCCTCGATCTCCGCCGCGGCGTCGAGCATCGGGGCCTGCTCGCCGATGAGGTCGAGGATATCCGACACGCCGGTGACGAGCGTGCCCCAGCCCTCGCGGATGATCTGGTGGCAGCCCTCGGACTGCGGCGCGTCGACCCGGCCGGGCAACGCCATGAGCTCGCGACCCTGCTCATCAACACACCGGCGGGCGGTCGAGAGCGCGCCGCTGCGCTTGCCCGCCTCGACGACGAGCGTGCCGACGCACAGGCCGGAGATGACGCGGTTGCGCCGCAAAAAATTCTCCGGCCGGGGCTCAGTGGTCATCGGGAACTCAGTAATCACCGCCCCGCACGCGCTATCTCCCTCAACGATCTGCTTGAACACTTCGACATGCTCGCTCGGATACGGCTTGGCCAACCCCGATCCGAGCACCGCGACCGTCCGCCCGGTGCCGGCCTTGGCGGCGCGCAGGGCCCCGCGGTGGGCGGCGATGTCGATGCCGTACGCCCCGCCGGACACGATCGTGACGCCGCTGCGCGCGAGCGCGTTGGCGATCAGGTCCGCCTGCTCGCGCCCGTAGTGCGAGCACCTGCGCGAGCCGACGATCGCCAGCGACAGCGCGTCGCGGGGATCGAGCCGGCCACGCACCCACAGCAGCGGCGGCGCCGACGGGATCGCCTTCAACAGCGCCGGGTAGCCAGCATCATCCAGCGACAGCAGCGCCGCGCCGTGCTTGTTGATGAGATCGACCTCGCGATCGAGCGCACCGTTGCTCAGCGTGTCATCCATCGCGCGCTTGAGCCTGCCCGCGCCCTTGCCAGAGATGCCGTGGACCTCGGCGAGCTGCGCCGCGGTCAGTGCGAGGGCCTGCTCGACGCCGCCAGCGTGCTCGATGAGGCGCGTGATGAGCGTCGGGCCGAGGCCGGGCGTGAGGGTCAGCGTGAGCCAGGCGCGCGTCGCGGGGGACATGCGGGCGAGTCTAGGGGTGTGGCGTGACAGATCCTGTCACACCGACTAGTCCGCCGACAAAGAAAAAGACTCCCGCCCCGTATCGGGGGCGAGAGCCGTAGAGCGTGTTTCGGAGCGCGAACATAGCTTCGCTCCGTCAAGCGGAGCTAGCACGCCCCGTTCCTACACGAATAACAGTCAGACACTGGATCACCTCTTCTTTCTTAACGCGCCGGCGTGTGTGCCGGGCTGATGAAACCAGCCGTCGCCGACACGCAGGCGCGGTGCGCCCGCTCGGCCGCCGGTGAATCCAAGGCCCGTGACGTCTCCACGGGCCACACTGTCACTGCAACAAGGTGCAGAGACGGCCGGCTCGCCCGTGCGCCGCCTGGTTCGGGGTTCTCCCGCCTCGCCGCGACGCCGATCTTGCCGACACCAGCATTATCGGCGCGTGGGGGCAGAGGTCAAGTTTTTTCACACGATGCCATTGAGATTTTTGGGTATGGCAAAGCCGCGGATGCAATCCGCGGTCTCTCTAAACGTGTTTTCTGATCTGAGAGCCAAGACCGCCGATCACATCGGCGGCTTTGATGATCACCGTTTCTTCCCCGTCAGCATCTTCCACTTGCGCTTCACCAGGTCCATCAGGTGGTCGACCTCGGTCTGGGCCGACGGCGACCACTTGCACCAGTGGATCTCGACGCTGCACTTGGCCGAGCGGATCTGGTCGCGGATGAAGCGGTTGACCCGCCGCAGCGGGATCTGCTCGATGTTGCCGTCGCTCAGCGGGATGCACAGGACCGGCTGCTCGGGGTCGGGGATGATGTAGCCGAACGCATCCGGCTGCTCCGGGCCGGACTCGTGGTGGTCCTCGAGCAGGTACTCGATACACCACTGCCAGCCGTCGCCCATCCAGATGATCCGGCGTTCGATGCCCTCGTAGCCCTCGATCCCGGACATGACCGAGTTCAGCGCCTTGAAGTGGGCCTCCTTCGGCTTGATCGGGTCCAGCAACTGCTCGAGCGTCGGCTCGGTCCAGCGGTCCTGCCAGGGCAGGCGGGTCGAGTAGGAGGTCTTGGTCATCGGGCGTGTTGGGCAGGCGGGCGGGAAGTGGCGAAACCCCTCGGTTTACCGAATCCATGATTATACCCCAATCAGGGCATGCCGGCAACGCGAAAACAAGCTGTTCAGCCGCCTCTGTCTCGCTTGTCGGCCGCGGCAGCTCAAAAAGTATTGAGCACGCGATACCCGGCTCTATACTGAGACGTCCTGTCCAGGCCCCCTCCGACCTCATGCCCTGAAGAAGGCCCCGCTGTTGCACTTTCAAGCGTCATCCCCAACACGGCCGCGCGTGCTTCATCGTGGGGTCGCCGGCCTGCTGGTGCTTTGCGCGGCCGGGTTGTTGGTGTCGGGCTGGCGGGTCGGTTCGGCCCGGGCCGACGGCCCGGACACGCCGACGAAGCTGGGGACCGCGGCGACGCGTACAGACGATCCCTCGTTTGATCAAACGATCCGGCCCTTCCTCGATAACTACTGCCTGAACTGCCACGACGACCT
>JANQKT010000138.1 GCA_028280965.1 Phycisphaeraceae bacterium
TCAGCGCGTGATCGCGTTTGGTCGGCCGGGTGAGGTCGCCACGGACGACAACCTCTCTGCAACCTACGGCGGGCGGCTGTCGCTGCTCGACCAGGCGGACGAAACCCTCCGCCGACGGACAGCGCGTGAGGAGCGGCACCTTGATCGCACAGCTCCAGATTGATCCGAACCAGCTGCTCTCGCCCTGGGCGCACTGGCTGCCGCAGACGCTGGGCAGCATGCTCATCGGCGTGACCTGCGGCGTGCTCGGCTGCTTCGTCGTGCTGCGGCGTATGGCGCTGATTGGCGACGCGCTGTCGCACTCGATCCTGCCTGGCGTAGTCGGGGCGCTGTTGTTGTTCGGTCTGTCGGCGAGCGCACCGGCCTGGCTGCCCGCTTTTCTCGCCGGCGCCTCCGAGCAGTGGCTGCCGCTGTGGCTGCTCGGCGGGGCGATGGTCGCGGGCCTGCTCACCGCGGTCATCATCAACATCGTCCACCGCCACAGCCGAACGAAAGAAGACTCGGCGATCGGCATCGCCTTCACCGCGATGTTCGCGCTCGGGCTTATCGCGATCAGCTCCCTGCCCCGCGGCACGCACTTCGACCTCAAGTGCTTCGTCTACGGCGAGCCGCTGGCGATCGCGACGCCCGACCTCTGGCTCATGGGCATCACCTGCCCGCTGGTCCTGGGCATCGTCGCGCTCATGTACCAACGCCTGAAGCTCATCAGCTTCGACCCCGTCGGCGCGCGGGCGCTGGGCGTGCCGGTCCAGGCGGTGCACTACCTCCTGATGGGCCTGCTCGCGGCGACGATCGTCGCGGGCATCAAGAGTACCGGCGTCATCCTCGTCGTCGCGATGGTCATCACGCCCGCCAGCGCCGCGTATCAACTGACCAACCGGCTGTCGGTGATGATCGTGCTCGCCGGCGCGATCGGTGGGGCGTCGGCCGGGCTGGGCATGTCGCTCGCGTTCACCATCAATGCCCCGACCGGCCCGTCGATGGTGCTGGTCGTCGTGGTGCTGTTCGTGACCGCGGTGCTGCTGAGCCCGAGCCACGGCTGGGTGTTCGAGCGCCTGCGCAAGCGCCGACTGGCAAGGCACGTCGCGCAGGAAGACGTGCTCAAAGCGGTGTACCGGCTGGGCGAGCAACCATTTGGCGAACTCCAGGCAGTGGGTGCCGAGACCGGTCTGCCGATCGGGCGCATCCGCAGCTCGGTTACACGGCTCGTCCAGGAAGGCTTGGTGCAGGTCGATGCAGGCGTCGCCAAGCTCACCGACGCCGGCCGATCCCACGCCGAAGAACTTGTCCGCGCCCACCGGCTGTGGGAGACCTACCTCGTCACCCAGGCGGGCGTCGATCCGGAAGCGGTACACGACCAGGCCGAAATGCTCGAGCACGCGCACGAGCTGGTTGAACAGCTGGATGAAAAACTCGGCAAGCCCGAGACCGACCCCCACGGCTCGCGCATCCCGCGGGGGAGAATCAATTAGCTGTTCGTGAGTACTAACGATTCGGCTCTTCGTCGGTTGGTGGATCAGCAGCGTCGCCAGGCTCGCTCGGTTCGTCCGCGTCGGTGCTTCCTGAGGTTGCGGGTGCTGATAGCGGGGTCACGGAGGTGCCATGCCCCGTCGCAGGCGCGGAAGCCGGCACCGGCCCGTGCGAAGCACTCAGGCCGAAGTACAGCAGCCCCATTGCAAAACAGCCCAGAACCAGCAGCCCGCTGCTGCCCAGGGTCAGCGCCATCCCGGTCCTGCGTCGGGCCGCGCTCCCGGCGGGCCTGATCCCCGCTTCGCGCAGATCGACGCCGCACTCCGGGCAGGTCAGTTGTGTCAGCCCGCGCACGGCGTAGCCGCAACTCCCGCAGGTCATCCCGTTGGTTCCCGTTGACCCGCCGCTGGTGGTCCACATGATGACCCCCGCGAGGAGGCAACCCAGGAGCAAGACCATCAGCAGTAATGAGAGGATCGCAACCGTCATCGGGCATATGATAGCTCGTTCCGTCCATGACCCCGTAACATGCGAACAGCCATGCCCGACCACGTCGCCCGTATTGTTGCTGTCACGAAGGTCTACCAGAAGAACAAGGCCGCGCCGCCGGTGCATGCGCTTGGCGGGGTGGACCTCGACATCCCGCGCGGGCAGTACCTCTCGATCATGGGCCCGTCCGGCTCGGGCAAGTCCACGCTGATGAATATCATCGGCTGCCTCGATCGGCCGACCGACGGCCAGTACTTCCTCGATGGTGAGGATGTCGCTCAGATGGACGATGAACGGCTGAGCAGGGTGCGCGGGAAGCGGCTGGGCTTCGTTTTCCAGGCGTTCAACCTGATCCCGCAGCTGACGGTGCTGGACAACGTCGTCGTCCCGCTGTTCTACCAGGGCGTGACCGCTGGCGAACGCCGGGACCGCGCCGAGGCGGTCCTGAAGAAGGTCGAGCTCGGTGACCGCCTGACGCACCGGCCCAACCAGCTCTCCGGCGGGCAGATGCAGCGCGTCGCCATCGCACGCGCGCTTGTCAACGAGCCGAGCATCCTCCTCGCCGACGAACCCACCGGCAACCTCGACACCAAGACCGGCGACGCGATCCTCGCGCTCTTCGATGAGCTGCACCAGGGCGGCCTGACCATCGTGATGGTCACCCACGACCCGGAGATGGACCAGCGCTGCGAACGTGTCGTCAAACTCCGCGACGGGCTAATCAATGAGGATGTCCCGGGGGGGAAGGCGGTCGGGGTTTAGCCACAGATTTCACAAAGAGCATAGGTTTTCAAGGCAGCGCTTCGTTTCACCACAGAGGCACGGAAGTCACATAGCACAGAGAAGAAACCAGCGGCACATTGCATCCGCTCTTGCTGCTTTTTGCCTTGAATCTGTGCCATCTGTGAAAGCTGTGGCTAAAAACCGAACCACGCTAAATCTGATCCGACTCCTCATAAGCCTTGAACTCCCCGCGCTCGGACGCCTCGGCGACGTACTGCTCAAACTCTTTGTGCTTATAGCTGATGAAGATGAACGCGTGCTGGAGCGCCAGCCATTCGATATCCGTCGGGTCTTCCCCGATGTCTTTACGCAGGCGATTCAATTCGGCGAGCAGGGGTTCGGGTTTCATGGCGGTTCTCTTAAAGCCGCCTTTGGTATAGGCGGTCTTATGCTGTGGGAGTAATTTTATGACCGCGGACGTTATCCACGGCCTTGCCCAGCATAAACAAAAACCCACGCTTGCGCGAGGGCTTTTCAAGTAACAATCCATCGGCTACTGATCACGCCTCCGCTTCCAGCGGCTGCTCGACGACGGCCCGGCCGAAGCCTTCGTAACCGGCCCAGATCTGCTCCGCCATCTCGTCGGGGAAGCAGTGGAACTCACCGGCCTTGAGCGCGGCGATCAACGCGTCCGCGACCACCGACGGCGGGGGTGAGCCGTCACCAAAACCGGCGTCATCGGCCATGTCCGTCGCGATCGGCCCGGGGTGCACGCTCACGACTTCGGTGCCCTGCTCGGCCAAGAGGTCGTGCAGGCCCTGCGTGATCGAGTAGCTCGCGGCCTTGGAAGCACAGTAGGTCGTGAACCCCGCGAAATTGCGCAGCGAGGCGACGGAGTTGAGCTGAACGAGTGCGCCGCCGCCGTTGGCCTTGAGCACCGGGGCGAACGCACGGGCGACACGCAGCAGGCCCTTGACGTTGACATCGATCTCGAAGTCGAGGTTCTTGAACACGTCACCGCTGGCGTAGTCGCCTTGGGTCAGCACGCCGCCGTTGTTCACGACGATGTCCACATCGGACGCGGCCTGCGCCGCGGCATTGACCGAGGCCTCGTCGGTCAGGTCGAGCGCGAGCGCGACGACCTTGTCGCCGTGCTTGTCGATCAGCGGCTGTACCGCCCCGGGCTTGCGGGCGGTGGCGTAGAGCTTCGTAACGCCGGCGGCGAGGAAGGCCTCGGCGAACGCCAGCCCGATGCCGCGGTTCGCGCCGGTGATCAGGACGGTCTTGCCTTGGGGGTCGATGGCCATGGTGGGTCTCCTGGTCGGGTGGGGAGTGGTTTTGCCGTACGGCGTACGGACAATAGGCGGCCAGCCCGAGATATTCCACGCTTGGACGAATTTCTAATAAAAGCCGCCGACGCTGTCGGCGGTCTTGCGGACTTACTGATTTTGATTGCGATCCAAGACCGCGGACGCCTTCCGCGGCTTTACCCCGCCACGGCCGCGGTGATCTTCTGGGCCGCATCCGTTAAATCGCTGCCGACGATCATCGTCGGGATGTCCGCCTTGGCGGCCTCGAGGATCTCACGCGCCGGCTCGACGTTCGTGCCCTCCAGCCGCACGACCAGCGGGACCTCGAAGCCGACCTCCTTGGCCGCGGCGACGATCGCGTTGGCGATGATGTCGCACTTGGCGATCCCGCCGAAGATGTTGACGAGGATGCCGTTGACGTTGGAGTCCGCGAGGATGATGCGGAAGGCTTCCGTCACAGCTTCTTCGTTGGCGCTGCCGCCGACGTCCAGGAAGTTCGCCGGGTCCCCGCCGTGCAGCTTGATGATGTCCATCGTGGACATCGCCAGGCCGGCTCCATTGACCAGACAGCCGATCGTGCCATCCAGCTTGATGTAGCTGAGCCCGAACTTCGCGGCCTGGGCCTCGGAGGCGTCCACCTCCGCCGGGTCTTCGAGCGCCTGCAGGTCCTTGTGGCGGAACATCGCGTTGTCGTCGAAGTCGATCTTCGCGTCGATCGCTAAGACCTGTCCATCGGGATGATCCGCACTTCCGGGGGTCACGATCAGCGGGTTGATCTCGACCAGCGACGCGTCGGTACCGAGGAACAGCCTGGCCAGCGACATCATGACCTTGACCGCCTGGCCGACCTGCTTGCCGGAAAAGCCGAGCTCGAACGCGACCTTCCGCGCCTGGTACGGCTGCAGCCCGGTGTCGGGATCGACCGGCTCCTTGATGATCTTCTCCGGCGTCTTGGCCGCGACCTCCTCGATGTCCATCCCGCCCTCAGCGGACGCCATCAACACCGGGCAGCCCCGGGCCCGGTCCACGACCATGCCGACGTAGTACTCCTTGGCGATGTCCACGCCGCTGGCGACCAGCAACTTGTTGACCGGCACGCCCTCCGCGGTCGTCTGCGGGGTCACCAGGGGCTTAGACAGGATCGTCCACGCCGCGTCCTTGGCCTCCTCCGCGGTCCTGACCAGCTTCACGCCCCCGCCCTTGCCGCGCCCGCCCGCGTGGACCTGGGCCTTGACGACAGCCAACGTCGCGCCGTCTTTCTGGAGCGTCTTGAACGCCGCCTCGGCGTCATCGGCGCTGTCCACGACGATGCCCCCGGGCACGGGGACGCCAAACTTCTCGAGCAGCTCACGGGACTGGTATTCGTGGATCTTCATGGGGCGGTGCCGGGGCTAGGGGCTGGGACAAGGCAGGGTTCAGGCGGGGATGATAGCGTGTTTAGCAAATGATGGGCTATTGATGCAAGGGTAACTGCGATGGAAGATTCAAGGTTTGATAGGCTTTTTTCCTTCATGGAGCGCTTGCCTGCAATTGATTTGCCTGCGGGCCGTAAATCGATTGGGTATGGGGTATTCGATGATGGCAACTGGTGGGTCAAGTTCTCTCTTGACACGGGTCATTCACTTGCTTGGAGGCACGTTCAAGAGCTGGGATATGTGCTTAACTATGTTTCCGTTGAAGAGCTACTTCCTACAGTCCTTAAGCCGGTTTCGCCACCCCCCTACCTAAACGGAGGTGTGGAGTTTTTATCTTGGGTAATCGAATCGACCAATCCAAAGTTCCCGCCTGATCTTTGTGCCCAGTGGCTTGAAGGCCGTTTACCGCGTCCTGTGGATGATTTATCTCAATGGGAGTTTGATGATGGCGAATAGATCGCCTGCGTCGAAATGGAATTAGCAAAGCCGCGGATGGCATCCGCGGTCTTGGTTGGGCCTCCGATCTGGCCGATCAATCCGTAAGACCGCCGATGGCACCGGCGGCTTTGTTTGTGGGATTGTACGGCCTACAATGCCCTTCTCATGAAGATTGACCTGTCCAGCATGGTCCTCGACAACGCCCCCGGAAGTGGCAACGCCGGGTCGGGCCTCGAGTTCATCAAGCGTAAGAAGCCCGACTGGCTGCGCGCGAAGCTGCCCTCTGGGCCGGGCTACAAGGACACGCGCAATCTCGTTGACAAATACAAGCTGCACACCGTCTGCGAGTCGGCCAAGTGCCCGAACCTCGGCGAGTGCTGGGAGCGCGGCACCGCGACCATGATGATCCTCGGCGATGTCTGCACCCGCGCCTGCGGGTTCTGCCACATCAAGACCGGCCGGCCCCCGGAATACGACCTCGACGAGCCGCGACGCGTCGGCGAGGCGGCGGCGATCATGAACCTCAAGCACCTGGTCATCACCTCGGTCAACCGCGACGAGCTGCCGGACGGCGGGGCGGAGATCTGGGCCGAGACGATCCGCGAGATCCGCAGGCAGTCCCCCGGCACGCAGGTCGAAGTCTTGATCCCCGATTTCTGCGGGGACTGGGACGCGTTACAGATCGTGCTGGATGAACGGCCGGAGATCCTGAACCATAACATGGAGTCGGTGAAGCGGCTGTACAAGGTCGTCCGGCCGCAGGCGATCTACGAGCGCTCGATCGAGTTGCTTAGGCACGCCAAGGCGCAGGGCCTGACGGTGAAGACCGGGATCATGGTCGGTATCGGCGAGCGTGAGGAAGAGATCGAAGAGCTGATGCGTGATGTGACGGAGGGGACGCGCGTGGTCGGCGTGAATCAGGATATTCCCGGTTCCAACCGCGACGCGTTCACGGTGCCCGATCCGTATCGCATGGTGCCGGCGGATCAGGCGGTGCATCCTAGCGGCTCGCTGCACGACAACATCGGGCTCGAGAAGCCGGGCATTGATCACAAGCTCCGGCGGGGCGGTGAGCTGGTCGATCACGCGAACCCGTACTGGGATCATCATCAACCGGCTAAGCCGCAAGCGGCCGCGGCGCGTATCAAGCAGTTGTCCTTTCCGGGTGCGACTTACCCCGGCGTTCATGAGAGCTGCGACATCCTCACCATCGGCCAGTACCTCCAGCCGACACGCAACCACCTGCCGATCTCGCGGTGGGTGACGCCCGCGGCGTTTGTGCAGTACAAGCAGCTCGCCGAGTCGATCGGGTTCAGGCACTGCGAGTCCGGCCCGCTGGTGCGTTCGAGCTACCACGCGGATGACCAGGTCCTCAAGATGAACGAGGCGGGCGTGTAAGCGGGCCGCCGGCTTACCGCCGATTCATTGACTTGACAGGAGTTGTGATGCGCGATCGATGGGCGAGTTGTTGCTGGCTTTGGTTTGTGGGCTTGTGCGGGTGGCTGCTGACGGCGGGTTGTTATGCCGAAGACGAGCTCCTCGTGGAGTCTGAAACGCAAGCCAGAAAGCCAGCCCCGGTCGTGGTCGGTTACCTGCCGTCCCATCGTTTGGAGCGTCCCCGCTTCGACGCCGAGCGGCTCGGGCCGGTGACGGACCTGGTCTATTTCAGCGTCGAGGTGACCCAAGCGGGCGCGATCCCATTGGACACGGTTGATGCCGAATCGGCGGAGCGGTTCGTGGCGCCCAAGGAAGCCGCCGACTGCCGGCTGCTGTTGTGCGTCGGCGGGTGGGGGCGGTCCGAGCATTTTCCGGCGGTTGCGGGCGACCAAGACAAACGTCGGGCGCTGATCGAATCACTGCTGAAGCTGTGCGAGCGCCACGGCTTCGATGGTGTCGATTACGACTGGGAACACCCGAAAGACAAAGAACAACTCGATGCCTACGCGACGCTGATCGAAGAAACCGCGGCGGTGTTTCGGCCCAAGGGCTTGCTCGTCACCGTTGCGCAGGCGGGCTGGCAGGACCTGGGTAAGCATGCGTACAAGGCGCTCGATCGCGTTCACCTGATGTGCTACGACCAGCCGTTCCCGCACGCGACGATGGAGCACGCGCGCGAGGAGGTGGCGCGGCTGATTGACTGGGGCTGCCCGCCTGAGAAGATCGCGCTCGGCGTGCCGTTTTATGGGCGCAACAAGGAACGCAAGGCCCGCAGCTACGCCGCGCTTGTGCGTGGCGCGAGCGGTTGGGATCCCGCTTTAGACAGTATTGATGGCTACGCGTTCAACGGCCCGGACACGATCGAGGCGAAGACGCGATTCGCAATCGAGTCGGGTCTGGCGGGCGTGATGATCTGGGAGCTGTCACACGACCTGCCCGGCGAGCGCTCACTCCTGGGCGCGGTCGCCCGCGGGCTGGAGCGCAAACAAGCCAACGAGTAGTGCGCATGACGTACGCTCGGCGCCGTGTTTTCTGATCCATTTAGAGTATTGATTTACACGGTCCGATCTGACAAGATGCGGGCCGTGCGTGGTTTTATCTTCCGGCGTCACTTCAGGAAAGGGTCTGAGATGTCTTGTGCGCTACGCTTGCCGATGGCTTTGTCTGCGTTGTTCTTGTTTGCTTGTTTGGCGGCCCCGCCCGCGTTGGCCGGGCCGGCGGAGGACGAGCTCGGGGACCTGGCCGGGCCGCTTTCGACCGAGATCACCAGCGAGTTCTTGTCCACGCCAATCGAGCGCATTGTCGAGCTCCTCCAGCGCGAGACGGGGGTGACGTTTATCATCGACCCCGCCCAGGGGCAGATCGGCTCCAGGCAGGTATCGCTCAAGGTCGAAGCGGCGAGCGCCTACGAGGTGATCGAACTGATCGCGCTTTCAACCGAGATGGACTGGCTGATCCAGAAGGGCGTGGTGTTCGTCTCGACGAAGAACGCGATCGTCGAGCGGCGGGTCGAGAGCCGGGTCTTCGATATCCGCGGGATGTTGATCCAGGTGCCGAACTACCGCGGGCCGTCGCTCTCGCTGGACGGCGCGCTGAGCAACACCAGCAGCGGCGGCAGCAACGCACGCCAGGCCGACAACCGCGAGAAGGGCGGCTCGGGCGGCGGGGGTCTGTTCGGCGCGGACGACACGACCAGCGACATGCCCAGCCGGCAAGAGTATGTCAGCCAGATCACCGAGCTGATCCGGTCCACGACCGGCGAGCCGGACAACTGGCTGGACGAGGTCTTCACGATTACCGAGCTCAACGGCAGCCTGGTCGTGCGTGCGACGCCGGAGGTCCTCGATCAGGTCCAGGCGATGCTGGTGCAGATCGATACGAACCTCGGGAAGATGCTGACGATCGAGGCACACTACCTGGTCGTGCCGCACAAGACGGTGGACGAGATGGGCGGCAAGTACGTGATGGGGCCTAAGGCCTGCGATGCGCTGTTTGAGAAGTTCGAGGGCCAGGACAACATCCGCCGGCTGGGATTGGTGCGGACGGTGTGCCACAACGGCCAGCGGGTGTACACCTACGCCGGGCTGGACGCGGGCTTCCTCAGCGACAGCGAGCCGGTCCCCGATTCCGGCGGCGTGGACCCGACGATCAGTGTCGCCGGCAGCGGTGCGACGATGGACATCGAGTCCACTATCTCGTTCAACGAGTCTCATGTCTCGGTGGCGGTCCGTTCGGACCTGATCCACGGCATCGAGCGGCGGAAAACTACGCTGCCGTTGGTCTCGCAGAACGGGCAGAACGACGGGGTCGGCGAGGTGCCGCTGGAGCTCGTCGATCAGCAGGCCGTGCGGTACCGCACGAATGTCCGCATCCCGGACGGCGGGGGGGTGCTGCTGGCCGGGGCGACGAGCATGTTCGAGGACATCGACGCCGATCAGTTCGAGGTCTTGTTGCTGCTGCGGACGCGGATCGTTAAGGATGATGCGGAGGACGCTGTGGAGTAAAGCCTTTGTAAACAAGGCGTTGCGGCTCTCTTTGGCTTCCGCTACACTACCCGGCTCGACACGCCGCCCGGCTGTCGGCCGATGTCGGCCGCAGACCCAGGCCCCCGCACCCGTCGGCGGGGGATACCGGGCCGTACACCATCCGCCACACCGCGTTGGCATGGAGACGACCGATGTCCGACACGACCCCCGTCCTCTACGAAGCCCTGTTCCTGATCAACCAGTCGGCGCTCGCGACCGACAGCGCCGGCGTCACCGCGCACGTCCAGGAGATGCTGGACCGTGCCGAGGCCGAGACGCTGACGCTGCACAAGTGGGACGAGCGCAAGCTCGCCTACCCGATCGAGGGCCAGAAGCGCGGCACGTTCCTGATCTCGTACTTCAAAGCCCGCCCGACGCAGATCGCCAACATCGAGCGCGACTGCAACCTGTCCGAGCAGGTGCTGCGTGTGATGTTCATCCGCGCCGACCACATGGGAGAGATCGAACTCAAGGCCGCGCTCGAGGGCGCGACCGTCGCCCAGGACGCCGAGGCCGTTGCCGCTGCCGGCGATTAAATCTGCGTGATCAAGCTGTATTTTTGAGCCTGTCATCGATGCAACAGCATCGCTACGAACTTCTATCTTCTAACTTCTATAGACACCATGCCGAGCTTCAATAAAGTCATCCTGATGGGCAACTTCACGCGCGACCCCGAGCTGCGCTTCCTCCCGAACAACACCGCCGTGTGCGACATGGGCCTGGCCGTCAACGACCGGTTCCAGAACAAATCGACCGGACAGTGGGAAGACCGGCCGAACTTCGTGGACTGCACCGCCTTCGGCCGGACCGCGGAGAACATCAGCAAGTTCTTCTCAAAGGGCCGGCCGATCTTCATCGAGGGCAAGCTCCGCTTCGAGCAGTGGGAGGACCGGCAGTCGGGCCAGAAGCGCAGCAAGCTGAAGGTCGTCATCGACACCTGGCAGTTCGTCGATTCAAAAGACGCCGCGGGCGGCGGCGGCGACGGCGGCCGGCCGAGCAACGGCTACGGCAACCGCAACCAGAACGACGCGGGCGGCGGCTGGGACGACAGCAGCGGCGCCGCGGGTGCCGGCCACGAAGCGGTCGATGATGGCGATATCCCGTTTTGATCCTGGCTGAAGGCTGATCGCTCAAACAACGCTGGTGTACCGCCGGTCGCACGTGACGCCCGGGCCGACGCCTAACTTTGCAAGAAGGACAACATCCATGGCCAAGCAAATCGAACTCCTGCTGCTCGACACGATCGAGAACCTCGGCATCGTCGGCGATGTCGTCAAGGTCAAGCCCGGCTACGCACGCAACTACTTGTTGCCGCACGGCCTGGCCGAGCCGCCGACGCAAGAGAAGATCCAGGAACTCGCCGCCCGCCGGGCCGAGGTCGAAGCGGAGCTGAAGAAGCTCCGCGGCGAGCAGGAGGCGCTGCTCGAGAAATTCGCCGATTACGAGCTCACCCTCGAGCGCTCGGCCAACGAGCAGGGCATGCTCTTCGGCGGGGTCTCGCAGCATGACATCTCCGAGGCGCTCAAGGCCGACGGCCTGGCGATCGAAGACCGCCACGTCCGTATCGGCGAGAAGATCAACCGCCTGGACACATACCACATCCCGATCCAGCTCGCCAAGGACCTGAAGACCGAGATCAAGCTCTGGGTCGTCAGCGACAAGCCGCTGGAAGAAGAGACCGAGGAAGGTGCCGAAGGCGAAGGAGGCGCGGAGGCTGTCGAAGCCGGTGCCGAAGCGCCCGCTGAGCAGGCTGCCGCCGAGTAAGGGCGTGACGACAGATCGATTGAGTGAGAACAGCCCCCATCGCAAGATGGGGGCTGTTCATTGGGCCGCCGCGTGATGATCGTTTCATACAGGCCGCCCGGTCCCGGAAGGACGCGGAAGCACGTGCGGGATTCAATACTGAAGCCGCGTTTGACCAGCAGCGGGCCGTAGTCATAGATCGGGTGCAGCGCACAGATCCGCAGCAACCAGCCCGCCAGGTTGACCGGCCGGTAGTAAAGCGCCCGGCATACACGTTCGACCAGCGTGGCACCAGGCATTGCAGGTTTAAAGTCCGCGATGATCAAACACCCGCCGGGCCTGACGAAGCCGCAGAGATGATCAAGTACGCCGGGCATCGCCGCGCTGGCGAAGACATTTAGGAAAAAGTGTGCAACGACAAGATCGTAAACAGGTTCCGCGGGCACATCCTGAATCCGCCGGGGCACGATCGTAAAGCCGTCGCACGATACGCCGAGCCGTTGGTGCAGCGCCTCCGCCATGACGGGGCAGGGCTCGACGCAGGTCACCGACGCACCACGCCGGCAGGCCCCAACGATCTCGCGCCCGCGCCCAGCGCCGGCATACAGCACACGGTCGCCGGGCCCGATCAGGCGGTGGTGGCACGCCTTGGCGTGGTCGATCGCGCCCAGCGAGTACGCCTTGGCCAGCGCGTCGTAGCACCAGGCGACGTGTTTATACTCGGGGGCGGCATCATCCATTCAGCAAAGCATGCTCACAAGTCCTTCGTGTGAGCTTACTGCATGGCCCGCCGGCTGTCCGTGATAATCCCGATGGGCTATGCAGCAAAGTCCCTTGAACAGGCGGATCATGATCGGCGTAGTACGGTTGTCTCTATTTTGGACTGAAGTTCTGTCAAGCGTCAGGTTGTACCTTTTACCCTCAAGGAGACCCGTCATGCTGAACATCAAACAAACCGTCGCGCTCGCGCTTGTTAGCCTGCTGCTTATTCCTTGTTCATCGTTCGCTGTGGCGAAAGCCGAGCAGGGCACGACCGCGGATCGGCCGGGAACGATTGGCAACCGCGACGAGCCGCATGAGGAACAGATCCTGGCGTTCGTCAAAGGCTTCCTCGGCGCGCTGCGTAACGACCACCGCGACGACCCCGCGCGCGACGCAAAGACGTTCCGCGGCTGGATCGACCCGGCGTACCTCGAGCAGCACGACCTGGCCGAAGGCGGGCTGCCGATGAAAACGATCGACTTCCTCAACATGATCGTCATCAAAGTTGCGGACGACGGGCGGACCGTCTTCTGCGCGGTGGAGCACGAAGACGGCAGCAAGCTGGTCGTGCTGTTCCGCGTGGTCCAGCGGGGCAACGCGATCTACATCCAGCCCTACGCCGCGCCGCAGCCGGATTCCGGCTCGTTCAACCCATGGATGCTCCTGATGGACGCCGAGGACTGGTCGTAAGGCGGGCGGGAATACCTGCCAGGCCCGGCTAAAGAAAAACCGTGCGTCGCGGGACGCACGGCCGTGAAAGCGGGTGATGAGATTCGAACTCACGACATTCACGTTGGCAACGTGACGCTCTACCACTGAGCTACACCCGCGTTATGGAGCCCTAAATCCTAGCATGTCTGGGCGGGCTTGCAAGTGGGCCGGCCGACAGATTTTAGGGTTGGCCCGGGGCGTCGCCGCGGTATGCTGAAGGGCATGAATCGCACGATCAGAACCCTGGTGCATCGGTTTGGATTGGTCGCGATCGCCGGCGTCGTGGCCTGCCTGTGTTCGGTCGATGCGCTGGGCCAGCCGCGCCCGCCGGAGCGGCCCGGCTCGCCGCAGCCGACCGTCGCCGAGGCCGTGGTCCGGGCCCACCGGGAGATCGAGTCCGCGGTGATCGATGTCCGTTTTACGCCGTACTTCACATACCCCGATGAGACCGAGTTCATCACCAGCGGATACCACGTTGTGTTGGACCGCCAGGCGAAACGTCTTCGTGTCGATCGGCCTGGCTACACGCTGGTCTGCGATGGCACCGACCTCCTGCTCGTCGCCGATGACCTGCCCGGCCGGCACTTGCGCGTCCCGCTCAACGGTCCACTGAATTACAAGCGATTGGTCGAGGTCTTCCCCGACCTGCACGACCCGATGCCTCCCACGTTGATCCTGCTGCTCGCGGACGAGCCGATGGCATGGCTCAGCGATGGCGTGTCCGACGACGCGACACCCTTCGTACCCAAAGAGCACCAGGGCGATCGACCGACACGCGGCATGCGTTTCAACGTCGGGCTCGGCGAGGCGGAGTTGCTGCGTGATGCCAAGACACAGCGCATCGCCGATCTGCGCATCGCGGTCGATAAACAGCAGCTCGCCGGCTCGGGCCTAGACGCGGTGCAGTTCCACTACGGCGTTAAGTGGGCGGCGGTGAACGAGGAAGTCGATGGCAAGCTCTTCGAGCTTGATCTCAACGGATCGAACGAGATGGCGACGCTCGCGCAGTTCCTCGCGCCTTCCGGGCCCGGCGCGGGTGGAGGCCCCGGCAACGGCGGAGGGGGCGGCTCTTTGATCGGCCAGCCCCTGCCCGATATCGAGCTCGCGCTGCTCGGCGGCGAGGAAGACGAGAAGGTCAAGCTGTCGGACCTGGACGGAGGCGTGGTGGTCCTCGAGTTCTTCGCGAGTTGGACCCGGCCGAGCGTGCTGGATCTGCCCGTGCTGGACGACTTTTCCGCCTGGGCGGAGGAGCAAGAACACGCGGCCAGCGTCTACGCCGTCGCCGTGGGCGAGACGCCCGATTCGATCGGCAAGTGGCTGGAGGCATTGGAGAAAACCGCCGGGCGCGAGGTCGATGTACCTATTTTGATAGACACCAAGACCGACGCGGCGATGGCACTGAAGCTGCCGACGGTGCCGCGCACGCTCATCGTTGTCGATGGGAAGATCGTCGAGGTCTACGGCGGGATGAAGCCGGAGTTCCTGGATGACCTGAAGAAGGGTTTGCCGGGGTGGTTGGAGAAGGTTGAAGTCGAGGAAGAGGAAGCAGAACAGTAACAGCCGAGGCTTGATCAGCCCGGCTTCTTATTTTGCTTGGCCTTTGGCTTGTCAGCCCTCGCTTCGGGCTTGCTCTTGCTTTCGGCTTTTTTCTCAGATTTCGTATCCGGATTTTTCTTGGGCTTGTCAGGCTTTGAATCCTTTTCCGCCTTCTCGGCTTTCTTGTAGCCGTCGCTGCGGTAGTCGGTCTCGTAGAAGCCCGATCCCTTGAAGATGATGCCGGCGCCGGTGCCGATCAGTCGGCGGAGCTTGTTCTTGCCGCACTCGGGGCACTTCTTCAGCGGGTCCGCGGTGATCGATTGGAATTCCTCGAGCTCGTGCTCGCAGGCATCGCAGATGTATTCATATGTTGGCATGACGCCGTGCCTTTGTCGGTAAGTTTGTTGAGGTTCGATTTGGCGATTTCGTGATCTGGCGGTTGGGTGAGCGTGTTTTGGAGGTGGTTCACCAAATCGAGTCACTCCGCTACTCCGACCTGGGCTGGGCGGATGACCTTGTCGCCGAGCATGTAGCCGGGCTGCATCTGCATCGTGACGTGGTTGGAGGCGATGTCGTCGGAGGGCTGGCGCATGAGGGCTTCGTGCTGGTTCGGGTCGAACTCGCTCCCGGGTTCGACGTCGAGCCGCTGGATGCCGAAACGGTTGAGCGCGGCGAGCAGCTCGGTGTGGACCATGGTCACGCCCTGAAGAACGCCGGCGCCGTCTTCGGTGGTTTCGACATCGAGCGCGCGGTCGAAGTGGTCGAGCACGGAGACCAGGTCGCGGGCGATGTCCATCAGCTTCTGCTGGCCGGCGGCCTCGACGTTTTGCTGGGCCCGGCGGGCGAAGTTCTGGTAGTCCGCAGACACGCGCAGGAACTTGGACTCCAACTCGTCGCGCTCGACTTGGAGGCGCGACAGTTCGTCCTGCGCTCCGGGCTGCGCCGCTTCTTCGCCTTTGGTACCGCCCGCCTCGGCGGCGGGGTCGTACTGTTCGGCGTCGCTCAGGTCGATGTAGTCTTCTGTGTCGGGGTTGTTCTGTTCGTGTTCGTTCATCTTCATCACCTTTCGTGACAGGCAAGACGCCTGTCCCACCAATTCACATCATGCTTACCCGATGTAGTCTTTGATCTTCTCCCAGAAACCCTTGTGGGTCGGCATGTCCTGGTGCTCTTCGGTCTCGGTGTAGGCGCGGAGCAGTTCCTTCTGCTTCGCGTTGAGTTTCTTGGGTACTTCGAGCAGCACCGCGACGATCAGGTCGCCCCGCCGGCCGCTGCGCAGGTTGGGCAGGCCGGCGGACTTGATGCGGAACAGGTCGCCGTGCTGCGTGCCGGGCTTGATGGTCAGTTCGTGGTCGCCTTCGAGCGTGGGGATACTGAGCGTCGCGCCGAGCGCGGCCTGGCCGAAGCTGATGGGCATGCGGAGCACGAGGTGGTCGTCCTCTCGGGTAAACAGGTCGTGCTGCTGCACGCGGACGACGACGTGCAGGTCGCCGCGCGGGCCCGCGCCGGCGGCGGTGTGCCGGCCCGGCTCGCCCTCGCCGGGGACGCGGATGGCCTGGCCGTCGTGGATGCCGGCGGGGACCTTGACGCCGAGCTTGACCTGCTTGGGCTTCCGCCCGTCGCCGCCACAATCCGCGCATTTCTCGCGGTAGCTCTTGCCCGCGCCGGCGCAGGCCGGGCAGGTCTGGACCATGCGGAACATCCCGCCGAAGCCCTGCTGCTGGACCTGGCCCGCGCCGCCGCAGGTGACGCAGGCGGTCGGTTCGGTGCCGGGCTTGCCGCCGGTGCCCGAGCAGGTTGTGCATGTGTCCTGACGGGTGAACTCGATGTCCTGCTCGACACCAGTGAGGACGTCTTTGAGGGTGATCGTGGTGACGGTCTCGAGGTCGTAGCCGCGGGCCTGGCGGGATCGCCCGCCGCGCGAGCGTCCCCCGCCGAACGCGCCGCCGAAGATGTCGTCGAACATCGAGAAGATGTCCTGGGCGTTCATGTGCGAGAAGTCGTGGCCGGCCTGCCCGTTGAGACCGGCGTGTCCGAACTGGTCGTACTTGCGGCGTTTGCCTTCATCGGAGAGAACTTCATACGCCTCGGCGGCCTCGCGGAACTTCGCCTCCGCTTCCTGGTCATCGGGGTTGCGGTCGGGGTGATAGCGCATCGCGAGCTTGCGGTATGAGCGTTTGATCTCGTCGCCGCTCGCGGTGCGCTCGACCTGCAGGACTTCGTAGTAGTCGCGTGTGGTTGCCATGGTGTCGCCTGTCTGCTCAGCCTTCCTGTAGAAGCTTTTCTTGGAACTGCTTGTAGCGCTCGTCCAACTGCTCCAGCGGGGCGGAAGCGATCCAGCGCGTCTGCATCAGCCCGATCCACGCGCCGCGGAACTGGGGGACGCGCCACTGGCCGCGTTTGAGGTCTTTGACCAATACAAACAGCGACCGCCTGAGCGCATGCAAGCGCAGCCGAC
The DNA here is from genome assembly GCA_028280965.1 of Phycisphaeraceae bacterium. Classification (GTDB taxonomy): domain Bacteria; phylum Planctomycetota; class Phycisphaerae; order Phycisphaerales; family Phycisphaeraceae; genus JAHQVV01. Next base: position 17,018 of record JANQKT010000138.1, read on the forward strand.
GGAGGTTGGCGGAAAAGTGCTGGGCGTTCTTGCGTGTCAGGAACGCGGCGTTGGTCACGCTGATGATCGCGGCGCGGAGGGTGGGCAGCCGGCCGTTGTTCTCGCCGAGGTGACAGATCTTGGCGCCCGGGATCGTGAGGATCACGCCGCGTTGCCCCAGGCGGTATCCGAGGTCGGTGTCTTCCAGGTAAGCGTAGCGGGTCAGCGCCTCGTCGAACCGCTCGTCCTGAAGCGCCGACCGCCGGAACACCATCCGCGCGCCGTGCACTTGTCGGCGGGGGAAGCAGTCGAACTGCTCGCGCAGCGAGTCGGGCACGTCCCAGTCCGGCCGGGGGTTCTGGTAGTGCGGCAGGTAGTCGCCGATGAACCACTTGGTCACGCGCCCGGACAGGCCGGTCTGCTTGTTCTTGTTGACCTTGCCCGTGGCGGGGCCGGTTGGCTCTGTGTGCGCTTCGGCCGCCGCGACGTATCGTTGACGGTCCGGCTCGTGGGGCGACAGGGCGGTGCACGCGCCGACGACACCCGCCGCCTCGGGGTGGTTGAACACATCGATCACGGATTTGGCGCAGCCGGGGTGCATCAGCGAGTCGTCATCGATCATGAACAGGACATCCGCGGACGACCGGGCGATGCCCTGATTGCGTTGCGCGGTTGAAGAACGGGTCTGAGCCGATTCATAGACCAGCCGAGCACCGGACCCTTCTTCCTCAAGCACGCACTCGACCAGGCCCCGCGTAGTCTGCCAGTCGTGGCTCGCATCAATAATCACGATCTCAGTCGGCGGGGGGGCCTGCCGCACCGCGCAGCGCACGGCTCGTGGCAATGTCTGCTGACGATTGTATGTCGCGGTGACCATGCCCCACGACAGCCCGCCGGCATCCGATCGGCTTGTCGTGCTCGAGGGGGTCAATGCGGGTCGTCCTTCCGGTGCTGTTGGCGTCATCCATGCGGGCACTGACGACCTATCGACGAATCGCCGCAGCCAACACGAACCGGTCCGGTTGTTGGCGTACGGCGATCAGTCGATATCCGGTTTGTGGGCTTACGACACGGCGCCGTCGATCGCCTCGTCGTCGTCCTTCAGCTCGGTGACCAGCACGTTGGTCGTGAGCATCAGGCCGGCGACGCTTGCTGCGTTCTGTAACGCCGTGCGGCTGACCAGCGCGGGGTCGATGATCCCGGCCTTGACCAGGTCAACGTATTCGCTGGTCGCGGCGTTGTAGCCGTTATTGCCCTTCTTGGTTTTCACTTCTTCGACCACAAGGAAGCCGTCCTCGCCGCCGTTCTCAACGATCTGGCGCAGCGGCAGTTCGAGGGCCTGGGCGACGATGTCGTAGCCGATCTTGTCGTCGCCCTTGGCCTTGCCGCGGCCTGCTTCGACCGCGGAGACCGCCCGGATGAAGGCGACGCCGCCGCCGGGCACGTAGCCCTCGAGCGCCGCGGCCTTGGTGGCGTGCAGCGCGTCGTCGACGCGGTCCTTGCGTTCCTTCATCGCCGTCTCGGTGTGGGCGCCGACACGGATGATCGCGACCCCGCCGGTGAGCTTGGCCAGGCGCTCCTGCAGCTTCTCGCGGTCGTAGTCGCTGGTGGTCGTCTCGATCTGAGTGCGGATCTGGTCGCAGCGGCCCTTGATATCCTTCTTCTTGCCGCCGCCCTCAATGACGGTGGTCGAGTCCTTGTCGATGACCAGCCGCTTGGCCGAGCCGAGCTGGTCGAGCTCGAGCTGCTCGAGCGAGATGCCCAGGTCTTCGCTGATGAAGGTGCCGCCGGTGACGGTGGCGATGTCGCCGAGCATGGCCTTGCGCCGGTCACCGAAGCCGGGCGCCTTGACCGCCGCGACCTTGAGCACGCCGCGCAGCCGGTTGACGACCAGCGCCGCCAGCGCCTCGGACTCGACATCCTCGGCGATGATCAGCAGCGGCTTCTGCGCCATCGCGACCTTGTTCAAGAGCGGCAGCAGGTCCGGCAGGTTGCTGATCTTTTTCTCGTGGATCAGGATCAGCGCATCCTCGAGAACGCATTCCTGCGTGCCCGGGTCGGTCATGAAGTAGGGCGAGAGGTAGCCCTTGTCGAAGTTCATGCCCTCGACGTAGTCGTGCGTCGTGTCCGGGGTCTTGCCCTCTTCGACCTCGACCACGCCGTCCGGCCCGACCTTGTCGATGGCCTCGGCGATGATCGCGCCGATCTCCGCGTCGTGGTTGGCCGAGACGGTCGCGACCTTGCGGTAGTCGTCCACGCCCTTGCACCGGGTCGCCGAGCCGCGGATCGCCTCGCCCGCGGCCTCGGCGGCGGCGGTGATGCCGCGCTGCAGCGCCATCGGGTTCGCGCCCGCGGTCACGTGCCGCAGGCCCTCTTCAAAGATCGCCTGCGCGAGCACGGTCGCGGTCGTCGTGCCGTCGCCGGCCTTGTCGTTGGTCTTCTTCGCGACCTCGACGACCATCTTCGCGCCCATGTTCTCGAAGGGCGATTCGAGGTCGACTTCCTTCGCGACGGTGACGCCGTCCTTGGTCACGGCCGGGCCGCCGAAGGATTTGTCGAGGATCACGTTCCGCCCGGTCGGGCCGAGGGTGACCTTCACGGCGTTGGCCAGCTGGTCCAGGCCCTTCTTGAGTTCCTGGCGGGCGCGGGCGTCGAACATCAGTTGCTTCTGTGCCATCGGTGGGTGGCTCCAGTTTGGGGTGCTTTGGGGTGATTAGTTCAGGATGAATCGCGCGTGGCCCTTCGGGCCTGCCGTTACACGGTTTGCTTCGCTCACTTTTCGATAATCGCAAGCAGCTCCGACTCGCGCATGATCTTGTGCTCGACGCCGTCGATATCGACCTCCGAGCCCGCGTACTTGCCGAACAGCACGGTGTCGCCCTTCTTCACCGACAGCGCGCCGCGCTCGCCGGTGTCCGTCAGCTTGCCCGGGCCCGCGGCGATGACCTTGCCGGTCTGCGGCTTCTCCTGCGCCGCCTCGGGCAGGTAGATGCCGCTGTCGGTGCGCTCGTCGGCTGTGTCGGGCAGCACGACGATCCGGTCGTCGAGCGGGGTCACGGTCGTCTTCTTGGCCTTGGTCTTGGTTGCCATTGTTGGCGTCTCCGGTGTTTGATTGATTTGGTATTGATTCTTGTTTGTGTTTAATAATCGCCGCGCAAACTTCCGGGGGTTACATCATCCCGGGCATGCCCATCCCGCCCATCCCGGGCATGCCGCCGCCCATGCCGTGGTCGTGGTGGTGGTGGTCGTCGCCGCCCTCGTCCTCGACCGGGATCTCGGTGACCAGGCAGTCGCAGGTCAGCAGCACGGTCGCGACGGACGCGGCGTTCTGCAGCGCGGTGCGGTCCACCTTGGCGGGGGTGATGATGCCGCGCTCGATCAGGTCGCAGTACTCGAGCTTGAGCGCATCAAACCCGCTGCCGCCCTTGGCCGAGGCGACCTTGGATACGACAACAGTGCCGTGCTCGCCGGCGTTGTCGGCGATGGTCTGCAGCGGGACGCTGAGCGCCTTGCGGATGATCTCGACGCCGACCTGCTCGTCGCCGTCGAGCTTGAGGCTCGCGAGCTTGGCGGCCGCACGGACGAAGGACACGCCCCCGCCGGGCACGATGCCTTCTTCGACCGCGGCGCGGGTCGCGTGCAGCGCGTCCTCGACGCGGGCCTTCTTCTCTTTCATTTCCGCTTCGGATGCGGCGCCGACATTGATCTGCGCCACGCCGCCGGCCAGCTTCGCCAGCCGTTCCTGCAGCTTCTCGCGGTCGTAGTCGGACGAGGTCGATTCAATCTCGTTGCGGATCTGGGCGGTCCGGCCCTGGATGTCCTTGGGCGAGCCGGCCCCCTCGATGATGGTCGCGTTGCCGCCGTCGATCGTGATCTTCTTGGCCATGCCGGGGTGCCCGAGTTCGGCCGCGGCGGGCTCGCCGCCGCGGTCCGTCCTGGTCGCGGTCCCGCCGGGGGGCGGCGC
>JANQKT010000119.1 GCA_028280965.1 Phycisphaeraceae bacterium
TGGTCGGTGGCGTGGCCTTGAACCAATCCGCCGCGACCGCCGGCCGTCTCGACGCGAGGCTCGGTGGCGGGACGGTGCAGACCCGGCCGACCCAAGCCGTTGCCCGCTTCGATCAGGCGGGGGCGTTGTCATTCAACCGCGAAAAAATGCAGGCGCTCTACATCGAAGACTGGCCGGAGGCCGCCGACGGGATCACGGCCATGACCCTCGCCGCGTGGGTGCGGACCACCAGCGACACCGGCTGGCACATGATCGCGACCCAGTGGAACGATGACGCGGAAGAAGGCAACCGATTCGGTTTTCACCTCGGCCTACGGTGTGATCAGTATGGTCGCTCGCCTTTTTCCTCGGGCACCCCGTTTGCTTCACCTCGGCCGGGCCTGCAGGTGCACTTATCAACCGACGGCTCCCGGTTTCATTTTGATGTGCTGCACGAGTGGCGGTCTGGCTCGTCCACGACCGCCGCCGACGGCTGGGTCCATGTCACGTTGGTCATGCGGGCCGGCGGCGAGGTGGAGCTCTATCGCAACGGTGTCCTGGTGGACAGCAGCTGGTACGCCGCGGCGGGCTCGATCCTGACGAAAGTGAGCCAGCCCTTGGTTTTGGGCGGACGTTTGCGGGAGGTTGCTGTAAACGAAAGCCTGTGGTTGAACGGCCGACTTGATGATGTGGCCATCTTGTCCCGGGCGTTGTCGCCCCAGGAGGTTGTTGATTTGTATGCAGCAGGCATACCCGTGGCGGGTGAAGCCGCGGACTAGTGTGGCATGATTGGGGCTTCTTGCGCAGCCGTTGATTAAGGCAGGGCGTTTCTGTCCGACTTCATCTTTCATTGTTCTGGAGAATTGAAATGAAGCGTATGACTCTTGGTTTGGTTATGGTTTCGCCGATTAATTCACAAGAGCATCAAAGGCTGTGTGCTTGAGCATATGGCCGAGGAGATCCGGTAGAACAACTATGCGGTCGAAAACGGCAACTTCTCCGCCTGATTAAGGAGCGCAATTTCGACCGCATCGTGGCGATGATTGACCCGGACAAAGTCTGCTTCGGTGGGAAGATTAACTGAAAAGAGCACACCATCAAGCCAATGATCCTGCCACCGTCGCGCTGAACGATGCGGTCATGTAAAACGCAAACAGCAACCTGTTCTTCGGCGGTGTCGGCAACACAAGCCAAGTTTTTTCGGCTGCAAGTGCCCTCCAAAACGGACTTCTAAAAATGAGAGATGAAACGTTTGGTCGATTTGGCCTTGACTTGGTTTGTTTTCAGCGCTCGAGGTTTCGCTATCCAATCTTGAGATCATGGTAGATGTGAGCCATTTGTTTGGGTGTCAAGTATTTGAAACAGAATGATTTAATAGCCCTGTTAAGATTTTCTGTTGACTGGGAGATTATGTATGGAGTTTGGAATTAAGGACGGAATTAGCAACTACTTGTAGCTACTTGCATGAATGACGCTGAGACAGCCAAGCAATTGTCGATTGCATGGACCCAGGTCCAGCCAACGGTATCCGGCTATATCAATGCTTTGGTGCCGGATTTTCATGCTGCCGAAGACATTCTTCAGTCTGTCGCCGAGATCGTTGTTCGAAAATTCGATGATTACGACTCGTCCCGGCCGTTCCTGAACTGGTCTTTGGGGATCGCCCGCAACGAAGTCATGCACTACCGTCGGTCTCGGGCGCGTCAGCGGGTTTTGTTTGACGGTGAATTAATGGACCTGTTGGCAACGGCATTTGTCGAGCAGGAGCGTGATTCAAAAGAACTCCGTCACGCGATGACCTATTGCCTCGGTAGTCTGTCGGGCAGGCCCGCCGAAGTCTTCCGTCTGCGTTATGGAGAAGACCTATCTGTAAAGGGTATCGCAGAGCGCCTGCAAACGTCGGCCAGCACGGTTTCGGTCACGCTGCACCGTTGCCGCGAAGCCCTGCGTAAATGCCTCTCGAAACGGCTTGGGGGAGGCATATGGAACGTTTAACCGATGAAGAACTGATCGCCTTGGTCGATCGGTATTTTGATCATGAGATCGATACGGACGAGTTTGATCGTCTTGCCCGATCTTTACAGGCATGGCCCGAACATCGAGCCGTATTTGTTCGGTTAGCGACTGCTCATCATACTTGGCGTGAGTGGGCCAAGCTCGAGTCCGATCTCCACGCTTCCCAGATCCCGGTTCCGGATGAAGCCGAATCCCGCCGAATCGACCAGGAGATTTGGGAGGAGTTGTTGGCTGAAAGTGTTGCGAATAAGAAGCGTGCCTTGCAGGAGTCTCAGACTACGCAGGCACTCAGCAGCACTAGTAGTGCGGATTTAGGGCGTGGAGGTGACGTCGGGCCGGCTCACGACGTGAAGCGTGAGCCAACGGTGATTGTCATCCCGCGTGTGTTTGTCTACTTGGCGGCGGCGGCCTGTCTGGCGCTTGTTGCCGTGCTTGGGGTCGAGTTGTTTAGTTCCTCCCAGCATTCGGATGAGAAGGCTGCGCTCGACTCCGCTGATCCGTCTGAATCACCCAACGCCGGCCGGGTTGTTGCCCAGATCCGCAGTTCTGTCCGGGCCCAGTGGATTGGCCTGGCTCCTGGCGAGAAGCGGCTTCCGGTGAGCACGCCGCTGACACTGTCCGAGGGTGTTGCGGAGTTGCTGATGAACGAGGGCGCTCACCTTGTCCTTGAAGCGCCCTGTGTCTTTGAGCTTACCGGCGACAATGCTGTGCTGCTTAAGTCGGGCAAACTGGTAGCCAATGTCCCGCCCTCCGCTTCGGGGTTCGAGGTGGTCACGGGCAACGCCCGGATCATCGATATCGGCACCGAGTTCGGTGTCATCGCCAAGCCCGACGGCACGATGCGTGCGGACGTCTTCCAGGGTGAGATCCAGTTGGCGCATCCGCAATCCGAGCGATCGGGTGATTCTCCTCAGTCGTTGTTCGCCGGCCAAGCCGTCGAAGCGGATGCGAGCGGCCGATTGACGGTGGGTGAGGCATACGAGCTATCTTTTGTTCGGCTTGACGAGTACGCCGCCATGCGCGATGCCGAGCATAGCGCCGAGGCCCGGTGGACCGCGTACACGCACAAGATGCGGCGGGACCCAGGCCTGCTGGCCTACTACTCGTTCGACCCCGAAGACCGGGGGGATGGCCGGGCGCGCAATACCGCGGGGCAAACCCATGGGCGCTTCGGCGCCGTGCTGGGAGACGGCCGAGCGTTTACTCGGCCCACACCGTCGGTCGATCGATTTGGCCGGTCGGGCCGGGCTTTCTCGTTCGATCACCGCCAGGCACAGGCTCTCTATATCGATGACTGGCCCGACGTCGGTGCGTTAGACGCACTCACTATCAGTTGTTGGTTCAGGCTGAATACAGAACATGCTCCTTGGTCCCTGCTGCTGGCGCAGTGGCATGACGATGGGAGCGACGAGCAGGGGCGGTATGGTTTTCACTTGAGTGTACGCGATGCTTCGCGGACCAATACGGGTCCCCACGGTTCGACCGCCGGGCTCCAGGCCCATCTCTCTTCTGACGGGCACACAGAAAACGAGTCCACCTGGTATCTCAAGGATGAGCCCCGGTCAGGCGGAGAGACAACGGCGCAGGACGGCTGGGTGCATGTCGTCTTAACAATTGATTGTGACGGTGGATTCGTCCGGCTGTTTAAAAACGGCCAAGAGATCGACACCAACGGTGTGCGTTATCTCCCGCCGCACCTGCCGGCGGTTTCCCAGCCCCTGGTGATCGGCGGCAAGGCATCGCTGCGTGGGATCGATCTTGTGAGGCTAATCGGTAATAGTAATTTAGATGCCTTCTTCGCTGGCGAAATCGATGATGTTGCGCTGTTTTCTCGTGTTTTGAGCCCGAATGAAGTGATTGACATGTTTACTGCGGGGCATACCCCGTCAAAGACCCGTTCCCCGTAGGAGCCGGTCATTTTTCGGATGCCGCCGGCGCGGCATTGCCGTCAGGCAAGATGGTCTTGTCTGATGCCTTTCGGAACTCCAATCAAGGAGAGATAAGATGAAGATGGTTTGCGCAACTAGTACCCTGGCCTTGGCCTTGGGGATGGCAGCGACGCCAGGCGTGGAAGCCGCCGTCATTGCGGATCTCGAAGCCGACTACACCGAAGCTGGTGCGGTGGCTGGGGTCACGCAGTTTTCAGAGAATGGTTGGTCATTCTCGGACGGTACCAGCCCGCTGTTGTTCGACGACAACCTGCTTGAAGATTTTGCCCCCGCGACTTCCTCCGGGTTTTCCGGCAGCGAAGTGATCTTCGGCGTGGCAACGCTTGACAGTTTCCCGTTCGTGACTACTCAGGGAATCTTCGATGGCAATGCGCCCGGCGCTGGCCAATTGAACTTCCACCCCGGCACGGCCACCTCGGTGGTGATCACCTGGACCGCCGACCAGGCCTACAACGATGTGGCTCTCGACTACGACATCACGCGGCCGGTTAACGCCGATCCCGCCGGTCTTGCTGTTGGGGGCACCGCTGGTGCGGTGCTTGCTCCGACCGACTACAACAATACCCCGTTGGTCGGTCAGATCCTGGTCGGTGATATCGCCGCAGGCGAGACGATTGTGATCACCATCAGCAACGGCTCGGATGGCAGCCCGGGCGGTGACCAATCGTTCGGCAACTTTGTCATTTCCGACAACGTCCCTGAGCCAAGTTCGCTGGCACTCTTGGGTCTGGCCGGTCTACTAGTCGCTCGACGTCGTCGCGCGTAACGCGTTTTTGTGCGCCCTGAACCAAGCCTGCCCGCTAAACCATACAGCGGGCAGGCCATTGATGCATCTGTTGATACGAACTTTCTTACTTACTCGGATGGAGGCCTTCTCATGAAACACAAGACTGCTGGACTACTGCTCGCGGCATTTGCCGCCACCCCCGCCGCCGCGGTACCGATCGCGGACCTCGCCGGGGACTACATCGATGCGTCGACCGTGCCGGTCGGCTGGGAGTATCTCGAGTCGGATATGTTGACCGGCGGCACCGAGATGGCGCTGCTCAGCGATCTGCCGGTAGGCAATGAAACCGCGGTGGGGTTTGGCACCAACACCTTCCCGACCACAGGGGGGTTCAACATCGGCGCGATCGTCGGCGACAACGCCGACGGCGGCGACTACGAGATCTTTACCGATGGCCAGATCGATAACGTCACACCGGCCCCGGGCAATCACTCGGCCGTGCCCGGTGTCGATCTGTTGTTCCACCCCGGCGGCCTCGGGATCGACGCGGGCCCAGAATTCGTGATGGCCCGCCGGACGATCACCCAGGGCGAGATCGACGCGAACGGCGGGTTTGTCGCGATCAGCGGCGCGTACTCGAGCCTGCTGGGCGAGGATGATGGCAACTCCCCGAGTATCTACGTGCTCCACAACGACACGGACCTGCTCGCCGGGGCGGGCATCGACTCGCACTCGGGCACGCTGGACATCAGCGGTGTCTCGGTCGTGGCCGGCGATACGATCGCGTTCGTGGTCGGCTCTGGCGCGAACCTGTTTGGTGATGAAACCGCGATCAGCGCTGTGATCGACCTGTCCAACGACCCCGGCAACGACCCCGCCGACCTCGACAATGATGGAGACGTCGACGACGCGGACTTCGGACTGTTCTTCGCCGCCTTCTCCGGCCCAGGCGTCCCGACGGGCAACCCCGCCGCCGACCTGGACGGCGATACCGACACGGACGACGCGGACTTCGGCCTGGCGTTTGCGGCGTTCACCGGTCCGGGTGTTGCCGCAAGTGTCCCCGAGCCGACCAGCCTCGCGCTGATGGGCCTCGGTGGCCTGCTCATCGCCTGCCGCCGGCGTGCGTGAATGATTCGATCCTCCTTCGCCCGGCCGGTGCCTAACCGCATCGGTCGGGTTTCCCCTTGCAAACGTTTTCAAAGGAAGCTCATGATGAATAGCAAATCGCGACCCGCCTTCACCCTGATCGAACTGCTGGTGGTCATCTCCATCATCGCGCTGCTCATCGCGATCCTGCTGCCGGCGCTGAGTCGGGCGATTGAAAGCGCTCGCCGGGCACAGTGCCTGAGTAATGCACGCAGCGTTGGCGTTGCCTCATTCGCATACGCCACCGATTTTGATGGGCTGCTGCCGGAGCGGGCCGACAACCACGTCCAGGCGCCCCAGGTCGCATACTTGCCGGGCGGTCCGGATGAACGCGAGTTGTTTGAAGACTATTTGGACGGCTATACGGCAGAGGGGAGCAGCCCCGCGTTTTACTGCCCGAGTTACGACGGCGGTGTCCACAGCTTGGAGAATGCCTGGCCGCACTCCCGATCGGGCATCGCCGAAGTTTATCTCTGGGGCTACGTATATTTCGGCGATTACGAGTATGACAGCAACTGGCTGTCGAACACGGAGATCCCTAAGAGCATTGACGACCGGGGCCGGCCCGCGATCGTCTCCGACCTGCTCGAACGGTTCAGGGGCCGGCCGAACTGGCAGCACGCCTCACACGTCCGCGGCGGGGCCATTGGCGGCACGGACCTGGGCAGCACCGCCCAGCCCGAAGGCTTCAACAACTTCTACCTTGACGGGTCCGGCGAGTGGGCCGAGTACAACGAAACCTCGGAGTTCATCGAGCCCGCGATCCGCCTGGGGGGGACCGAGTTCTACTGGGCTGTTGAACCCGTACCCAATCCTTAAGGCCCACGCTTCGCCACCGCTGCCGTCGGTGACGCGCAGTTGCTTGTTATTGCCCGTTTACTCCGATTGGATTATCAGTCTTGGTGTTTCCTCAGCATTTACGGCTTGGCGCAACAAAGCGGAAGATCGGTGCTTTGTTGGCTTCGGCTGTTCCGGCGATGCCGGCCACTGCTCTGGCCAACCCGGGCACCCTGGCCGATGAGTTGAGTGACCGCGACGCGTTGACAGTCTTTCCTGGCGTGACGGGAGCTTACACGTTCAGTCAGGCATCCAGCCATGATCCGCGCAACGGCGACCCGGACCTGACCTCGACGCTTGGCCGGGCGCGACGACTCTCTTGCTCGGCGATACCAGCAACACCGTCACATAGGTCTCCGCGCTTCAACCCGCTGCCCTCGATCAGGACAGCGATATTGATGGCGAGGACTACGCTGCATTCACCGGTCCAGGGGAAGTGACGAACGCGCCCAAGTCGAGAAGCTTGGTACTGATGAGGTTTGAAGCAGACTACTTGCTGAACGGCAAAGATAAAGCCACGATTTGCTTTGGCGTGCATGTGTTTTTGAGGTAGTTATTGATTCTTTGTTCAAGCCCAGGAGGCCGGAGATGCGTATCGAGATCAATCGTGTCGTTAGGAGAGCACCGCAGCTGATAGCCGTGCTCGCCGCGGCGCTATGCTGTACCGGTGTCGGTACTCAGACGCTGGTCAACGACCTCAACGGGTCGCTGTCGATCGCCGGCAGCCGCAGCACGCCCGGGCAGGTCGGGCAGATCGCCTTCGCGCCCGGCGACAAC
>JANQKT010000143.1 GCA_028280965.1 Phycisphaeraceae bacterium
CGCAGCCCGCTCCAGCGGAGGATGCCGATCGATTGGCGGACCCCACGGAGGTCGCGGAAGAACTTGGGCTAACGAACCCGATTGAGCTGCTGACGCGAAGCGGTGACGCGATCAATGCGTTGACTGCGGGCGCGTCTGGCTTGGCTGGCGAGGGGCCGAGCGTTGGTGAAGCTGAAGCATCGGACAATGCTGCTCGCCTGCCTGCCGCGGGCGAAGGCCTGAGCACCTCGCTCTCGATCCTGTTGCTGCTGACGGTGCTGACGCTTGTGCCGGCCATCCTCGTGATGTGCACGAGTTTTACGCGCATCGTCGTTGTGCTCGCGCTGCTTCGCCAGGCACTGGGCACCCAGTCGCTCCCGCCGACGCAGGTGATCGTCGGGCTGTCGCTGTTCCTGACCTTCCTTGTGATGGCCCCAACGCTGGACCGGCTGAACAAGGAGGTCCTTCAGCCAATGCAGGACCCGGACATCGAGATGGGCGAGGAAGAAGCGTGGGAACGGGCCAAGCAGCCGCTGCGCGATTTCATGTTTGCCCAGATCGACCACGCGGGCAATTGGGACTCGGTCTACATGCTCATGGAGTGGCGCGAGCCCGGGTCGACCAAGGACAAGAGCGATCTCCGCCGATCAGATGTCGACATGCTGACGCTGATCCCCGCGTTTATGCTCAGCGAGTTGAAGGTCGCGTTCTTGCTGGGTTTTAGGCTGTACCTGCCGTTCCTGGTGATCGACATGGTGATCTCCAGCGTGCTGATCTCGATGGGCATGCTGATGCTCCCGCCGGTGCTGATCTCGCTGCCGTTCAAGCTGCTGCTGTTTGTGCTGGTGGACGGCTGGAACCTGGTGGTGGCGAACCTGCTGAGCAGTTTTGTGACGCCGGATGTCATGCCGGGAGGCGGATAGCACCGCGTTTATCGCATGGCTGTCACGTGGCCGTCTCGCTTAAGCGGGGTGGCCGAATCGCTTTGTTTACAGATCGTGGGGTTGTCGAATGCTGACCGACCAACTGGTGGACATAACGCGGCAGACGCTGACAGTGATGCTAATACTCAGCACGCCGGTGCTGCTGGCCGGTCTGGCGATCGGCCTGGTAATCAGTGTCCTGCAGGCGGTGACGCAGATCCAGGAGCAGACCTTGAGCTTCGTGCCCAAGATCATCGGCATGGTCGTCGTCGCGATCGTCGCGATGCCCTGGCTGGTATCGAAGCTGATGACGTTCAGCGCCGAGATGTTCGGCCCGCTGCCCGCCGGCGGCTGACCCCCGGTGCCGGTATGAGAAGACGGTTTGCATTGTTGATTCGTACTTGAGAGACCGCGTGATTGCCCGTCGACCTGACCCCCATCCTGCCTTACGTGCCGGTCTGGCTGATGATCCTCTTCCGCCTGACGGGGATCTTTGTACTCGCGCCGGTCTTGGGAAGCTCGACGGTCCCGCGCGTGGTCAAGGTGTTCCTGGCGGTCGGGCTGTCGTTTGCGATCTGGCCGATGCTCTGGATGGACCCGCAGGCCTCCGGGCACCTGGCGGAAGCGGTGCGGGGTTTGGATCTCTGGTCGCTGGGCCTGCTGGTCGCGCTGGAGCTTTTGATCGGGTACGTGATCGGCTACGCGGCGTCGCTGCCGATGGTCGGGATGCAGCTGGGCGGGCACATGATCGACCAGCAGATGGGCCTGGCGGCGGCGGCGATCTTCAACCCCGAGTTCGACGACCAGACGGGCGTGACCGGACAGCTGCTGTTTATGTTCGCGCTAGCGCTCTTCGTCGCGGCGGGCGGGCTCAACGTCATGCTGCACACGCTCGCGCAGACCTTCCGCCACGTCCCGCTCGGCGGGTTCGCGAACTTCGAGCAGGTCGCGCACCTGGTCGTCGGCCTGATCTCGATCATGTTCGAGCTCGGCCTGCGCATCGCGGCACCGCTGTTGTGCCTGATGTTCCTGGTGAGCGTCGGCATGGGCTTTTTGATGCGGACCGTCCCGCAGTTCAATATTTTGAGTGTCGGGTTCTCGATCCGGATTTTGTCGTCGCTGCTGCTCATGATGATGCTGGTCGGCGCGATGGCGGGGGCGTACGGCGACATCATGGGCCAGACGTTTCGGGCGCTGATGGACTTCTTCGGCGCCGAGCCACCGCCCCTGCCCGGGCCTCGGCCGGTGCCGTGATGGATGATTGAGTTTCAACGCTGTACCCGCTGCAGGACGCGGCGGCCTAGGGGCCAAGGATGGCTGAGACCACCGGACAGGAACGCACCGAAGCGCCCACCCCGCGCCGCCTGCGGCAGGCGCGCGAGGAGGGCAACGTTGCGCGCAGCACCGACCTGACCGCGGCGCTGATGCTGCTCGCCTCGATCGTGCTGCTGTACATGCTCGGCACGCGCCTGTTCGAGGCCATGGCGGCGACGCTGCACCGGCTGCTCGGCTCGGCCGACGCGGTCAACCCGACCCGCGCCAACGACCTCGGATCGATCAACAGCTACCTGCTGCACCTGCTCGGTTGGACGGTGCTGCCTGTGCTGATCGCGATCGCGGGCGTGGGCATCCTCGTGACCGCATCGCAGACCGGGCTGATGCTGACCGGCAAGCCGATCGTGCCCAAGCTCAACCGCATCAACCCGCTGAGCGGGGCCAAGCGGCTGGTCGATGCGCGGGCCGCGATCCGGCTGGTCATGAGCCTGGGCAAGGTGGTCATCATCTCCGCGGTGGCGACAGTGATGATCATGGCCGAGATCGACGCGATCGCCGCGCTGCCGACGATGACCGTCGGCGCCGCGACGGCGGTGACGGCGAACATGACCTTCATGCTCGCGCTCAAGCTCGCGGGACTGCTCGTCATCCTGGCGCTTTTAGACTTCGCATTCCAGAAGTATCAGCACACCAAGGACATGCGGATGACCAAGCAGGAGGTCCGCCAGGAATTGAAAGACATGGACGGCGACCCGCTGATGAAGCAGCGCCGCGCCCGCGTCGCCCGGCAGCTCGCGATGCAGCGCATGGCCCAGCAGGTGCCCAATGCCGACGTCGTGATCACCAACCCGACGCACCTGTCGATCGCGCTGCGCTACGACTCGGACTCGATGCAGGCCCCGAAGGTCATCGCCAAGGGCGCGGACCTCATGGCCATGCGTATCCGCCAGATCGCGACCGCCAACGGCATCCCGCTGGTCGAACGCAAGCCCCTTGCCCGGGCGCTGTACAGCAGCGTCGAGGTCGGCGACGAGGTCCCGGAAGAACACTACGCCGCGGTGGCGGAGATCCTGGCGTATGTGTACCGCCTGAGCGGGAGGATGGCGGGTTGATTGAGTAGCGATGGCCGAAACGACGCGCAACATCTCGATGCCCGCATGGGTTCTCAAAGTTAATGAGAACCGCGCGCTCATGGTCCCCATCGGGCTGATCAGCCTGCTCGCGGTGATCCTCGTGCCGCTGCCGCCGATGGTGATCGACCTGCTGCTGGTGGCGAACCTGGCGCTCGCGGCGTTGATCCTGCTGACGACGATCTTTGTGGATTCGCCGCTGGATTTCTCGGTGTTCCCGTCGCTGCTCTTGTTCACGACCATGTTCCGGCTGGTCCTGAATATCGCGACGACGCGTATGATTTTGACCGCGGATGCCTCGACGCCGGCCGAGGCGATGGGCGTGGCGGGGCGGCTGATCCAGTCGTTCGCGGAGTTCGTCGCGGGCAGCGAGCCCGTGGTCGGCGTCATCCTCTTCGTCATCCTGATCATCATCCAGTTCGTCGTGATCACCAAGGGCGCGACGCGCATCTCCGAGGTCGCGGCGCGGTTCATGCTCGACGGCATGCCCGGCAAGCAGATGGCGGTGGACGCGGACCTCAACGCCGGGCTGATCAACGAGGCCCAGGCCCGCGAGCGCCGCGAGACGATCCAGCACGAGGCGGACTTCCACGGCGCGATGGACGGTGCCTCCAAGTTTGTGCGCGGCGACGCGGTCGCGGGCATCATCATCACGCTGGTCAACATCGTCGGCGGGCTGGCGATCGGCATGGCGCTCAAGGGCTGGACCTTCGCCGAGTCGGTCGAGGTGTTCACCAAGCTGACGATCGGTGACGGTCTTGTGTCGCAGGTGCCCGCCTTCCTGATCGCGCTCGCCGCGGGCCTGATCGTGACGCGCTCGTCCAGCCGGGCCAACCTCAACGCCGAGCTGACCGAGCAGCTCACCGGCAAGGCGCCGGCGCTCGGCATCACCGCGGGCTTCCTGGGCATGCTTGCGTTCACGCCGCTGCCGACGATCCCGCTGCTCGCGCTGTCCGTAGTCGTTGGCGCGATGGCCTGGCGCGGGGTGAGGGTGAACCAGCGCAAAGCCGAGCAGAAGAAGCAGCAGGCCGAGCAGGCCCAAGAGACGAAGCAGCCCGAGCCCATTGAGCAGGCGATGACCGTCGATGCCCTCGAGCTCGAGGTCGGCTACGCGCTGGTCAAGCTGGTAGACACGGCGCAGGGCGGCGACCTGCTCGAGCGTGTCTCCAACGGCCGACGCCAGCTCGCGACCGAGCTGGGCCTGGTCATGCCGCCGGTGAGCATCCGCGACAACGTGCAGCTGCCGCCCAACGAGTACCGCCTGAAGATCCGCGGCAACACCGTCGCGGTGGGCAAGGTCTACCCCGGCCAGTACCTCGCGATCGATCACGGCGTCGCCTCGCCCGACATCGACGGCGAGCCGAGCGGCATGGCGACCGTGGACCCGACCTTCGGCATGCCCGCGTGGTGGATCGACCCGGGCCAGCGTCAGCGGTGTGAGTCGCTGAACTACATCGTCGTCGAGGCGAGCATGGTCGTGACCACGCACCTGATGGAGGTCGTCAAGTCCCACGCCGACGAGATGCTCTCGCGCGAAGAGACGAACAACCTGATCACCCAGCTCCGTGAGAAAGCGCCCAAGCTCTGCGACGAGGTGCTGGGCAAGGCCGGCGCGACCGAGCAGCCGCTGATCCGGCCGGGCGAGCTGCAGAAGGTGTTGCAGAACCTGCTGCGCGAGCGCGTGCCGGCCCGCGACCTGGAGACGGTCGTCGAGACGCTCGGCGACTGGGGCACGCGGACCAAGGACCTCGACGTGCTGACCGAGTACGTCCGCAACGCCCTCCGCCGGACGATCTGCGCTCAGTACACGGTTCAGGAGCAGCGCGACCCGCTGGCCTCACCCGACACCGCGGACATGGTGGACAAGCTGTACTGCGTGTCGCTGGACCCGGCGATCGAGGATCAAATCAACGGCTTCATCCAGCGGTCGGCCGAAGGAACGAGCATGACGATGCCGCCCGCCGTCGCCAACAAGATCACCACCGCGATCCTGTCGGAGGTCGATCGGCTGGTGCGCAGCGGCCGGCACCCGGTGATCCTCGCCTCGCCGCAGGTGCGGGCGCAGGTGCGCGGCCTGGTCGAGCCGCACCTGCCCGGCGCTGCGGTGCTGGGGTACAACGAGGTGTGCAAGGGTGTCGAGGTCGAGTCGGTCGGCCTCGCGCAGATCGAGAACAGCACGCCGGTGTCTAACGCGGCCCCCGCGACGGCGGGCGCTGGGGTATGATGCAGATCCTCTCGCATGACCAGGCCGTTGGACGGGCCGGTTTGCGTCGCTTCGACAAGTCTCAACACAGGCATGGATGCTTATGAAAACCTTCACCGCCAAGTCGATGCCCGAGGTGCTCGCGCTGGTCAAGCAGGCCTACGGCAGCAACGGGGTTATCCTCCACACACGCAGCTACCGCAAGGGCGGGGTCCTGGGCATGGGCGCCAAGCCGGTCGTGGAAGTCACCGCGACCGACGGCCGAAAGCTCGCGCAGAAGTACCAACGCAAGACCGATCAGGCGGCGCGGAAACGCTCGCTTGAAGCGCGCCCGCCCCTGGCGAGCGTCATGCCGCCGACGCGCGAGCAGCCGCCTGTTCAGCGGCCGGAGCGCGAGGCCAGCGCCGGCGGCCTGATCCGCAAGACCTACGCCGCGGCCCGGGCGGAGATGGGGGCGCCGGCGGGCGTGGCCGAGGCGCCGGTTGCGCGTGCTAAGCCGCAGGCCGGCGGCGTTGCGCTCGAAGCGCTGCCGCCGCGCGCCGTAGCGCCTGCGCCCGCAAAAACAGATGAACCTGTTGCCGCGCCCGTTATGACGCAAACACCCGCGCCCGACACGCAGGTCATCGACGAGCTGTCGGCGATGAAGCAGATGATGGTCAAGATGATGCGGCAGCAAAAAGCCGCTGGTTCGGTGGACGCCAAAGACGCCGCCCAAGCCTGCACGCCCGAGCTGCCCGACCCGCTGGTGAGCCATTATCTGAAGCTGATCGAGCAGGAGGTCGCCGAGGAGCTTGCCGAGGAGATCGTGACGAAGGTCAATAGCGTGCTGACGCAGGCCGAGTTCACCGAGCCGGAGAAAGTCCGGCGGGCGGTGCATGATGAGATCGCGCGCCGGCTACCGGTCGAGGGCGGCACCGGCAAGCTCGAGCCAACAAAAGACGGCCGGCCACGCACCGTCGCGCTCATCGGCCCGACGGGCGTGGGCAAGACGACGACGATCGCCAAGCTCGCCGCGACGTTCAAGCTCAAGCAGCACAAGAAGGTCGGCCTGATCACGATGGACACCTACCGCATCGCGGCGGTCGAGCAGCTACGCACCTACGCGGGGATCATTGGGTTGCCGCTGAAGGTCGTGAACACCGCCGAGCAGCTGACCGCGGCGCTGGAGAGCTACAAGCACCTGGACGCCGTGCTGATCGACACCGCCGGTCGGTCGCAGAAGGCCTCGGACAAGCTGGGCGAGCTCAAGCGGGTGCTCGCCGCCGCCGACCCGCACGAGGTTCATTTGGTGTTGTCATCGACGGTCAGCCAGAAGGTGCTGCTGCAGACGATCGACAGGTTCTCCGCGGTCGATGCGGACCGCATCATCTTCACCAAGCTCGACGAGGCGGTGACCGGCGGGGTGCTGCTGAACGTCGCTCGACGCGTGGGCAAGAAAGTCAGCTATATTACCACCGGGCAGGAAGTGCCCCACGAGATCGAGCCCGGCGACTCAAGCCGGCTCGCCTCGCTGGTGATGGGCGACGAAAGCGGAGAACAATGATCGCGGATCAGGCTCAGACACTCCGAGGGCTGGTGCGGCAGCAGCGGTCGGGACCGAACACGGCCCAACCATCTGTCAATGCGCCCACTGCGCCACGCCTGGCCCACGCGCTGGCGATCACCAGCGGCAAGGGCGGTGTCGGTAAGTCTACCATCGCGGTCAACTTAGCGATCCTGCTGTCGCGCATGGGCCGCAAGGTCGCGCTGCTGGACGCGGACATGGGCACCGCCAACGTAGACGTCATGTGCAACGTGATGCCCGTCCACACACTCGCCCACGTTGTCGCCGGCCGGCGGGAGATCGAGGAGATCGTTGTTCAGGCGCCCGGCGGGTTCGCGCTGATCCCCGGCGCCTCGGGCCTGGCGAAGATGGCGGCGCTGCGCTCGGCCGAGCGCGAACGGCTTGTGCAGCAGTTCGCACGGCTTGAACAGGCCTACGACGTGCTGATCATCGATACCGGCGCGGGCATCGGGCCAAACGTGCTGGGCCTGCTCGCCGCGTCGGACCGCGTGCTGACCGTGACGACGCCCGACCCCACGGCGATCACCGACGCCTATGCCGTGATCAAGACAGCGTACCGTGATCGGCCGGACCTCGATGTCCGCCTGCTTGTTAATCAGGCAACGGACCACGACGAGGCGCTGCAGGTATACACCCGCGTCGCGAATGTCTGCCGCAAGTTTCTTGATCTGGATGTGGTTTACGCGGGGTACATGCTGCGTGACGCGTCGGTCAGCGCATCGGTGCGCAGCCGCAAGCCGTTTGCGCTTGATCCGCGCCAGACCCCGCCTGCTGTCGCGCTCAGCGCGCTGGCGCACCGCCTGGACCAGCACGCCGCGGACCCGACCGCGAAGCGTGCCGGGCTGATCCACCGCATGACCGCCTGGATCGCGGGCTAGCAAAACCCCTTGCAGCACAAATGAATCTGCATCATCGTTGTCAACGCGGCGCGATCATTCATGCGAAGTGCGCCTTGTGTCCGACAGCAATGCTGTGTGATCTATGATCACACCGCGCAAGGCCTGCAACATTTTTTTTCAACAACGCCGTTCAATGCTTCCATCCGGCTGTCAAACTCGGTAAACTCTTCTGGTCGCCGGCACGGACGCCGGCCCAACAATGCCGTGACCGCACGTCTTTGATTCACCGGTCACGGCCGCAACGGAGTGCAAGCCATCCCCGCACGTGTTATTGCAACCAGTTTCGCGCTGACCTGTTTCGCGGGCACGCTGTGCTTCGGGCTGTACAACAGCAACGGCTGGCAATCGATCCTGATCAACGCGGCGCTAGTCGGTTTCTTCGCGCTGCTGGTCGGCATGCTGATCGGATCGGTCGCGCTGCGCAGCGTCAACGAACAGATCGAGCGGCACCGCGCCGACAACCCGGTCCCCGAGGAGCATCAGGACCCCGCCGGCGAAAGCGAACTGGGGCAGACGGCGGCCGGCTAAGCGTTTTGTGATTTGAGAGAAGAGGCCGCAAACGCGGCTTGATCGTTTTGATTTTCATTCAGCCACGCCGGCGCAGGGACGCGCCAGGCAACCCGGTCAAGGAGCGGACCATGGCCAGAATCAGGCAAGCGCATCGCAAACCCACACCCGAGCAGGCCGAGGCCATCAAGAAGGTCTGGGTCAAGTACAAGGCCAAGCCCAACGAGGCGATGCGCAACGAGCTCATGGAGTTCTACCTGCCGCTGGTCCGTTACAACGCCGAGCGTGTCCACACCAAGCTGCCCGACGAGGTCGATGTCGAAGACCTCATGTCCGCTGGCATCTTCGGCCTGATGGACGCGATCGACGCGTTCGACATGGAGCGCGGCGTCAAGTTCGAGACCTACTGCGCCCCGCGCATCCGCGGCGCGATCCTCGACGAGCTGCGCTCGATGGACTGGGTCCCGCGCCTGGTCCGCTCGCGCTCCAGCCAGGTCAATCAGGCCCGCGGGGCGTTCGAGATGGAGCACGGCCGAAAGCCGACCGACGACGAGCTCTGCGAGAAGATCGGCGTTGATCAGGAGGAGTACGCCAAGATCCGCAAGGACGCCGGTGCGGTCTCGACGGTCTCGCTGAGCCGCAAGTGGTTCGAGACCGACTCGAACAAGGACGTGCGTGAGATCGACGTTTTGAAAGACACGCGCCAGGTCAACCCGCTCACCGCGGTGCAGAAGCGCGACCTCAAGGACATGATCACCAAGGGCCTGACCCGCGCCGAGCGCCTGATCATCATCCTCTACTACTACGAGGAGATGACGATGAAGGAGATCGGCGTGACCCTGGACCTGTCCGAATCGCGCGTCAGCCAGATGCACTCGTCGATCCTCGCCCGCCTCAAGGCCCAGCTCCAGCACCGGACCGAGGACCTGGACGAGGAGGAGTAGGTCTTGTTTAAGCCCCGCATGTGGATACGGGGACAGGAATCTCATAAGACTATTATTACAAAGGGCCCCGCATTCACATGCGGGGCTTTATTATGTGCGGCCCATGACCGATGTCACGACCCAATTGAAACAGGCCCTTTCTTCCGCGCTGACGGGCGCGTTCGGCGAGGACTTTGCCGATGCCGACCCGCTGCTCAACCCGGCGGGCAACCCGAAGTTCGGCGACTACCAGGCCAACCTCGCGATGCCGCTGGGCAAGAAGCTGGGCAGGCCGCCACGCGAGGTCGCACAGGCCGTGGTGGATCAACTAGAAGTCGGATCCAGTTCCGGGGGGGGCGTGATCGAGAAGGTCGAGATCGCCGGCCCGGGCTTTATCAATTTACACCTGTCGTCGGCCGCGCTGGCTGAATCAGCGCACGCGATGCTCGGCGATGCGCGGCTGGGTGTTGCGCCGATCGACAACAAGCAAACGGTTGTTGTTGACTACTCCAGCCCGAACGTCGCGAAGGAGATGCACGTCGGCCACCTGCGTTCGACCGTCATCGGCGACGCGATCGCGCGCGTGCTCGCGTTCCATGGCCACGATGTCATCCGCCAGAACCACCTGGGCGACTGGGGCACGCAGTTCGGCATGCTCATCGAGCACCTCGACGAGGCCGGCCAGATCGAGCAGGAGAGCCTCGGCGACCTGACCAAGCTGTACAAGGAATCGAAGGCGCGGTTTGACGCCGAGCCCGAATTCGCGGAACGCGCCAAGCAGCGTGTTGTCGCGCTGCAGGGCGGTGATGAGAAGACGCTGGCGGCCTGGCGAAAACTCGTCGCGCAGAGCCAGGATTACTTCGCATCGGTGTATGACCGCATGGGCGTGCTGCTCGAGCCCGGCGACATCCGCGGTGAGAGTTTTTATAACGACAAGCTGCCGGGTGTCGTTGATCGGTTGAAGGCTGATGGCGCGTTGCGGGTCAGCCAGGGCGCGGGCGTTGTGCCTGTCGAGGGATTCAAGGATAAAGACGGCAACGCGCTGCCGATGATCGTGCAGAAATCCGACGGCGGGTACCTCTACGCGACGACCGACCTCGCCGCAGCTTTGTTCCGTGCCGATGAGCTGGACGCCGATCGGTTGGTTTATGTTGTGGGTGCCCCGCAGCGGCAGCACTTCGACATGCTGTTCGCGACGCTGCGCAGGTACGGCTGGGTGAAGGACGGCGTCCGGCTGGACTTCGTGCCCTTCGGCCAGGTGCTCGGCGAGGATGGCAGGATCTTCCGCACCCGCAGTGGCGATACCGTCCGGCTCATCGACCTGATCGACGAGGCCGAGTCGCGCGCGGTTGCGGTGTGCAAAGAGAAGAACCCCGAACTCACCGGCGAAGAAGCGGAAAACGTCGGCCGCGCGGTCGGCCTGGGGGCGCTCAAGTACGCGGACCTGTCCAGCGACCGGATCAAGGACTACCGGTTCAGCTGGCAGCGGATGCTCGCGCTGGACGGCAACACCGCGCCGTACCTGATCAACGCCTACGTCCGCGTGCACGGCATCTTCCGCAAGGGCGGGATTGATTTCGATGCGTTTACTTCAGGCCATGTGCAGGTCGAGGACTCTAATGAGAAGGCGCTGGTGCTCAAGCTAATGCAGTTCGGCCCGACGGTAGAATCGGTCGCGGACTCGCTCGAACCGCACCGGCTGTGTAACTACCTGTACGAGTTGGCGTCCGGCTTCCACAAGTTCTTCGAGCACTGCCCTGTATTGCGCAGCGATGTGCCCGATGACGTCCGGCGGGGGCGTTTAGCGCTCTGCAAACTTGTTGCGCTCACCCTGCGTCAGGGGTTGGAGTTGCTAGGGATCGAAGTCGTTGAGCGGATGTAGAATCGTGCCATGCAACTCGACACCGCACTGAAGGAATGGGCGATCGTTTGTGACTTCCTGGCGAAAGGCAAGTGCTGTCTGCTGCTGCGCAAGGGCGGCATCCACGAGGCCGGCGGGCCGGGGCG
>JANQKT010000169.1 GCA_028280965.1 Phycisphaeraceae bacterium
GCGATGCACCAGTCGCCCTCCCACATCGTGTCGGCGTCGGCGACGGGCGCAGCAGTGAGCGCGCCCGGGTCGGTATGCGGGTCCGTGATGCGCGCCATGCCCGAATCGACGCCGCGGTTGACGCCGAGCGCGACGGCTTGGAGCTGTCTGCCGTCGGCGGTCACGACGATGACCTCGCCTCCGACCTCGGGCAGGACGTGGGCCGCGGTAAGGACCAGGCCTTCGCTATCGATGATAACGCCCGAGCCCATCGACCCGCCGGGGATCACGATGCCGACCGTCGCGGCCCGGCACCGGTCGGCGACGGAGGTCAGGTGCTCGCTAAACGCCGTGAGGTCTTCGGCCGGCTCGGCGGCGAATGCGTGCCAAGGCGACAGCGCCGCCAGGGCCAGTATCAGGCAAACGTGGGCGAGTCGATGAGGCGCCGGCATCGGTCGGCTCCGGGACGATAGGGGGCACACCCAATCCTACGCTGAGACGCATGTACAGGGTCGGCGGTTCTATCGACTCTACGGTCTCGATGCTGTTCAGACAAGAAAAAACCGCGGCGCAAGGCCGCGGCGTCATGGTACGTCAATGAACCGATCCGTCCGCCCGGCCGTGGCCCGGCGGCCGTACACCGGTCAGAACTTCCACACCAGCGAGATGTAGTATGTGAAGTCGTTCTTCTTCGAGGTGCTGGGCGTGCTCTGGTCGTGCTCGTTGGCCAGGCCGATCTTGAGGTCGATGCCCTTGTCGCGGTCGATCGCGATGACGTAGTCGAGCGTCGTGATGTTGCGGAAATCGGCGATGTCTTCGAGCGACGGGTAGAGGTAGTTGGTGAACGCGACGGACTGGTCTTCGCTGATGACGTAGTCGGCCTCGACGCCGACGAGCGCTTCCATTGTGAACTCGTCGCCGAGCGTGCCGCCCATCTCCTGGTTGCCGCCGACGCCGGCCCGGCCGCGCACGTTCCAGTTGTCATCGTCCAGGAACTGGTAACCCCCGCCGAGGAAACCGCTCCAGCGCGAGTCCCAGTCCTGGAAATCGTCCCAGTCGTAACGCCCGTTGGCGAAGACGAAGTACTTCTCGTCGGGGAACAGCCAGTCCTTGGTGAGCTGGGCGAAGAACTTGTTCTCCGTCGTCGCGCCGTTGGAACGCGCGACGCGGTAGACCATGTCGTAGATCCAGCGGTCCTCATCGTCCTCGTAATCGGTATGGAACGCGGCGCGGAGGTTGACGTTCTGCGAGTTGCCCTCGGCGCCGGTAACGCCGAACTCGAACTGCCGGTTCCAGCCCTTGAACAGCCCCAGGCCGAACAAGCCCCCGTCCGCGGCGCGTTCGGCCTCGAGGTCCGCGGCCTTCTGTGCCGCGTCCGCCTCGGCCTCGGCGGCGGCCATCGCGTCGGCGTCCTTGTAGATCGCCGCGATCCGGTCACGCGCGATCTTCACTTCGCCCAGCGACGGGTGGTTGATCGTCACGCTCGCGTCGTCCTGCGCGGTGATCGGCGCGTTGATGATGTCGCCGTCCTTGAGCTTGAGCGTTTCACTCAAAGCAGGCGTCGTTACGGCAAACAGTAGCGCGGCAGTCAAGAATCGTTTCATCGTTTCCTCGGTACAAAGGTGTGTATTTCTGTTAGTTGAGAAGCCCACGGCGTGCCCGCTCTGAGGCACGCCGTGGGATATCGAACAAACAATCACTCAAACCAGGCAGCACGAACGCCTACTCCCCGACCTTGTCCAGGTGCACATCCATCTGCGGGAACGGGATGCCGATCCCCGCCTGGTCGAGGTGCTGCTTGACGGCGCGGGTCAGTTCTTCCTTGACACCCCAGTAGTCCGCGGCGTTGCACCAGAAGCGCACGGTCCAGCCGACCGCCGAGTCGCCCAGGTCGCCGAGCACGATCTGGTAGCCGCGCCCGTCCCCCTGCAGCATCTTGTCGTTCAGTGATTCGGCCGCCTTCTCCAGCACGCCGCGCGTCTCGTCCAGCGAGGCGCTGTAGTCTGTGCCGACGCCGACATCGACTCGCCGCTCGTCGTGGAACGAGATGTTCTCGATCGTTCCGCCCGCGATCGCACTGTTGGGCACGATGATCCGGCGGTTGTCCGGCGTGTCCAGCGTCGTCGTGAACAATTCAATCGCGTTCACCTTCGCCGTCACCCCCGCGGCGCTGATGACGTCGCCGACCTTGAACGGCCGGAAGATCAAGAGCATCGCACCCGCCGCGAAGTTGCCCAGTGTGCCCGACAGCGCCATACCCACCGCGAAGCCCGCGGCAGCGAGGATCGCGGCGAAGCTGGTTACCTCAATGCCGAACATGCCCAGCGCGAACATCCCGCCGATCAGCAGGATGACGTAATAAACCAGCTTGCCGAAGAAACGCGCCAGCGTCTCATCGATCTTCGCCTTCGTCGTTGCCCGGCGGACGATCCCCGCGATCATCTTGCCGACGATTATCGTGACAACAATGATCACGATCGCCCAGATCAGCGGGCCGATCAATGAGAAAATCGCTTCAAGGTCACCCTCCATCGCCAGTTCGAGGTTGGTCGGTTCAGCGGGCACTTCCGCCGGGGGCGCATCGTCGCCGCCGTCTTCGGCCTGTGCCAACACCATCATCCAGTTCATCATCGCTTGCTCCTTGGTTGGATAAAAGCCGCGATCGTACGGCTAAGACAACCCCCAGTTGCAGGCGGATACGGAGATCACTTCCCCTCCGACCCTTGAATACGACCGACAATATAGCACCAAGCCTGAATGCGGTTCGGCCGGGAACCGTGCTGTCCGATAAATTGATCTTTCGCATGCATGAAACAATCGTTTCACGGCGGCGCGCCCGCCCGCTACACTCCCGTCATGCGGATCACGACCTGGAATGTGAACGGGATGCGGGCGGCGTTGCGCAAGGGCTTTAAGAAGCATCTGGATACCATCGCGCCCGATGTCCTGCTGTTGCAGGAGGTGCGCGCGTTGCCTGAACAGCTCCCCGCCGAGTGGCGCGAGCCCGATGGCTGGCACGTCGTCTGGAATCCCGCGCAGAAGAAGGGCTACGCCGGCACCGCCGTGTGGTCGCGCACGCCGATCACGACGCATACATTCGGGCTGACCCAGTCCGACAAGGACGAGGAAGGCCGGCTGATCACGACCGAGGTCCGTGGTGTGGGTATTGCATCCGTCTACCTGCCCTCCGGCTCGTCCGGCGAGCACCGCCAGGCCGAGAAAGAAAAGTGGATGAAGGCCTTCAAGCCCTGGGCCGACAAGCAGCGCGAGGCCGGCCAACCGTTCGTCTTCGGCGGGGACCTCAACATCGCCCACACCCCGCGCGACATCTTCCACGCCAAGTCCAACGAAAAGACCTCCGGCTACCTCCCGCACGAACGCGACTGGCTGGGCAAGGTTCTAAATTCGGGCTGGCGCGACCTCGTGCGCGAAGACTACGACCAACTATTATCCGACGGCGGCGATGTCGTTGGCAGATTCGGCGTCGAAGGTGAAGGCATCGAGCCGGACAAGCACGGCCCGTACTCCTGGTGGTCCAACCGGGGCAGCGCCCGAGCCAAGAACCGCGGCTGGCGGATCGATTACCTGCTCGCGAACGAGCCCGCCGCCGAGCGCTTCGCTGCCGCGCACATCCACCGCGCCGGCGGCTTGGAGGTCTCCGACCACGCGCCGGTGTCGGTTGACCTGGAGTTTTGATGCATCGAACAGGGGGGCAGGCATTCCTGTCTGCCCGCAGCCATCGGCAGACATCCCAACTGATCGGGGCTGCGCCTTGAGGCAGACAGGAATGCCTGCCCCACCGGTTCTCTAGGTATCATCCCTCCATGATCGCCCGCATCACCGGCCAACTCGTCGATCTGCAAGACGACACCGCGCTCGTCGAAGCAAGCCCCGGTATGGTCCACGAGCTGATGCTCCCCGCGTACGCGACGCACCGCCTCGCTCCGTCCATCGGCCAGGCTGTCACGCTGCACACGCTGCACTACCTCGAGTCGCAGAACCAGGGCGCAACGTTTTTACCGCGGCTCGCCGGTTTCCTCACGCCCGCGGACAAGGCGTTCTACGAGCTGTTCGTCACCGTCAAGGGCATCGGCCACCGCCGGGCGCTGCGGGCGCTGGTCCTGCCGGTCGATCAGATCGCGCTCGCCATCGCCGACCGGGACATCAAGCTGCTGCAGACGATGCCCGAGGTCGGCAAGAAGACCGCCGAGACGATCGCGCTGACGCTAAGAGACAAGATCGAGCCGTTCCTGAGCGCCCCGCGGACGGCATCGCCGAACGACCCAGACCTCGCAGTCATCTCGTCAAGCGCCGCGTCAACTTCCGGGGGACTGGCGCGCAGCGCGGTCGAGGCCCTCGTCGCCCTCGGCGAAGACCGCGCCCGGGCGCTCGGCTGGGTCGATCAGGTCATGCAGTCGGAAGAACGGCCGGAGACGATTGAAGAAATCATCGCGGCGGTGTATCGGCTGAAGGCGGCGTGACAACTACCGAGGGAAGAAACTGATGGAACAAATTGACGAAGTGATTGCCGCAATCGAGTCTGTGAACGGTACAAATCTGTAACTTCTTCACCCAGATGGAAGTGTCATTCAGGCCAAGCTCGATACGAGACGATTACGTCACGCACACGGACCAATCTACGGCCTTAGTCGTGGTGATAAAGTTCTTGTTGAACTAGGTGATCCAGCGCGCGTGACATTCTTGATCACATATGCAGCGCAACCAGAAGAGGGTTCAGAATCTGAGGGGCCTTAGTATCGCCACACCGCTGTACACCCCGGTGCTTCACCCACGCTTACCGACACCAGCCTGCAGTGCCGCGGCAGCCCCGGCGTGACCTGCTCCGCGATCGCCCATGCGACGCGCTCGGCGGTGGGGTTGATCTTTAACCCGCCCGCGCCGTCGGTGAACGGGGCACACCGGTTCAGGTCGTTGTTCCGCCAGGGCGCGACGGCGGCGTTGACCAGCCCCTGCAGCAGGTGGAAATCGCAGACGGTCTCGATGGCGTCCAGCTCGTCCGCGGCGACGGTTACTGCGACCGGCCAGTTGTGGCCGTGCACCGGCTCGAGCGACCCGTCCGGCAGACGGATCGCGTGGGCGGCGGCGAAAGCGGTCTCGACGGTGATCTCGTACATCCTGCCGCCTACACTAACGCTCTATGACCGTGAAGCAAGCCGAACCCGAAACGATCATCGGTATCGACCTAGGCACGACCAACTCGCTGGTCGCGGTCTGCGACGCGAAGGGCCCGCGCGTAATCACAGGCGATGGCGAGCAGCCGATCCTGCCCAGCGTGGTGCGCCTTGGTAGCGATGGCAAGGCCGAAGCGATCGGCGACGAGGCCCGCCGGACCGCGGTGCAGTACCCCGAGCGGACGATCCACAGCGTTAAACGCCTGATGGGCCGGTCGCTCAAGGACATCGCGGCTGAGGCGGCGGTGTTGCCCTACGAAGTCGTCGAGGGCGAGCACAACACCGCACGCGTGCGCATCCCGGCGCAGGTCGCTGATCACATTGTCAGTCCGCAGGAGATCAGCGCGGTGATCCTCGCCCAGCTCAAACGCCGGGCGGAGAACGCGCTGGGCCGGGAGGTCAACAAAGCGGTCGTCACGGTCCCGGCGTACTTCGACGACGCCCAGCGCCAAGCAACGCGCGACGCCGGGCGGTTGGCGGGGCTTGAGGTTGTGCGCATCGTCAATGAGCCGACGGCGGCGGCTTTAGCCTACGGCTTGGGGGGCCAAGGGGTCGAGGGGCCAAGCCATTCGCTAGTCCAATCGAAAGGCAGCGGGACGGTTTCACTTAGCACCAGGCTGAATCCCGAGGCGTGCGCATCCGAACCGGGGCACCCGCCCCCTGCGCCCCCTGACCCC
>JANQKT010000175.1 GCA_028280965.1 Phycisphaeraceae bacterium
GGTACGACGGCAAGGGCCAGCGCGTGCTGCACGCCGGCGACGAAGCCGAGCTGGTCTATGCCTGGGAAGACCTCGGCCGGCGCCCCTGCGTGCTCGAAGCGTTTGTTGACTTCGAGCAGGAGGTCTCCATCGTCGCGGCACGCGGCTGCGCGGTATCCGGCGGCGGGACCGTCACGTACGGCCCGATCGCGAACACGCACCGCAACCACATCCTCGATGTGTCCGTTGTCCCGTCCGGCGCCCCCGCAAGTGTCGAGGCGCGGGCGGTTGAGATCGCGAAAAAGGTGATGGAATCGCTTGATGTGGTGGGCGTGTTGTGTGTCGAATTTTTCCAGACCCGTGACGGTCAGATGCTCGTCAACGAGCTCGCGCCCCGGCCGCACAACTCCGGGCACCTGACGATCGACGCGTACACCCACAGCCAGTTCGACCAGCAGGTCGCGTGTGTGCTGGGCAACGCCCCGCTGCCGGTCGAGCTCAGGCAGCCCGCCGCGATGGTCAACCTCCTGGGCGATTTATGGCCCCCCCCGGAAGCCCCGGATGTTGGTAACGGCGATAGACAACCGGACTGGGACGCGATCCGGGCCGGCGACAGCCTCCGCCTGCACCTGTACGGCAAGGCCCGGGCCCGGCCGGGGCGGAAGATGGGCCACCTCACGGCCCTGGCCCGGACGCCGCACGAGGCGATCCGCGACGCGGTCGAGGCGCGGTCGCGCGTGACCCCGCCGGCGGCGATCGCGCCCTGAAACAAGCAACTTGATTCACGCATTTTGAATCGTATAATCGGGTGAATGGGGCCGAACACGTGTGGGACTCGTCTATGGCCAGCGGATCGAATCACAACAAGCCCGTGGGCTGGACGTTCCTGACCAACCACTCGCACGTACTGATCTGCCTGGCGCTGGACCCGGACCTGCTGCTGCGCGAGGTCGCCGAGCGCGTCGGCATCACCGAGCGGGCGGTGCAGAAGATCGTGCAGGAACTCGAGGAAGCGGGGGTCCTGGTCCGCAAGAAGGTCGGCCGGCGGAACACCTACCGGATCCGCGAGGGCCGGGCGCTGCGCCACCCCGTCGAGGGCCACCGCCGGGTGCGGGACCTGCTTGATATGGTTCGCGGGGCGGATTGAGCCCGTTTTCATCACAAAATTAAACCCGGGGCCGTGCTTGACCGATCCATATATACGAATTAAAATTCGCGTAACAAATTTCTTTTTTGGACAGGGAGCCACGATGCAGATCACGATTACCAGCCGCAACACCGAGCTGACCCCGGCCATCCGGGACCACGTGAACGACCGCCTGACCGCTGCGCTGGACCAGCACGTCAGCCACGTCAGTGATGTCGATGTGCTGCTGGAGGATATCAACGGCCCACGGGGCGGGGAGGACCAGTTCTGCCGGGTCACGGTCCAGCTCAACGGCGGGCAGACCCTGCACCACGAGCGGACCGATTCGGACCTGTACGTCAACATCAGCCTGATCGCCGACAAGGTCAAGCAGCGCGTCGGTCGTGAGGTCGGGAAGATCAAGCAATCGCGTTAGATCCCATCTACAGCACAGCGTGCCGTTCTCGCGTTCGGAGTCCATGGGGCGCCCGTCCAAGATCCCCTTCTAGACACGATGAATCTAGACCTGATCCTCGACAACTTCCTGAGCCCGCCGATCCTCTTTTTCTTCCTCGGCGTGTTCGCGACCCTGGTGCGTTCGGACCTGGAGATGCCCACGCAGGTGGCGCGTTTCCTCTCGCTGTACCTGCTCTTCGCCATCGGTATCTACGGCGGGTACAAGCTCAGCCAGAGCCCGTTCAGCACCGATATCCTGCTGATGCTCGGCGCGGCGACGGCGACCTCGTTCATCATCCCGCTGTGGTCCTTTGCATTGCTGCGCTTGAAGCTGTCGGCGCATGATGCCGCGGCGATCGCCGCGACCTATGGCTCGGTGTCGGCGGTCACATTCATCACCGCGATCAGTTTCCTAGAGGCGCTGGATGTGCCGTATGGCGGGCACATGGTCGCGGCGATGGCGCTCATGGAGTCGCCGGCGATCATCGTCGGGGTCCTGCTCGCACGGTGCTTCGCCCAGAGCCCCGCAGGCAAAGGTAAGCCCGCGCCCAAACAGAACTGGTCCAGCCTTGGCCGAGAGGCATTTCTGAACGGCTCGGTGCTCGTCCTGCTGGGCAGCCTCGCGATCGGCCTGATGACCGGGCCCAAGGGCTGGGAGTCGGTCAAGCCGCTGGCCTACGACCCGTTCAAGGGCGTGCTCTGCCTGTTCCTGCTGGACATGGGTATGGTCGCGGCGAAACGGATTAAGGACCTGCGCAGCTCCGGTGTGTTCCTGGTGGGCTTTGGCGTCGTCGCCGCGGTCGTCCACGCGGTGCTGGGCATCCTGATCGCCAAGGCGCTCGGCGCTCCGCCTGGCGATGCCCTGCTGCTCGCATCATTGGTCGGCGGGGCGAGCTACATCGCGGTGCCCGCGGCGGTGCGGCTGGCGATCCCCAAAGCCAACCCGAGCCTGTACGTGCCGATGTCGCTCGGCGTGACGTTCCCGTTTAACGTGATCATCGGGATCCCGCTGTACTACGCCATCATCAAGACCCTGTGGAGTTCAACATGATCGCCGTTAAACGCATCGAGATCGTCATCGACGCCGCGCACACGCCCGAGCTGGTCCGTGTCGTCAAGGACGCGGGCGCGCCCGGCTACACGCTGCTGCGTGACGTCCAGGGATCGGGCGACCGCGGCGACCGCTCGGGCGACGGCCTGTCCAACGTCTACCGCAACTGCTACCTCGTGACCGCCGTCGCCGAAGACACCGCCCAAACCATCATCGAGGCGACCCGCCCGATGCTCGAACGCTATGGCGGGGTGTGCTTGATGACGGATGCGATGCTGCTGCGGCATTGAGCGGAGCGCCGCGAACACTCATGCCTGCACGCCGCATGAGCACGCCACGATGCGGGACCCGACAGACATGGCACGCAAGGTGCCGTGAACACTTTGACACAGCTTGCTCTTCGACGCCGGTCCGACACGCCACGCTTCGCGCGTATGGCCAAGCTGCAAGAAAGGCCGACCCACCATGCAATCCGCCCTTGACTTCCTCGCACAGTTTGTCGAGCAGCTCCAATCGCCCACGCTATCTTTCCTCATCGGCGGGGCTTTGCTCGCGGCGCTGGGCAGCAAGCTGACCATCCCCAACCCGATCTACCAGTTTGTCGTGTTCGTGCTGCTCATGAAGATCGGTATGAAGGGCGGCATCGAGATCCGCGAAGCCAACTTCATCAACATGATCCTGCCCATCACCTTCTCGGTAGTCGTCGGGGTCACGATTGTCATGGTCGGTCAGGCAATCTTCGCGAGGCTGCCGGGCATCAAGCGGGAGGACGGGATCGCCACCGCGGGGCTGTTCGGCGCGGTCAGCGCCTCGACCCTGGCGGCGGCGATCGTGATGCTCGAAGAGCACGCCATCACCTATGAGGCCTGGGTCCCCGCGCTGTACCCGTTTATGGACATCCCCGCGCTGGTCCTGGCGATTGTCCTGGCCAACGTCCACCGCAAGAAAACGAAGGAGGGCGAGACCAAAAAAGTTGACTACTGGGCGATCGTGAAGGAGAGCCTGCGCGGCTCGGCGCTGTCGGCCATGATCCTCGGCCTGCTGCTGGGCCTGCTCGCCCGGCCCGAAGCGGTCTTGTCCAGCTTCTACGAGCCGATGTTCCGCGGCATGCTCTCCATGCTCATGCTCATCCTGGGCATGGAGGCCTGGTCACGGCTGCGCGAGCTCAAGGAGGTCGCGCACTGGTTCGCGATCTACGCGTTCATCGGGCCGATCGTCCACGGGCTCTTCGCCTTCGCCCTCGGCTACCTCGCCCACATCTGGGTCGGCTTCAGCCCCGGCGGCGTCGTGCTGCTCGCGGTCATCGCCGCCTCCAACTCGGATATCTCCGGCCCGCCGACGATCCGTGGCGGCATCTCGTG
Organism: Phycisphaeraceae bacterium; assembly: GCA_028280965.1. GTDB lineage: Bacteria > Planctomycetota > Phycisphaerae > Phycisphaerales > Phycisphaeraceae > JAHQVV01. Next base: position 3,974 of record JANQKT010000175.1, read on the forward strand.
GGCCAACCCCTCGACCTACATCGGCGCATCGACCAGCATCGGCACGCCCGTCGCCATCGCCGTGTGCATCCCGATGTACGCTGCGCTGGCCAAGATCGTCTTCGAGATGTAAACCCGCACCACTTCCGCCAGACAAGGGCACGCCATGTTCCACCCCGCCACCAAGTTCAGCGTCATCGCCGAGCACTTCCTGGTCCCCAGGATCTGCCAGATCATTGAGGAGTGCGGCGGGCGGGGGTACACCCTCGTCCCCGTCGGCGGCAAGGGGCTGCACCAGATACACCCCACCCTTGAGAAGGCGACACTGATCGAGGGCTTTGACAACCTCAAGGTCGAGGTCGTCACCAAGCACCGCGACAAGGCCGAGCGCATCGCAGAGCGCGTGCTCCATGAGTGCTTCCCGGACAACCCGGGGATCATGTTCCTGGAAACGGTCGAGGTCTGCCGCGCGGACCGCTTCTAGGCCTGAGGCCGTATGCAAACGCGGCGCGATAGCGTCTCGGCCGGTCACGACCGGTGGCGCGGAGGGTGTACAATCCGCTGGGTTGAACGTTGCCGAGCGGAGGTTCCCATCGACAAGGCCATCAAAGACAACGCGATCTTCTGCCAGAGCTTCCACGACGGCGACCTCACCGCCCCGCCGGCCCGGCACCTCATGGTCATCACCTGCATGGACGCGCGCATCAACGTCGAAGCCGCGCTGGGCCTGAAGCCCGGCGAGGCGCACATCCTCCGCAACGCAGGCGGGAGCGTGACCGAAGACGTCCTGCGCTCGGCCATCATCTCGACCAACCTCATGGGCACGACACAGATCATGGTCATCAACCACACCAGGTGCGGGATGATGAACAGCACCGACAACGAGCTCCGTCGGCAGTTCACCAAACAGTACGGCAAGGCCGTCGTCGCGCCCAACAGCTTCCACACGATCGACGACCTGAGCCTGCACGCCCGGGAGCAGGTCGCCAAACTGAGGGATCACCCCTGGATCCCCGAGGACACGGTGATCCGCGGCTTTACTTATGATGTCCAGACCGGCCGGCTGCACGAAGTCAAAGGCGGCTGACCGGTTTGCCATGAGTGATACTGCGAACCACACGACGGACCACCCGCCGGACTTCCCGCTGCGTCGCGATGTCCGGATGCTCGGCTACGAGCTGGGCAAGGTGCTCAAGGACCACGGCCGGCCGGGGCTGTACGACCTCGTCGAGGAGGTCCGGGCGCTGGCCAAGTCCCGCCGGGACGGCGACGCGGCGGCGGACCAGCAGCTGCGCGACCGCATCGCGTCGCTCAGCGAAGACGAGCTGGGCGAGCTGATGCGGGCGCTGGCGTGCTTCTTCGACCTGGCCAACCTCGCCGAGGACCGCCACCGCGTGCGTGTGCTGCGTGAGCGTGAGGACGCCCTGTGGCCCGAGCCGCGCAACCAGTCGCTGGGCCAGGCGATCGTGAAGCTCGCCAACGAGGGTGTCACCGCCGAGCAGATGCAGCGGATGCTCGACACGCTGGATGTGGACCTCGTCTTTACCGCGCACCCGACCGAGGCCAAGCGGCGGACGGTCCGCCTGACGATCCGCCGGCTGCGCGACGACCTGCTCCAGCTCGACCGGCCGGACATGCTGCACCGCGAGCGCGACGAGCTGGCCCGGCGGATCCGCGCCGATCTTGACGGATTATGGGAGACCGACACGCTCCGGCCGAACAAGCCGAGCGTGCTCGAAGAAGTCGACCGGTCGCTGTTTGTCGTCGATTCGCTGTGGGAGGTCGTGCCCCAACTCAATGCGAGTACCCGCCGTGCGCTGCAGCGCGCCTACCCGGACAACACGCCGACGCTGCCGGTCGTGGTGCGCTTTGGCTCGTGGATCGGCGGGGACCGGGACGGCAACCCGTTCGTGACACCGGAGGTGACGCGTGAGACGCTCGGCCGGCTTCGCCGGGCGATCATCGCTAAACACGTGCAGGCCTGCCGCCACCTCGCGCGTCGGCTGAGCATGTCGGACAAGCACCACCCCGTCGGCGATCGGGTGCACGCGATCGTCAACAACGCACGCGAGCGCTGGCCCGAGTTGATCCCCGCGATCGACGGCGTCAGCCCGCATGAGACCTACCGCCGGGCGCTGCGCATCATGCGCCTGCGCCTGGTCGCGACCGGCGAGACCGACCCGATCGGTGGCCACGCGGACATGGCCTACCCCGACGCCGCGTCGCTCGAGGCCGAGCTCGAAGCGATCGGCGACTCGCTGCGCGAGAACGGGCATACCGAGCTGGCCGACGGCGTGCTGCAGGGCTGGCGCGACCAGATCGCGGTGTTCGGCCTGCACTTCGCCCGCCTGGACATCCGTGAAGACTCGCGGCAGCTGCACAGCGCGATCGGCGAGGTGCTCGGGCAGCTCGATCCGTCGGTCAACTACGCCGAGCTCGACGAGCCAACACGGCAGGCCTTGCTGAGTAGCGAAGCGCCCGAAGGTGCCGCGGCATTGGACCGCGCCGCGTTGACCGAGCCGACGCGGAACACCGTGGAGCTGTTCGTGCTGCTCGAGCAGGCCGCGGAACACCTGGGCATCGAGGCGCTGGGCGCACTCATTATCTCGATGACGCACCAGCCCAGCGACGTGCTGGCGATGGGCTGGCTCGGCCGGCTGGCCGCGGCGATCACGGGCAAGGACCGGCCGCGGGCCCTGCTGCCGATCGCCCCGCTGTTCGAGACGATCGACGACCTCGCCAACGCGGACCGGACGCTCGATGCGCTCCTGAACAACACGGCCTACCGCGCGCACGTCGATGCGACCGGCGGGCGGCAGATGTGCATGGTCGGCTACTCGGACTCGTGCAAGGACGGCGGATACCTCGCGTCCAACTTCGGCCTGTACGACGCACAGCGGCGCCTGGCCGTGACGGCGAAGCAGCACGGCGTCGGGCTCGTGCTCTTCCACGGCCGGGGCGGCGCGCTGGGGCGCGGCGGGGGGCCGGCGGCGCGCGGCGTGCTCTCGCTGCCGCCCGAAGCGGTCGGCTACAAGGTCCGTATCACCGAGCAGGGCGAGGTCCTCGCCGAGCGGTACGACGACCCGGAGGTCGCGTTCCGCCACGTCGAACAGGTCGCCTGGGCGACGCTGCTGGTCTCGGCCGAGACGACCAACCCGATCGATCCGGCGTGGCTGGATGCGCTGGCCAAGGCGTCGCAGGCATCAACCGATTGCTACCGCGCGTTGCGCGACGACCCGGCGTTCCTCGATTACTTCGACAAGGCGACGCCGATCAACACGATCGAGACGCTGCCGATCGGCTCGCGTCCCAGCCGCCGACGCGGCGCACGCGAGCTGCAGAACCTGCGCGCGATCCCGTACACGTTCGCTTGGACGCAGAACCGCCACCTGCTGACGGGCTGGTACGGCCTGGGCACGGGCCTGTCGATGATCGACGAGCCGACCCGCCGGGCGATGTACGAAGGCTGGCCGATGTTCCGCGGGATGATCCACAACGCCGAGCTGGCGCTGGCCAAGTGCGACATGCAGATCGCCCGTCACTACGCCGAACTCGTCGGCGGTGACGAGAGCCTCCGGCTGTACGAGACGGTCCTGGCCGAGTACGAGCGCAGCCGCGCGGCCGTGCTGAGCACCGGCCAGCACGGGGACCTCCTCTCGGGCATCGACTGGCTGCAGCGGTCGGTCAAGGTGCGCAACCCGTACCTCGACCCCTTGAACCTGATCCAGATCGAGCTGATGAAACGCGGCCACAACCCGCAGAGCGACCTGCTGCGCCAGAGCGTGCAAGCGATCGCATCAGGGCTGCGTAACACGGGCTGACAGAACAGCTTATTTATTTCAGAATCCTCATCGTGCTGCATCCGATCCGCTGCATCGCACGATTGGTACACTGTACGGCCCTGCCGTTCACGGGCCCACGATGAAGAAACTCTCGCCCAAGACGATCGCCCTGATTTCTCGATGCGTGCTTGGTGTGGTCTTGCTCGCCGCCGCCGGGATGCTGATGTCGTTCCTCGTCGCGACCAAGCCCAAGGTCGAGAAGAGCGAGCTCGAAACCCAGGCGGTCCGCGTGCAGGTCATGCGGGTCGAGCCGGAGCCGGTCGCCCGGCAGTGGCGCGGCTACGGCGTGACCCAGGCGAAAGACGCCGTTGACGTCCCGGCCCGCGTCGGCGCGACGGTCGCACGGCTGCCCGATGAGATCGAGGTCGGCCGGGTCGTCAAGGCCGGGCAGGTGCTCGCGGAGCTGGACAAGACCGACTTCCAGAACGCGTTCAACGCCGCGGAGAAGCGCATCGCCGAGGCCGAAGCGCTCACGACCCAGCTCGAGCTGGAGCAGAAACGTCTGAAAGAACAGCGCGACCTGCTGGAGCAGGACGCCGAACTCGCTCGCGCCGAGTACAAGCGACAGGAAGACCGGCTGGATCAAGGTTCCGCGACGCCGACCGACCTGGACCGCGCACAGCGCGCGCTGCTCAACGCCGAGCGGGCGCTCCTGGCCATCGAGCAGCAGCTCGACGCGATCCCGCCGCGCCTCGCGGGGCTTGAAGCCACCCGGGCCATCGCCACCGCCGACCGCGACACGGCCAGGGCCAACCTCGACCGCACCACGATCGCCAGCCCGATCGACGGCATCATCGAGATGCTCGACATCGAGGAAGGCGAGAACCTGGCGCCGGGCGCGCGTGTCGCACGCATCGTGGACCCACGCGTGATCGAGCTGCCGCTGCAGCTGCCCGCCTCGGCGCGCAGCTACGTCACCGCCGGGGCGCGCGGCAACGAAGTGACCCTGCACACGCGCAGCCAGCCGGACGACTGCCCGCCCTGGTCCGCGCAGGTCAAGCGCATCGGCCAGGCCGACGCGCCGACGCGGACGTTTACCGTCTTCGCCGAGGTGGACCAGACGCACATCCCGCTGCGCAACTTCGCCGAGGGCGGCGGGCCGTACAGGCTGCCCATCGGCGCGTTTACGCTCGCGCGCCTCGACACCGACGAGCCCGTCGAGCGCACGGTCCTCCCGGCCCGCGCGATCCAGGAGGGCCGGATCCGCACGGTCGTGGGCGGCGCGATCGTTGGGCGCGAGGTCGAGGTCGCGTTCGATCTCGAGGGTAAGTTCCCCCAGTTCCGCCTGCCCGATGACCAGTGGGTCGCGCTCAAGGACCCGCTCGAGCCGGGCACGCTGGTCGTTCTCAGCGCATCGATGACGATCCTCGACGGCCAGCGCGTCGAGCCGGTCGTTAGCAACGACACAGAAACGCCGCGGGGCAACCAGACCGCACGCAACGGCGGGGAGCCGGACGCGTCAGATAGGGAATCGCCATGAACCTCGGCTTCTCCGAGTTCGGCGTGCGCAAGCCCGTGGTCGTCAACCTGCTGATGGCCGCGCTGATCATCGCGGGCCTGGTCGCCTCGACCATGCTGCGCAAGCAGTTCTTCCCCGAGGTCGATCCCGACACCGCAACGATCACGCTGCCCTACCCCGGCGCGGCGCCGGAGGAGGTCGAATCATCGCTCGCCATCAAGGTCGAGGACGCACTGCGCGGGATCGACGAGATCGACGAGATCAGCACGACCGTCGCGGAGGGCGGCGGCGGGATCACCGTCAAGTTCAAGGAGGGCGTCGATGTCACCGCCGGGATGGAGGACGTCGAACGCGAGATCGATGCGCTGCAGGACCTGCCCGACGAGTCGGAAGAAATCACTACCAAACTCATCGAGCCGCGCCTGCCTGTGATCCGCGTCGTGCTGTCGGGCATCGACGACCCGGCGGCGATGAAGCGCGCGATCCGCGCCGTCCGCGACGACCTGCGATCCCTGCCGGACATGGGCGAGATCCTCATCGGCGGGACGCGCGCCTACGAGATCAGCATCGACGTCGACCCCGTCGCCATGCTCGAGTACGGCCTGTCGCTGCCGCAGATCAGCCAGACCGTCCGCAACTGGATGACCGAGATCCCCGGCGGGACGATCAAGCACGAGACCGGCAACGTCTCCCTGCGCACGCTCGGCGTCGCGGAACGCGCCGACGCGATCCGCAAGATCCCGCTCATCGCGCGGGAAGACGGCACATCCATCACCGTCGGTGAACTCGCCACGATCCGCGAGGGCTTTGTCGATTCGGACCTCGAGGCCCGCTATAACAACAAGCCCGCGACCAGCCTGACGATCTTCAAGGTCGGCGACCAGGACATCGTCAAGATGGCGCAGATGGTGCGCGCCTACGTCGCCGGGCGCAACGGCGAGGCCTACGAGCTCAGCGCCGCCGAGCACCTCACCCAGCTCGCGACCGCGCGCCGGCCCGGCGGGCCGATGAAATCCAACCCCCAGCTCGCCTGGGAACTGGGCGCCAAGGGCGAGCGCCCGCTGCCCGCCGGCGCAGAGCTGAACGACACGACCGACCTCGCGCGGTTCGTCGAGGGCCGGCTGGACCTCCTGACCCGCAACGCGGTCTACGGCGCGGGGCTGGTGTTCCTGACGCTGCTGGTCTTCCTGAACTGGCGCGCGGCGATGTGGGTCGGCGTCGGGCTGACCACCGCGATCTGCGGCACGCTCATCCTCATGGCCGGCTTCGACATCACACTCAACCTGCTGACGATGTTCGGCCTGATCGTCGTGCTCGGCCTGCTGGTTGACGACGCGATCGTCGTCGCTGAGAACATCCAGGCCCACCATGATGAGTCTGGCGAGACGCCGACGCGCTCGGCGATCAACGGCGCGAACGAGGTCTTCTGGCCGGTCGTCGCGACGGTGCTGACCTCGATCGTCGCGTTCCTGCCGCTAACCTTTATCAAGGGCCAGATCGGCACGCTGCTGGGCGCGCTGCCGGTCGTCGTCGCGTGTGCGTTGGCGATGTCGCTGATCGAGTCGCTGTTGATCCTGCCGGCGCACATGGGCCACTCGCTCAAAAAGCGCGACAAGCAGCACAAGAGCGTGCTGGCCCGCCTGATCAAGCGCTACGAAGACTGGCGGGATCACCTGCTGATGAACCGGGTGATCCCCGCGTTCGGGAAGGTGCAGGCGCTGCTCTTGCGGACACGCTACTTCACGCTCGCGGTCGCGATCACGGTGCTTATCGCCTCGTTCGCGATGGTGGCGGGCGAGCGGCTGGCGTTCAACTTCATCCCCGGGGATGACGCAGAGTCGTTCGTCATCGATGTGAGCATGCCGATCGGCACACCCATCGACGCGACGCGTGACGTCGTGAAACGCATCGAGTCGGTCGTGCTCGCCGAGAAACCGGAGGTCAAATCGATCGAGTCACTGATCGGCGGCAGCAGCAACCTGGAGACCGGCCAGGACAACGCCCCGGCGACGCACGTCGCCCAGGTCTTTGTCGAGCTCGAGGCGGTCGAAAAACGCACCCGGACTTCGCCCGAGATCACCAGCGCGATCCGCAAAAAACTCCAGGGCAGGATCGACGACGTCGAGCGCATCAGCTACATGCAGCAGACCGGCGGGCCGGGCGGGCCGGACGTCACGATCCGACTGATCAGCGCCGACCCGGAGGTGCTCCGCCTGGCGACGGGCGATGTGAAGAAGCTGCTGCTGACCTACGACCAGCTTTATGACATCGCCGACGACGCGAACCGCGGGCAGTCGGAGCGCAAGGTCTACGTGCAGCCGGACGCCGCGACGCTCGGGATGAACAACCAGCAGGTCAACACGCAGCTGCGCGGGTTTCTTTTCGGGCTCGAGGCGCACACCTTCGCCGAGCGCGAGGAGGACATCGATGTGCGCGTGCGGCTCGATGAGGAGACGCGCGGGTCGCTGGCGCAGGTGCAGAACGCCTGGCTGGTCGACCCGCAGGGCCGGCCGGTGCCGATGCGCGAGCTGGTGTCGATCGAGGACAGCTCGACCTACGCGACGATCAACCGGGTGGACCGGAAGCGCGCGGTGACCGTGACCGCCGCCGCGGACGCCGAGGCAAGCCCCGAGCAGATCGTCGCGGAGATCAAGCAGCCGCCGAAGGACGAGGACGGCAACGTCTTGAAGGGCAAGGACGGCCGGCCGCTGCCCTCGAAGATCGACCTGATCGAGCAGAAGTACCCGGGCCTGGAGATCAAGTTCGCCGGGCGTCAGGAGCAGATGGCCGACGCGTTCGGCTCGCTGCCCTACGGCTTCGCCGCGGCTTTGATCATGATCTACGTCATCCTCGCCTGGTTGTTCCAGAGCTACTTCCAGCCGCTGCTGGTGATGTGCGTCGTTCCCTTCGCGACGATCGGCCTGATCTGGGGGCACCTGCTGATGGGCTACGACCTCACGTTCCTGTCGCTGATCGGCTTTGTCGCGCTGTCGGGCATCGTGGTCAACGACTCGCTGATCCTCGTGCAGTTCTTCAACATGAAGCGCGCCGAAGGCGTGCCGGTCTACGACGCGCTCGTCGCCGCCGGTAAGGCGCGTTTCCGCGCGATCATGCTGACGACGATTACGACCGTGCTCGGCCTGACGCCGCTGATCCTTGAAACATCTTTCCAGGCCAAGTTCCTGATCCCGATGGCGATCTCGATCGCGGCGGGCCTCTTGAGCGCGACGGTGATGATCCTGGTCGTCCTGCCGTGCATCATGCTCGTGTTCGACGACCTCAAGCGGCTGCTGTACTTCCTCTGGCACGGGGAAAAACGCCCCGCCGACTTCAAGCCCGAGGGCGCGTTCGCGGGCGAGGTCGAGGTCGCAGCAGCCCAATAGCCGCGACGCGACGCCGGTCAATCCTTGTGCTCGCGATCTTTGTGTTCGCTCGTTGAGTCTGAAACATCCTTAGTAAGCCCCGGCGGCGCGTAGCGTCGCGGCTATGATGTGTGAGCCCATCGATCCACAGAGGAAAACAATGCCCGCAAAACCCATCTACCCTTTCGTGGTGATCGCCTGCCTGATGCTCGCCGTCGGCTGCAACGCCGGGCCAGGAGCTCCCGGAGCAGACGCCGACGGCTTCGTCCCGATCTTCAACGGCGAAGACCTCACCGGCTGGACAGCGAAGTTCGCGGGCGTTCCGCTGGGCGAGAACTACAAGGACACCTTCGTCATCGAAGACGGCGTCCTCAGGGTCACGTACGACAACTACGAAACGTTCGACGGCAGGTTCGGGCACCTGTTTTATGACACGCCCTACTCGCACTACATCCTCCGGCTGGACTACCGATTTGTGGAGGGCCACTGCCCAGGCGCGCCTGGGTATACGTGGATCAACTCCGGCGTGATGCTGCACAGCCAGTCGGCCGAGTCGATGTCGTTCACCCAGGAGTTCCCCGCGTCGATCGAGGCGCAGATGCTCGGCGTGCCCGAGGGCGACGAGCGTAAACGCCCGACCGCCAACGTCTGCACCCCCGGCACGCACGTGGTTTTCAATAGCAAGCTCGACCGCCGGCACTGCATCCGATCCTCATCCCAAACATTCCAGGGCGACCAGTGGATCGCGCTCGAGCTCGAAGTCCACGGCGGGGACAAGATGGTCTTCCGCGTCAACGGGGAAGACGTCTTCGAGCTTGAAGAGCCCCGGCTCGACCCGGGCGACAAACGGGACGACTATGCGGCGAAAAAACTCGTCGATGCCCGCGGCGGCGAGACACTGCTGACCGAAGGCTACATCGCCTTGCAGGCCGAGGGGGCGCCGCTGGAGTTCCGCAACATCCGGATCAGGGTGCTGGACGAGTAGGCGTAAGAATCCGCGGGCCGGTGCGAATAAAGGGTGTACGGTCGGCCGAGCCTCGGCGTCGGATACAATCGCTGGACCCAACCGGAGAACCCTGATGCATAAGACCCTGCCTGTTTTCACCGCGATGCTCGCCTGCCTGGTGCTGTTGTCCGCCGGCTGCGCGACGCAGCCCACAACCGTGGACAGCACGTTCCTGACGGTGGCCGGCGAGGACGACGGTTTCAAGCCGGTCTTCAACGGCAAGGACCTCGAGGGCTGGACGCCGAAGATCCGTTACGAGGACGCGGGCGAGGACAAGGACAACACCTTCCGCGTGAAGGACGGCATGATCCAGGTCCGCTACGACAAGTACGGCGGCAAGTTCGGAAACCGGTTCGGCCACCTGTACCTCGACACGCCCTACTCGCACTACATCCTCCGGCTCGAGTACCGCTTCGTCGGCGAGCAGCTGCCCGACGGGCCGGGCTGGGCGTTCATGAACTCGGGCGTCATGTTCCACGGGCAGGACCCGAACGACATGACCAGGGATCAGGACTTCCCCAACTCCATCGAGGTCCAGCTGCTCGGCCAGTCCGAGGACAACCCGCGCGAACGGTCCACGGGCAACATCTGCACGCCCGGCACGCACCACGTCCGCGACGGCAAGCTCATCCGTGCCCACTGCCAGAACTCTTCGTCGAAGACCTTCCGCGGCGACCAGTGGGTCAAGCTCGAGCTGGAGGTCCACGGCGACGGCAAGATCATCCACCGCATCAATGGTGAGGATGTCTACGTCTACGAACAGCCCCAGCTCGACGACGGCACGAAGCTGAGCAAGGGCACGATCTCGCTGCAGTCCGAGAGCCACCCGTGCGACTTTAGGAACATCGAGATCAAGGTGCTGAAAGAGTAGCTTGAGGCGGCAACGTCTTAGGCCAAGGCACAGAACGAGCGTGATATAAACAGAATGCTTGGGATCACCAGACGGTCGCAGACGGTGATCCACTGGTTTTCGAACCACATCGACCGCTCCGATGCATCCAATTGTTCTGCAGCTAAACATCCGAGTTCTTAAGTCGGGTGTAAATGTCTTCGCCCACTTGCACGAGCCTCGCTCGAATCTCGGGCCAAGCATCACGATCTTTCTTCCCTTTTTCCAGTACAGGAAAGACGATGTTGGCGAACTTCGGTGACTCGCGAAGCTCATATGTGTACTCGCTGCCGGAGAACAGCTCGATTACGCTGGCACGTCTCTCAATGCGGCTTTCACCTTGAAAGGAAATGAGCACTGAGCACGCATGGTTGTGCAACTGGAGGAGCAAATTCATTCCTCGCACACCTTTCCCGATCCATGACTCGTCGCGGAGTGGAACTGGTTTGCCCGCAAAGAGACCAGACTCGCGCACCGGCTTCCAAAACTCACTGTACTCAACATTGCTCTTTTGCGTTTGAATGTCTACAGCGGGTCTTGAGACGTAATGAAAGGACAGTTCGTCATGCGTATTCACCACGACTTTGATCAGGTACCAGTCGATCTTGCTGTCTTCGTTACGAAGGCTGCATGTCACGACCATTAATTCTTCGAAGTCCTCGGCGACGAGAACAGCAACGTTTGCCTCTTTCAAGCGAGCGTACGCCTCCAGCCTTCCCCAGTGATCCCAATCCGCTTTGCCGAACTGATTCTCGACTACCATCGTCCCATCGTCGCCAGTCGCGACGATGTCAGCGCGGCGAGTGCCAACAACGGACTCTGTTTCAGCATCCTCGAACGAGCCAACGCAAAGGTGAGTGATATGACTCGCGAGATCAGCGGAGAAATCTTCTTCCCGTGAATAGAGTTGCGACAGTGATTTTGTCTCTTGAACCTTCATTGGCTATCGCCTAATTGCAGAATGCTTTAATTAGGTTGCTCCATCTATCCCGAGTTTCCGGGTGACAGACCGGCGGTGTCTAGTTATCACCGCCGTCGCGAGGCATATCGGCGACAACACAGCAGACGCAGTGTATCAGTAGGCAATCAAATTAAAATGCATCGTGCGTAGGATGAGTAGAGCGAAGCGAAACCCACTGCGATCGATGACGAGCGTTCGTCGTGGTGTTGCTTCACTCTTATCCACCATTCTTGTTAACGCTGATAGATCGGCAGGTAGTGATACCGGACACTCAGGGCGAGGATGGCGAGGGAGGTCGCGTAGACCGGGTCGGTCTCCTGGGCTCGGCCGGCCCAGGAGCCGTCGGCGCGTTGCTCTCGCGAGAGGGCCTCCCAGATGCGGTTGGCGGCGTGGTCGCCGTGGTCCTTGCCGGCCTGGTCCAGGCCGACGGCGTAGTAGTACGAGCCGTAATAAAACCACTGGTCGCGGGGCTGCGGGCCCAGGTCGCGGAGGAACCGGGTGGCGCCGAGGACCTGCTCGTGCTCGTACCGGCCGCAGACCTGCATCGCGAGCAGGCCGGCGGCGGTGGTGGCGTAGCGCGGCTGCTGGCCCGGCTCGTAGCCGAACCCGCCGGTGCCCGCGCCCTTCCGGCCGGTCTCTTTGTACGAGCGCTCGAGGTAGGCGACCGCGTCGTCGATCGCCTGGGCGGGGACGTCGATGCCCGCCGCCTTGCCGGCGCGCAGCGCCATGACCTGCCAGACGGTGACCGACAGATCGGCGTCGGCGGAGCTGGGCTCGTAACGCCAGCCGCCGTGGTAGCGCTCGCTGTGCTTGCGGACGGCCTGGGCCTTGAGGATCAGGCTGATGGCGCGCTCGGCGCGCTCGCGGATCACGCGGTCCTGCGCTTCGTCGATCCCCATGCCCAGCATCTCGCAGAGCATCAGCGTGGTGATGCCGTGGCCGTACATCCGCGAGTGGTCCGACCGGCCGAAGTAGCCCTCCTGCGTGATCCGGTCGTCGCGGAGGATGAACCGCATCGCGTCGCGGAGCACCTTGCCCTCGGGCGTGAGGTCGGTGGGCTGGTGGCCGACGGCGGTGAGGGCCATGATCACCATCGAGGTGCTGGCGGTGGCGTAGCGGTTGCTGTTGGTGATCGACCCGTCGTCGTTGACGCGGGAGGCCAGGTACGTGATGCCGCGGTCGATCGAGCGCGCGACGAGGTTGTTATTGGTGTCGAGGACTTGCGCGGGTGTTGAGAGCGAGGAGAAGCAGGAGAGCAGGAGGGCGACGAACAAGAGCACAACGCGGGGTCCCACGGCGTGCCTCAGAGCAGGCACGCCGTGGGCATGGGGGGTGTTGGGGTGATTGGGGTATTGGGATTTACTCTTCATCGTTTTGTTCCCGTGATCGGCGGGCGATCGCGCGGAAGTAGGCGTCGACCTGGTCGAGGTACTCCGCGGGGGCGCGCTGGCGCTGGCCGCGGCTGAGGTCCTCAACGATACGCGGCGGCAGGTCGCCCCAGGCGCGTCGGCCGTCGTCGTTCACGCCTTCGAGGGCGCCCGCGTCGAACCGGCTGTCGCCGGTGTTGCCGTGGCCCTCGCCCGACTGCTGGCCGGGCTGCTGGCCGTTGGCCATCTGTGTGCCGGGCTGGCCGCCCGGCTGACCCGGCTGGGCGCCCGGCTCACCCATGCGCGCATCGCGGATCGCCTGGGCCTGGGCCTGGGCCGCGGCATCGACCGGGCGGTCGCCCTGCGCGCTTTGTTGGCCCTGGCTCTGGCCCTGGGATTGGCCCTGTGCCTTGCCCTGGCCCTGACCTTGTGATTGACCTTCGCCCTGGCCTTGGCCCTGCGCCTGTGATTCACCTTG
>JANQKT010000176.1 GCA_028280965.1 Phycisphaeraceae bacterium
CTGGCTCAGCGGGTTGGTCTGGTCAACGACCTGCGACAGCTCGCCCCGGCCGAAGGAGTGCTCGATCGCGCTGCTGATGGACTTGGAGTTGATGTAGTCGGCGATCTTCGCCATCTCGTCCGGGTCTTTGACCGACATGCGCTCCTGCACGGTCCGGCGGAGCTTGAGGAAGCCTTTGCGCAGCTCCTCAACGCCGAGCTCGTCGAGCGTGCGCAGCCGGCGGTTGCCCAGGTGGTCGATGTCGTCGATGTGGGCCTTGTTGCGGTTGGAGCGCAGGTCCAGGAGGTAGTTGATCACCGCGAGGAAGTCGGGCGAGCGCAGCCGCATGACGTCTTCGGGGACGTTGATCTCTTCGAACTTGCGGTTGATGCGGAACCGGCCGACCTTGCCCAGTCGGTAGCGGTTCTCGTCGTAGAAGCGCTCTTCAAAGAGCGCGCGGGCCTTGTCCACCTGCGGCGGGTTGCCCGGGCGGAGCCGCGCGTACAGCGCGAGCAGCGCCGCCTCGTGCTCGTTGACCTGCATGCCCTCGGGCAGGTGGGCCTGCTTCTCGTCGGCGATCGTGTTGAGGATCAGCATGTCGCCGGGGTTGGCGATGACCTCGATCTTCTTGAGCTTGGACGCGATGATCTCATCGAGCTTCTCGCCGACCTGCCCGCCGACGGGCACGATCTCCTCGCCGGTCTCGGTGTCGACGATCGCGGCGGCGGCGTAGTGCTCGGGCTTGAGGTCGGTGACCTTGATCGACTCGACGCTGTAGAAGGTCTCGAGCAGCTTGCGCGTGCTGGAGAAGTCTTCGTCGAGCGCTCGGAGGAAGGTCGTCGCCGGGATCTTGGTCGACTGATCGATGCGCATCTGCAGCACATCTTTCTTGCTGACCTCCAGCTCGATCCACGAGCCGCGCTCGGGGATGATGCGCGCCGAGTGCAGCGGGCGGTCGCCTTCGGACGAGGCGATGGAGAAGTCCACGCCCGGCGAGCGGTGCAGCTGGTTGACGATGACGCGCTCGGCGCCGTTGATGATGTACTCGCCGCCGCCCATCATGACGGGCACCTCGCCGAGGTAGATCTCTTCCTCGGGGACCTCGGCGACGTCCTTGCGGACGAAGCGCACGCCGATGCGGAACGGCATGCCGTAGGTCAGGCGCAGCTCGCGGCACTCGTCGGGCGTGTAGCGCGGCTCGTCGAGCTTGTAGTACTGGTATTCCAGCTGCATGTTCCCGTCGTAGGAGACGATGGGGAACACCTCACGCAGCAGCGACTCGAGCCCGATGCTCGTGTCACGGCCGTCGTAGGGTTTGTCTAACTGGATGAATCGGTCGTAAGCCGCCTCTTGGACTTGGACCAGGTTCGGGATGGGTAGAGCGTCTCCGCGCTTCGAGTAGTCGCGCACAGAAGTCTGCTGCATCGATAGCCTCGACTTGCTTCAAGGGTGGAATCGGGTTGTCGGGTGGCTGGGCGACCGCCTCGTCCTGCCTGACCGTCGTGGGGTCCGTACCGCGAACCGGGCACTATAAATGATCTCAGGGGGTCCGGCAAGTCGGTCCGGGCAAATTTTTCAAGATTCGGCGGGCCCCGGCGCGGGATTTGCGGTTCGCAACATAAGCCGACGTCAATCTAACCTATAAGTTATTTATTAAAAATTACTTACAAGCCGACTTGAGCACGCCCTGCCGCCGATGGCGAAGTGCCGCCAGGCTACCCAGGCCCAGCAGCGCCAGGGAGCCGGGCTCGGGGACCGGGACGCCGCCGGGGCCGGTGAAGGCGGCGAAGGCCAGGCCGAAGTCCGCATCGTCGACGTCGCCGTCTCCGTCCAGGTCGCCGAACAGCGGGCCGGCTATGGATGAATGCAGCAGGAAGGCATTGGCGAAGTAGCCGCGGTCGTCGCCGATGCCGTCCGCCGAGTCGGTGACGGCGAGCGTCAGGAGCCGGTCGGTGTCTTCGAGCTTGATGTAGACCAGCTGCTCGGTGTCCGTCAGGTCGATGTCCCACTGCACGACCTCGCCGTCGAGGATGACGAAGTAGTCGATGCTGCCGCCGGCCACGTTGCGGTTGTCGCCGACGATCGCAGTGAACGCATCGAGGGCGATCTGCGGGTTGTCATCACGGATGGCCTGGAGGTCGAAGGTGATGCCGTTTTGTGCGCCAAAGGAGATGAAGTCGCCGGCTTCAAAGTCCAGGCCGCCGATGAAGCCGCTGGTCGGGTCGCCCGCCGCGCCGAAGCCGCTGTAGATCGTGCCGTAGGGCCCGCCGACGCCGGCGTCGATGCCGAAGTGGAACCGTGTGCCGGTGCTGTCGATCGGCTGATCGACGAAGCCGCCGAAGTTGCCGCTGGGCGTGAAGACACGGTCGACGTAGTCGTAGGGGACCGCCGAGAAACTCGGGAAGCTGCTGCCGTGGACAAACGGCTCGGGCCCCGCGTGGATGACCTGCCCCTGCTCGGTGGCGAGCGGGTCGCCGCTGAGACCCAACCCGGTCTCCGAGTCGAAGCCGTCGCCGCCGGCGACGATGTTGGACAGGCTGATGCGGTTGGACAGGTCGATGATCTGCAGGCCGTTGATCTGGCCGCGTCGCAGGCCGTCAACCCCCTGGGATTCCAGCGTAAACGAGTCCCTGCCTTCGACCACACCGAAGACGCTGTAGTGTGCCGCCCCATTGACCTTGAGGTCCGAACCGTTGTAGTTGCCGACGTTCAGCCGGCCGGTGAAGTTCGTCGGGTCGTTGACGTCGGTCACAAGGTTTTCAGTCTGCCCCGGGGCGGCCTCATCAAACGTGCGGAGGTTGTATCGCGAGCGTGCATACGGGGCATAATCGCCGTCGTGGTACGCGATCACGTAGTAGTCCTGGTACGAGATGCCGTTGACGGTCACCTGGACCCGGTCGCTGTCTGTTGCCGCGAGGTACCCATCGATCAACCGGCGTTCGCCGGCGGTGTCCTGCAGGCCCAGGCGACCGGCCCCTGGTGAGGAGAAGGTCACGCGTAGACCACTGGCCACATTGTTGCGCCCATCTCTCAGGTCATTGGCGACGCCGCTGGTGCCGGACACAGTGTTCCAATAGCGCTGCGCCGCCAGGCCCGCGACCTCGTTCTCGCCCAGCGCGGTCGGCGCCGCGCCCTGAAAGTTAATACCGATCACATCCGCGCCGTTGAACGGCCGCCAGGGGCGTTGGAAATGCCGGTCTACTTCGGAGGCCACTGTGTAGAGCAGTGACCGGCGATCGGTCGCGATCAGGTCGCTCTGGAGTTGGAAGAGCATGACGCCGCCGAGTTCTTGGTCGATCGCGTAGCGGACACGCTGGCGGACGACGTCGGGGCTGCCCATGCCAACGGTTTCTGCGCCAAACATCGCGGTGTTGGAGCTGGGGTAGATCTGATCGACCAGGGTGTTGTAGCCGACCTGCGTGCCGTTGGTATAGAAAGGGATGCCCAGCTGGAGCTGGTCGTCGTTGTAGCCCGCGTTTCGTAGCGTGCCGGTGGCATCGACCGCCTGCTGGAAGGTGCCGTGCGTGCCGAAGCCGACGTCGTAGCTCTGGAGCTGGACGTTATCCACCCAGGGCACCGCCGCGGCGGGGTGGCTGAGCGGGACCACGTACTGCGGCGCGAACCCGACCTTGAGGTCGCCGAAGTGCTCCTGCATGTTGCGCAGGATGCCGGCGTAGGCGTCGCTCTCCTGCGGATTGCCGGGGTACTCCCAGTCCAGCGACCAGCCGTCGAAGCCGTGGTTCGCCGCGGCGTTGATCATCAGTTGCGTAAACACAACGGGGCTGCCGTTGGACGCGGAGGTCAGGGCCAACGCCTGGTTGCGGATGGATGCGGGCAGGTTCGCCGGGTTGGCGTGGTCAGTCGTGCCGTAGACCAGCGCCCCGGCCCGGTGGGCGTCAGCAAGCACGCGCGCGGTCATCGGGTCGACGGTGCTGCCGGGCACGGCCCAGGCCAAGAGCTGCGGTGTCAGGTTGTTGATGATGTTGACTTCACTAAGCCGGTAGTACCCGACCTGCCGGCTGGCGTTGAATTCACCGGGCGCACCGGTGTTGCTCGTCGAGGTCACCCCGTCGTTACCCAGCGTCCAGTCCGCGGCCTGGCCCGACCCGCCGATGTAGCCGTGCACGTCGAAGTCGGCGATCTGGCTCAGGGGCACCTGGTTGTCGGCGATCCAGTCCGCCTCGCCCGCCACCGCCCCGCCGCTGCCGCCCGCCAGCGCGCCAAGGCCCAGCAAGACGCTGGCCCAGCGCCCCCGGCGCGCTGTCGGCCAAAGGCCCTCCAGGCGCAGATCGACACCGCGATTGGTTTCGCCACCAACAATCAGAAGACGCATCCTTTAGTCCTTGCCTTGCCTCTCGATGGCTGCCGCCGGCGGGCTGCGCACGAACAGCCAAGCGATAGAAAAACAATCACGGTCGGTATGGGTCGATGAAGCCTGGGGACCTAATTATAAAGCCACAAAACGGCCAAGCAATACTTTCGGATAAACAAGTGCAGTGGAATGCCGAGCCTGGGCCCTTGCGGGTGCCTCGGCTGCTTGCCAGCCGTGAAGACACGTCAAGGACACTTCGCCCCGCCTGAGGTGTTGTACGCGGTCGTTTTGCGTTCAATAATGGTCCGATTCCAGATTCTGCCTAAGAAACCCGTCCCCGCCCCGTTGTGTTCTGCAGACGCGGCCAAAGCCGCCACGATCGGCCAAACCATGGATCAGCCGCCCCCGGAATCGCCGGGACAGCCCACGAGCCACCAGCAGCGGCTGCAAGACGCCGTCGCGCGGTACCACCGCCCGCTGGTCGCCTACGCCCGGTCGCACACCGGCGACCTCGAGCGCGCCCGCGACGCGGCGCAGGACACGCTGCTCAGGCTCTGCCAGCAGCCGGCGGACAAGCTCGAGCACGACATCCAGCCCCGCCTCGCCGCCTGGCTGTTCACCGTCTGCCGCAACCG
Source organism: Phycisphaeraceae bacterium (assembly GCA_028280965.1). GTDB lineage: Bacteria > Planctomycetota > Phycisphaerae > Phycisphaerales > Phycisphaeraceae > JAHQVV01. Next base: position 4,927 of record JANQKT010000176.1, read on the forward strand.
GCTGATCGACCTGCACCGAAAGGAGTCACGCATGCAAGCGACAGACACCGCACGCATGGACGGGGCCAACACCAGCGCCCGGCCCGGCCCGGCTGAGCACGCCGACAATCACGACCAGCAGGACCGCCTGCTGGGCCTGGTCGCCGCGCTGCCCAGCAGCCAGCGCGAGGTCGTGCGGCTGCGCTTCCAGGGCGGGCTGGCCTACCGCGAGATCGCCGAGGTCACCGGCCACAGCGTCAGCCACGTCGGCGTGCTCCTGCACCAGGCGATGAAAGACCTCCGCGCGAGCATGACCAGCCTCAATGCATGAAACCAAACACGCTTAGCGGGCGACGCGCAGCGTCCCGCGATGCACAACAAATGATTCGAAAACGGGACGCTACGCGTCACCCGCGAAACAAGCCAAATACACACCCGCCGAGGTGAACACCATGACCGACCACACCAACACACCGCAGTCCCCGGACACAACCGACGACCCCAACCTCACCGCATACGCGCTCGGGGAACTCGAAGCGGGGACAGACGTCTACAACCAGGTCGAAGCGCGGCTCGCCGACGACCCCGACGCCCGCGCGTTTGTCGAACAGGCCCGCGCGCTCGCTGACCAACTGACAACCAGCTTCCGGGCGGCCGACGGCTCGGCCGGCCTTTCCGATCACCAGCAGAAAGAGATCTCCGCCATGATCGATCAGCAGCAGTCAACGGACCGACCGAACGACGCGAACACGCCCGCACCGCGCATCCTGAAGATGCCGCGCAAGCTGCTGCTCGCCGCGGGGCTTGCGCTGGCGGCGACGGCGGCGATCACGACGGTCACGCTGATGACCGGGCCGGGCACGCCGGAGATCACCAAGAGCGACACCGACGAGGTCAAGGGCCTGGCCAACATCCAGGAAACACTGGCCACCACCAGCGTCGCGGTCGATTTCGAGGATGCATCGCTCAGCGAGGTCTTCGCGTTCTTGCACAAGCAGACCGGCGTCTCGATCGAAGCCGACTGGGATTCGCTCGAAAAACGCGGGATCGAAGCAAAGACGCGGGTCTCGATGTCCGCGGACAAGCCGCAGCCGGCCGCGACCGTGCTCGCCTACGCGCTGCAGATCGCCTGGTCCCAGTCGCCGCACCCGGACGCGGCGCAGTGGTCGATCAACGACGACGGGGTGATGGTCGCGCCCAAATCTACGCTCGTGCAGGCGCGTCTTGATGCGACACAGAAGCTGCTCGAAGCCCGCCGATTCAGCATGACCGACTATAAGCCCAACCTGCTGGACGCAGGCTCGGCTGAGGTCTGGGACTCGGACCTGTGGAACCAGATGCTGGCGAAGCGCGCCGAGGCCGCCGAGCGCGTGCTCGCCGAGTCGGACCTGTCGCTGGCGCTGGCGGAAGCCATTTCATGATGTGCGTCGAGAACGTCGCCGACAAGGAGAGCAAGGCGCTGTTCCCGGCCGAGGTCAAGATCGGCAGCCGGATCGCCGCGCAATGC